>NZ_JBFBEZ010000057.1:16252-44807 GCF_040701725.1 Streptomyces sp. NPDC093109
CGGGCGTCGCGGGCGTCGCGGGCGTCGCGGGCGTCGCGGGCGTCGCGGGCGTCGCGGGCGTCGCGGGCGTCGCGGGCGTCGCGGGCGTCGCGGGCTTCCGCGTCGGCTTCGGCGTCGGCGCCCTTGCCGTTATCCGCGTAGAGGACCGCCGCCAGCAGCCTCTGGCGCGGCGTCGGTTCTCCCGTCTGCATCAGGACCACCCCCGGCAGCGGGCGCTGCCACGGGCCGCCCGGCCTGCACCTGCGCGCGGCGGTGCCGGCCGAGAGACCGGCTGCCCGCAGTTGACGGCTGCTCGCCAGCCGCTGCTGCGTACGGGAGAGGTGGGCGATCGCCTCGTCGGCGGTCGTTTTTCGGAGGTATGTGGCACGGGTGGTCGGGGTGCGGATCGTCGGGGTGCGGGGGGTCTCGGTGGGCTTGGGTGTTTCCGTCATGAGGTGTCTGTGCCCGCCTCACACTCCCTTTCCGACATCCACTCACCCACCGTCACAATCTCTTGTGTCCTCAGGTGCGTTCCTCGCTCGCCCCGCCGTACGCCCCGTCCGCCCCGTCCGCCCATACCTGGATGTGGTCCTGCTCCAGCTCCAGCATCACCCGCTGCTCCATGCCCAGCGCCGCCGTGTACTCCGTCGGCAGCTGGAGCCGCCCGGCCCGGTCCAGCATCGCGTACTCCCGCGCCACCACCGACTCCTGGCCCTCCGCGTCAATCTCCGTACGCCGCAGAACCTCGGACGAAGTCCTGCCGTCGCGGATCGCCACCGTACGGCGGACCTCGCTCTCGACCGCCTGGTCGTGCGTGACGATCACGATCGTCGTCCCCAGCTCCTCATTCGCCCGGCGGAACGCCGCGAAGACCTCCTCGCCCGTCACCGAGTCCAGCTCGCCGGTCGGTTCGTCGGCGAGCAGCACGGAAGGCGAGTTGGCCAGCGCGACCGCGATCGCGACGCGCTGCTGCTGCCCTCCGGAGAGCTGCCTCGGGCGGCGGTCGGCGCAGTCGCTGACGCCGAGCATCGCCAGCAGCTCCTTCGTCCGCTCCCCCTTCGCCGCGCTCCGCCGGACGCCGCCCCGCCCCAGCAACTGCATCGGCAGTGCGACGTTCTGGCGTGCCGTCAGATACGGGAGGAGATTGCGGCTCGTCTGCTGCCAGACGAAACCGACCACCTCACGGCGGTAGTTCAACCGCACCTTCGCGTCCATCGCCAGCAGATCCCGGCCCGCGACCCTGGCCGCGCCCGCGGTGGGGACGTCCAGGCCCGCGAGGATGTTCATCAGCGTCGACTTTCCGCTGCCTGACGCGCCGACCAGGGCCATCAGCTCGCCCTCCCGCACCGTGAGATCGAGCCCCTGGAGCGCCTGCACCTCAACACCGTCCGTGGTGAAGACACGGACCAGCCGGTCACAGGTGATCAGCGCGTCATGCCCGTACGAGGGACGGTCCCGGTGCGCCGCCGCCCTCCGTTCCAGCTCGGTGAGGGTGGGGGGCGAGGGCGGGCGGGTGGAATTCGGTGGTTCGCGGTCCGTCATCTCGTGTCTCCCACCCTCAGCTCCGTCATCGATCCGCGTCTGCCCGCCCACCACGCCTGCCCGGCGGCCACCACCCCCGCCAGGACCAGCACACCGACCGCCGGCAGCACCAGTGACCACACATCCGTACTCAGCGACACACCACCCGCCGGGGCCCCGCTCCCGAACCCGGCCCCCGGCCCGGCCCCGGATCCCACGGCGAGCTGCGCCAGATCGATACCGGGAGCCAGCAGCCGGACCGTGGCCCAGCCGACGAGGACGCCGCCTCCCGCCGCGAGCAGCGCCTGTGGCAGCGCCTCCAGGCCCAGCAGCAGGCGGCCCTGACGGTTGCCCAGGCCCATGGTGCGCAGCCGGGCCAGCAGAGCGGTCCGTTCCCGCGTGGAGTGCAGGAAGGAGAGAAGGAGGGTGATGACCGCGTACACCGCACCGGCCAGTACGGCTACGGCGTAGATCCGCTCGGCCCCCGACTGAAGCGGCGACGCGGTGAACGCCGCCCGTTCCGCGCTCAGCAGGCTCACTTCCGGAGCCGAGGCTGAGGCTGAGGCTGAGGACGAAGCCTGAGCCGGAGGCTGAGGTTTGTCCTGTGGCGTCGCCGCCGCCTTCAGCTTCCCTCCGTCCAGGCCGTCTCCCGTGACCAGCAGCGTCGTCGGTTCCGCCGCCGGCAGGCCCACCGCGTCCACCAGCAGGAATTCCGCGCGGGGAGCGGCCGGCGTACCGGACCGGACCGCCGTGATCCGGACGGTGACCTCGCCCTCCGGCAGGACGATCCGCCGCGGCCCGGTGCCCAGCCGCTCGGCAACGGCCGGGGACGCCACCGCGTCGAGCACCCCGCCCCGGCCGTCGCCCGCCTTCGGGGCTCCGGCTTTCGGCGCCCCCGCCTTCAGGGACCCCGCCGGGAACGCTCCCAGCTCCTGCTGCCGGGCCAGCCTGGTGTACGAGTCCGGCTCCACGCCGATCACCGTGACCGGCTTCTCCCTCTCGGCCGAGGACGCTGACGCTGACGCTGACTCGGACTCGAACTCGGCCGCCGGTATCTTCTCCAGCCTCGCCGATTCGATCCGTACGGCCGTCACCTCCCGTACGCCCGCCACCCGCCGCACCGCCCCTTCCGCACCGGCCGGCAGCGGCACGCCGTCGCCCGGCGTGGAGATCCGCGCGTCCGCGCCCACCGCCAGCAGCGCGACCCGGTCGCGCGCGTCCGTGATCCCCGCCAGTACGGAACCGCCGAACGCCGCCGTCGTCAGCGCGATGAGCAGCGCCAGCAGTGGTGCCGTAGCCGCCGACGACGACGAGCGGCCCGCGCGCGCCAGCGCCAGGAAACCGACCACCCCGCGCAGGCGCGCCACCGGGCGCACCGCGTACCGCAGGGGCAGCGGATACAGCCGTACGAGGACGAACGCGGCGATCAGCGCGACCAGCACGGGAGCCGCGCTCACCAGCAGGTCGCCCGACCCGCCCGAAGACCCGGACGTACCTCTCCCGCGCAGCGCGACGACGGAGGCGGCGGCCAGGAGCAGCAGCGTCAGTTCCGCGACGGTACGGCGCCGGCTCGGCCGCGTCGCCGCGAGGTCGTCGCGGTCCCCGTACGCGCGCGCCCTGCGCAGCGGCAGTACGGCGCGGACCGGCAGCGCCGCGCAGGCGATCAGCGCGACGGCGGCCACGCCGTACACGGCGGGCAGCAGGCGCGCCCCGCCTCCGCCGCCGCTCCCGTCCACCAGGAGCACCGCCAGCAGCAGCCCGGCCGCGGCGGCGGGCAGCACGATCACGGCGGTCTCGGCGAGCAGCCGTCCGCCGATGCCGGGCAGGGAGCCGCCGCGCGCACGCAGCAGGGCGAGTTCGGCGGCGCGGCCCGTGGCGATCAGGCCGCCGGCCATCGCGAGGACGACCGCGGCGACCGTGCCCGCCCCGACGGCCGCGACGACGACAATGCGCGCGATCTCCTCGCGGGTCGCGAGATGGGAGCCGACGACCGCGCCGAGACCGCTCTCCACCTCCGCGTTCCCGCCCGCGATCTCCCGCATCCGCAGCAGTCCCGGGCCGTCTTCGAGGGACGCGATCCGCCGTACGAGCGCCGGGGCGTCGGCCGCCGTCAGCCCTTCGGTGTCGGGGGCGAAGCGCCAGTACTTCTCGGCGTCCGTACGTGTGCCGAGGAGCGCGGGCGCGGCGCCGGGTGCCAGCAGGAGCCCCGCCTCCCAGCGGTACTCCGGCGGCTTGGACGCCGTCGCGGTCAGCCCCGGGGTGCACAGGAGCGGTTCGACGGCCCAGTAACTGCCGTCCGGGCGGCGGGGTTCGACGATGCCCGTGATCCGTACGGAGAGGGCCGGGGCCCCGCCGAAGTCGTTCAGGGCCAGTACGGTGCCGACGCGCAGCCGCAGTTGGCGGGCGGTCGCCGTGGTGACTGCGGCCTCCACCTCCTGCGGCTGTGAGTTCCCGGACGCGGACGCGGAGGACAACGCGGACGACGACGCGGACGGCAGCCGTCCGCTCCGTACGGTGGCGTGGGCGGCCAGCTCCGACTGCGTGGCCAGCGTGAACCGGGGCGGGAGCCCGTCAGGACGCGGCAGCCAGCGGTCCGTACCGATCAGGGGCTCGCCGGTGCGTACCCCGTACGCCGACTGGGTGAGGTCGACGCGCAGCGGGTCCGCCAGCCTCGCCAGCGCCCGCCGGTACACGGCGTCGAGCGCGTCGGGGCGCATCGCGGCCACCCTGGCGTCCTCGGGCAGCTCCAGGCCCGCCTGGGGAGCGGTCAGTTGCAGCACAGTGCCGGTCACAGGGGCGCCTGCGATCTCGCGCCGCAGCCCTTCGCCCTCGTACGCGTCGACGGCCCTCGGGAAGGCGGCGGCGAGGACGGCCGTGAGCAGGACGAGCGCCCCGAGGGCGGCGGCGGCGCCGGGGGCCGTACGCAGCCGGGTCCGCACCCATGGCGCCACGGCGCGCCCGGGACGTACGTCCTCCACGTCGTCCGCCTCCTCCACGTCCTCCACGCCGTCCACGTCGTCCCTGCGTGCGTCATCTGTACATACGTCGCCTGCCATCAGTGGTCCCCCTGGTGGCGGAGCTCGACCGCGAGGTCGGCGCCGCGTCGGGCGGCGAGGGCCGCGGCGATCAGCAGGGGCACGGCCGCGACGCCCGCGAGGAACAGGGCCGCCTGGGACAGCGGAAGTTCCACGAGCACCTGGGGCACGGGCCGGTCGGCCCGCGAGGTCAGTACGGTCAGCGGTACGAGCGCCCGCGTCAGCAGCGCGCCGAGGCCCACGCCGACGGTCAGACCGATGCCGATCAGGACCCCTTGCTCCATCACGACCAGCCGGACGAGGCTCCGGCGGGGCGCTCCGAGGGCGCGCAGGACGGCGAGTTCGGCGGTCCGCTCGCGCAGGGAGGCGGCGGCGCCGACCGCGAACCCCACGGCGGCGAGCGCGGCAGCCGCCATAGCGACGGCGATCAGCGCCGCGCGCGGCCCGTCGCCGAGCGGATCACCGAGCAGTCCGGCCGCCGTCTCGTCCCGTACGAGCACCCGGCCGGGCCCGGTGCCGTCCGCGCGGTCGCGCAGTGCGGACGCGACCTGCGCGGCGGCGCCGGGGGCGGTGCTCAGCCACCACTCGTTGGGCAGGAGCGCGCGGTCGGCACGGTCGGCGACGGCGGCGTTGACGGCCCGCAGATCGACGAGCAGCGCACCGGCGGTCCGTGCGCTCTCGTCGGCGCCGGCGTTGGCAATGGCTTCAGCCCCGGCGTCAGCCCCCGCTTCCGTCTCCGCGCCCGCGTCCATCTCCGCCGCCGGGCCGGCCGTCGGCAGCTCCCGTACGGTCTTCACGATGGTCACGCGCACCTGTTCCCCCGCCAGCGTCAGATCGACGCTGTCGCCGCGTTTGGCTCCGGTGGCGCGCAGGAAGCCGTCGGTGGCGACGGCCGCGATCCGCTCCGGGGCGGCGTCGGCGTGGGCAGCGGCGTCGTCCGCGTCGGAATCGGCTCCCACGGCGTCGAGCCGGACGGAGAAGTAACCGGTCTCGCCGTTCTGCGCCCGCCCTGTCGAGTACGTGAAGGCCGGCTCCGGGACGACCCGCGCGCGCTCGCCGCTGTCCTGTGTCCCGGTGCCCTCCGGCACCGCTGCGCTGCCGCGCCACCGCGTTCCGTCCGGTACGGGTACGGGGACGGGCACGGGTACGGGCACGGGAGCAGGCGCGGTTCCTGAGCGCGCGCCGCCCTCCGCACCACCCGTGACCAGCAGTTGTTCGACGCTCAGCCGGTGCCGCTCGGCCTTCCCGTCCGGGGCGGTCCCGCCGAGCCGCAGCCCGGTCACGCGGAGCGGCCCGGCCGGGGCTGCGCGGGTGTCCGACGCGGTCCGGTCGAGGTCGACGGCGACCCGGTGGAGCCGCCCGTCGACGGGCACCGGTCCGGCGCCGATCCGGTACGGAAGGCCGTACCGGTCCTCGACCACCACCTGAAGCACGGGCGCGAGCCCCGCGCCCTTCCCGGCCGTTCTCCGTACATCGATTATCCGTACATCGATTATCCGTACGTCGAGGAAGAGCCGGCGGGCGTCGGCGGGCAGCACGATCCCGGTACGGTCCGCGGTGTCCGACGGCCTTCCCGGCCCTGCCAACGGGTCCGCCAGCCCGCCCACCAGCGTCTCCGCCGGTTCGTCGGCCAGATCGGGGCGCAGCAGCAGCCGTTCCTCGGCGTGTGCCGTGTCCAGCGCGAGTACGGTCGCGGTCAGCCCGCCGGACAGGCCCGCCTCCGTACGGTGGGCGGGCGCCGCCTGCCGTACGCCGGGCAGCGAGGCGTAGAGGCCGGCCTGACCGGGGTCGGCGGGCCTGCCGTCCAGGACACGTACCGAAGCGCCCGTGGCGAAGTCCGCCCGGTCGCGCTGGGACCGGTCCCACGACGCGCTCTGGCCAAGGGCGAGCAGGCCCGTCGCGACGGCCAGCACCAGCAGCAGTACGGGACCGGCGCCGCGCAGCGACCGGCGGCCCAGGCGGTGGGCCGCCAGCGCGGCGGGCAGCCCACGGCCGCGCGCGGCACGCCGCTCGGCGAGTCCCGTCAGGGGAGGCAGCAGCCGCAGCGTGAGCACCGTACCGGCGAGCAGTGCCAGCGCGGGCGCCATGGCGAGCAGCGGATCGATGCCAAGGCGGCCTTCGCGGTCGCTGCCGAGCACGCCCGTCCCCGCCGTCCCCGCCGTGCCCGCGGCTGTTCGGCGGTCCAACTGCCAGTAGGCCAGGGCCGCGATGAGCAGCAGCCCGATGTCCGCGCCCGCCCGTACGGGTGCGGGCAGGGCGGCGAGCCGGCCGCGCGCGCCTCCCACCGTCCCGCCCGCCCCGCCTGCCCCGCCGGTCCCGGCCAGGGCGGGCAGGACGACCACCGCCGCGCAGCAGAGCGCGACCACCGCCGAGACGGACCACACCTGCCACTCGGGGAAGCCGCCGCCGAGCGCGGACGACTGCCCGGACTGCCCCACGGACCGCCGCGCGAACAGCCCGGTCAGCGGGCCCGCGAGCAGCGGGGCGCAGAGGGCCGCCGGGAGTGCCAGCAGCAGTGCCTCCGTCGCGGCGAGTGCGGCGAGCCGGCCGCGCGATGCGCCACGCGCGCGCAACAGGCCGGTCTCGCCGGCCCGTTCCGTGGCGAGCGAGCGGGCCACCAGCAGCAGTGTGTACCCGGCGAGGAGCAGCAGTTGCAGCGCGACGATCACCAGGGTGGAGCGGGCCACCAGCAGCCCCCGCTCGGTCCGGTCGAGCAGGGACGGCAGCGCGGTGCTCACCGTCGCGCCGCCGCCGAGCGCCGGATCCTCGCGCAGCCGCTCGGGGACGCGGGTGGCCGCGTCGCGCAGGGCGTCGATCCGGCCGGTGGTGACGCCCCGGAAGTCGGCGGTGGCCAGCCAGCCGGTGCCGAAGGGGGCGACCTGTCCGGTGGCGAGGACGGACGCGTCCGTGAGGAGCGGGCCGTAGGTGGTGAAGTCGACCTCGCGGACGCCGTATCCGCCGAGCGCGTCCAGCCGCCAGTACGGATCGGTGAGGTCGGTGGCCTTGTAGATACCGGTGATCCGGACCGTGAGCCGGTCGTCGGTCAGCCGGTCGGTGAGCGCGATCGTCGCGCCCGGGGCCAACTCCAGCCGCCGGGCGGCCTCTTCGGGCAGGGCCACGGGAACGGCACCAGCCACACTGGCCGGCCCCGGCAGCTCGCCCGCCACCAGCGTGATCCGGGAGCGGTCCAGCGCGGCGAGGTGGGTCAGGTCCGGCTTGTCCCCGTCCGCCGACGACGCCGGGGCTTTGGAGGACGTCCGGAGCGGTCCGGGCAGCGCGTACGGTCCCGAGCGCTCCAGCTTCCGTACGGTCACGGGCAGTCCGTCGAATGTCTCCCACGCGCCCCGGACCACGGCCTTCTCCGCCGCGTCCCGGCGCTCCGCCGGAATGTCCGCGCCGATGACGAGAACGGCGGAGGCGGCGTCCCGGCCGCGCAGCGTCTCGCGCAGCGCGGTGTCCCCGACGGAGCTGGAGAACGCGGTGAGGGAGGCGAGTACGCAGGTGGTCAGTGCCACCGCGAGCAGCGCGGCGGCCAGCAGCAGCCGCTGCCCCGTCGCACGCAGAAAAACGAACCCCGTCACGCGTCCCCCGACACCCCGTGCACCGTTCGACCGGAACGGCTGTCCTCGACGTCTCCCTTTGGCGTCTTGACGTCTCGACGTCTCGACGTCTCCCTTTTGGCATCTCCCCCGTCGGTCCCCGTTCAGCCAAACACACATCGATCCGGTTGCCCAGGTGCACCAACTCGCCTGTCCGGCAACGGCTTCCACCCTCCCCGTGCCCGCGCATAGTGTGGCCGGGCCGGCAATCACAGGCGACAACGCGCGGGGGAAGCGCCCATGACGGAGAAGTCCACACCGCAGAAGTCCATGACGCGGAAATCCATGACGGAGGAGACCGGCGCGCACCCGTCCGGCGGCGGACCTATGGTCAGCGCCGAGGGCCTGCACCGTTCGTACGGCAGCGGTCCCACCGCCGTCCACGCGCTGCGCGGCACCTCCCTCGATATCGCGCGGGGTGAACTGGTCGCCCTCAAGGGGCGGTCCGGTGCCGGAAAGACCACACTGCTCAATCTGGTCGGCGGCCTGGACTCGCCGGACCGGGGCCGGATCGTCGTCGACGGCGCCGATCTCTCGGAACTCGGCGAGAGCGGCCTCCTGGAACTCCGCCGCGACCGCGTCGGATTCGTCTTCCAGTCCTTCGGCCTGATCCCCATCCTCACGGCGGCCGAGAACGTCGGGGTGCCGCTGCGGCTGCGCGGAGCCGATCCGCGCGAGCGCGAGGAGCGGGTGGCGCTGCTGCTGGCCCTCGTCGGCCTCACCGAACACGCGGCGCAGCGCCCCGGCGAACTCTCCGGCGGCCAGCAGCAGCGCGTCGCCCTCGCCCGCGCCCTGGCGAACCGGCCGCCCCTGCTGATCGCCGACGAACCGACCGCCCAACTGGACGCCCATACCGGCCTCATGGTGATGGAGCTGCTGCGTACGGTCGTACGGAGTGAGGGCACGACCGCCCTCGTCGCCACGCACGACCCGCAGCTGCTCGATCTGGCGGACCGGGTGGTGGAGCTGAGCGACGGCCGGATCGTCGAGCCGGAGCGAGCCGGGCGCTGAGAACCGGGCCGGGGCCCCGGCCCCGGTCGCGTCCCCCGTCTTCTCGTACGCTCGACAGCGACAGACGGGGACGACGAAAGGTGGCGGCCATGGCGGAGGCAACAGCGAGGATCCCGGCGACGGCCGTGGCGGCGGGCGGCATCGTCGGCGGTTACGCGATCGCCCGGTGGACGAAGAAGCGTCCCCTCGGCGGGGCCGCACTGGCCGCCGCGGGCGCCGTCGCCGCGTACGAATGGCACCGTACGGGCGGGACGAAGGCGGCGGCCGGGCTGAGCGCCGCCTACCTCGCCGCCTTCGCGGGCGCGCACCCGCTCGCCAGGAAGGTCGGCGCGTGGCCCGCCGTCTTCACCGTGGCGGGCGGGGTAGCCGCCGCGTCCTGGGCCGTCACCCGGCGCGCCGGGGCGTAAGCACGCGAAATAAATCCGGCGCCCGTTGAACACCTCCAACTCGCGCTCCGTACTCAAGAGCAACTCCCCCATGGTGGCTGGGCGCGTGAACGGACGACAGGGTCCGCATCACGCGCCCAGCAATCTTTACTGGCCCTGGCCCCCGGCCCGCCGCCCCCGGCCCGCCGCCCCCGGCCCGCCGCCCCCGGCCCGCCGCCCGCGCCTACCCGCCCAGCGCATGCGACACCGTGTAGATCAGCAGCCCCGCCAGCGCCCCCACCACCGTGCCGTTGATCCGGATGAATTGCAGGTCACGGCCGATGTGCGCCTCGATCTTCTTCGATGTGTCGGCCGCGTCCCAGCCCGCCACCGTGTCGGAGATCAGCGATGTGATCTCCCCCCGGTACGTCGCGACGACATACGCCGCCGCCTCCTCGATCCAGCCGTCCAGCTTCCCCTGCAACCGCTCGTCCGTCGCCAGCCGCGCGCCCAGGGACAGCAGCGACGCACGCGCCCGCAGCCGCAGCTCGCTGCGGTCGTCCTCGGCCGCCGACATGATCATGGCCCGTACGGAGGACCACGCCGAGGCGATGATGTCCTGCACCTCGGGACGCGCGAGCAGCTCCGACTTCAGGCGCTCGACCCGCGCGCGGGTGTCCGTGTCCGACTGGAGGTCGGAGGCGAAGTCGCGGAGGAACCGGTCGATGGCACCCCGCGCCGGATGGCTCGGCATGTCGCGCATCTCGGTGATGAAGCGCAGCAGCTCCTTGTAGACCCGGTCACCGATGCGCCGGTCGACGAAGCGCGGCGTCCAGCCGGGCGCGCCGCCCTGCACCGCGTCCATGACGGAGTCGCCGTGCTCCACCAGCCAGTCGTGCGCGCGGACGCAGATCAGATCGACGGCGCGGTGGTGGGCGCCGTCCGCCACGACCTTGTCGAGGGTCTTCCCTATCCCGGGGGCGATCTCCACCGCGTCCGCGCGCCGGGTGATCGCCTCGCCGACCACCGCCTGGACGTCGGAGTCCCGCAGGACGGTCAGCGCGCCGCGCAGCGCCGTGGAGAGCTCGGCGGTGACCCGGTCGGCGTGCGCGGGCTCCGCGAGCCACGTACCGAGCCGGCGGCCGATGCCCAGGGCGCGCAGCCGGCCCCGTACGACATCGGCCGAGAGGAAGTTCTCCCCGACGAACGCGCCGAGCGAGGCGCCCAGCTGGTCCTTCTTGTTCGCGATGATCGCGGTGTGCGGAATGGGCAGGCCCAGCGGCCGGCGGAACAGCGCCGTCACCGCGAACCAGTCGGCCAACGCGCCGACCATCCCCGCCTCCGCAGCCGCCGCGACATAGCCCGCCCAGCCGCCCGCGCCGGAGTTCTTCGCCCAGGTCGCGAGGGCGAAGACCACCGCGACCAGCACCAGCAGTCCGGTGGCCGTGGCCTTCATCCGGCGGACGCCGCGGAGCTTCTCCTCGTCGGCGGCCGTGTACGAGAAGGAGCCGAGCCCACGGGCAGCACGCTTCCCGTCGCCGGGTGCCCCCAGAGCCCCGGGCCCCTCCGCGGGCGCCCCACCGGGCTCCTCCCCGCGCTCAGCCGCCGCCCGCTCCGGATCCGTGCGTCCCGTGCGTTCCATCCGCTCCACCGTTCATTCCACCCGTCCACGTATGTGCCGTGCATCATTCGTACACATTGTCCCCGTCCGCGATGCCGGACGGCGTGACCTGTGGACAAGACGTGGCTTGTGGATAAGTGGAGCCAAGTGAAGCTGAGTGGAGCGGAGACACGGGCCCGCTCAGCCGCTCAGCCGCCCAGCTCCTTGCGCTCCGCCTTCTTCTCCAGCTTCTCCCGCTTGCGCTGCTCCTTGAGCCGCCGCCGCTCCGCCTCCGTGGCCTTCCGCTCGACCCCGACCCCGCCCATCAGCGCGATCCCGGTGACGATCACCCGCGGCGACCCGGGGCTGATCTCCACGTCCTCGCCGCTGCGCACCTCACCGAAGCCGCCCATCAACCCGATGCCCCTGACCTCGACGTTCATGTCCGGCGGTACGATCACCTGCATCCCGCCCATGATCGCGTAGCACCGGATCACCACATCGCGGCCCTCGAACCGCGCCTCGCGCAGATCGATGTCCCCGCCCGCCTGGAAGACGGCCGCCGTGAACTTCCGGCCCACCGTCCACCTCCCCTTACGGGCGAAGCCGCCCCAGAAGGCGAACGCGCCCTTGGACGTGGCGGGTTCCCGGCCGATCCGGTCCGCCCAGCCACCGCCGCCCGGCACGGCCTCCGGCGCCACCCCGCGCGCCACCCCGCGCGCCGCCTGCGCGGCGACGTCCGTCGTCGTCCCCGGCGCGGGCAGATCCCGTACGAGCGGCACCAACTCGCCGTGCGTACGCGCCTTGTAGGCGACGTCGAGGCGCTCCTCGAACTCCACCATGTCGATCCGGCCCTCCGCGACGGCCTCCCGCAGCCGCTCCGCGATCTGTTCCCGCTCGGCGTCGGACGCCCGCGTATCGGGGGTTGCCGGGGGACTGACCACGGGGCGCGGCTCGGGACTCGATTCGGGCTGCTCGCTCGTCATAAGAGCAGACTAGTCACCCCTGCGTTCTCCGTCACACAGCTGATCGATCCGCATACATCTTGGCGATCACATCCTCGATGTCCGGCTCCCGCACCGACAGATCCACCAGCGGAAACTCCGCCGCGATCCGGGCCACGAGCGGCGCCGCCGACGCCGCGGCCGGGAAGGCCAGCCACTGCCGCGGCCCCTCCACCTTCACCGTACGGACCTCCACTCCGGGCAGGTCGATCGGCGGAAGCTCCCGCTCCAGATCGATGACGAGCATCCGCTCGCTCTCCCCCACCTCGTGCAGCCCGGCCGGCGAGCCGTCGTACAGCAGCCGCCCGTGATCGATGACCATCACCCGCGCGCAGAGCTGCTCGATATCGGTCAGATCGTGCGTCGTGAGCAGCACCGTCGTGCCGCGCTCCGCGTTCAGGTCCCGCAGGAACCCCCTGACCTTGGCCTTCGAGATCACATCAAGGCCGATCGTCGGCTCGTCCAGATACAGCACCTCGGGATCGTGCAGCAGCGCCGCCGCGATGTCGCCGCGCATCCGCTGGCCGAGCGAGAGCTGCCGTACCGGTACGTCCAGCAGCGCGCCCAGATCGAGGAGTTCGACGCAGCGCTCCAGATTCACCCGGAACCGCGCGTCCGGGACGCGGTACATCCGGTGCATCAGCCGGTACGAATCGATCAGCGGCAGGTCCCACCAGAGCGTCGTGCGCTGCCCGAACACCACGCCGATGCGCTGCGCCAGCCGCGTACGCTCCCGGGACGGGTCGATGCCCGCGACCCGCAGCCGGCCGGCGCTCGGGGTCAGGATGCCGGTGAGCATCTTGATGGTGGTGGACTTGCCGGCGCCGTTCGGGCCGATGTAGCCGACCATCTCGCCGCGCGCCACCCGGAAGGAGAGGCTGTCGACGGCACGCACCTGGTGTCTCTCCCGGCGCAGCAGTCCCGCCTTGCGGCGGACGTCGAAGACCTTCTCGACCCCGTCCAGCTCGATGAATCCCGCGCTGTCCTCCGTCACCACGACCACCCTCTCAGCTTCCCGTGCTGCGGTACGCCCGCAGCCCCGCCCGCCATGCCAGCCCCGCCGCCGCGCAGCACACGGCCGCCACCACCGGCGGCAGGAACGCCACCGCGTCCGGCAGCCCCAGCGGCAGCTCGCGCCCCATCACGTACAGCGCCGGGATCCAGTTCACGAAGGCCAGCGGCACCACGAACGTCACCCCGCGCACCAGCTCCCGGCCGAAGACCGACGGCGGGTACTGGAGCACGGTGTTGCCGCCGTACGTGAACGCGTTCTGCACCTGCGAGGCGTCCTGCGCCCAGAACTGGAAGGCGCCGCCCGCCACGAACACCGCCCCGAAGATCGCCGCGCCGCTCAGGATCATCATGGGCAGCATCAGCACCCGCACGACCGTCCAGTCGATGTCCACCAGCAGCAGCCCGTAGCCAAGCACCAGCAGCCCCTGGAGGATCCGGCCCAGCCGCCGCAGCGCGAACTTGTCCGCCGCGACCTGCACCAGTACGGGCACGGGCCGCACCAGCAGCGTGTCGAGCGTGCCGTCCCGCACCCGGCGGCCGAGCCCGTTCATCGTCCCGAGGAGCAGCTCGGCGAGGCCGAAGGCCGTACCCGCCGTCCCGTACAGAAAGGCCACCTCGGGCAGCGAGTAGCCGCCGAGGGCATCGATGTGCGAGAACATCAGCAGGATCGACAGGAAGTCGAAGCCGGTCGCCGCGAAGTTCCCGACCAGCATCAGCGCGAAGGACGCGCGGTACGTGAGCGTGGACCGCGTCCAGGCCGCCACGATCAGGCCGTACCCCCGTATCCCGGCGCGCAGGGTGTCCCACCGCGAGGTTCCCGGAAGCCAGAATTCCGGCAGCTCGGCCTCCGGAGAAGCCACCGAAGCCACCGACGCCACCGACGGCCCATCGGCACCCACCGAATCGGCGACCGCCGCCCCCACCTCCTCAGCCACCCTGGACCACCACCCTCCTCGTCGCCACCGACTGAAGCGCCCGGCCCGCCCCGAGCAGCGCCACCGCCCAGCCCGCCTGGAACGCGAACACGCCCGCCAGGTCCCACCCGGTGTGCTTGCCCAGGAGGACATCCGCCGGGATCTGGAGCATCGACGACCACGGCAGCGCCCGCGCCAGCTCCCCCAGCGCGCCGGGGAAGACATTGAGCGGCAGCAGCATCCCGGAGAAGAACGTCGCCGCCAGCATCCCCATCTGCGCCGCCCCCGCGCCGTCCATCAGCCAGAACGCGGACAGCGCGATCAGGAACCGGATCGCGAAACTGACCACCAGCCCCAGCAGCACCGCCCCCAGGAACGCGAGCCACACCAGCGGATCGCGCGGCAGCGCCAGCTCGAAGGCGAACGCGCCGATCGCCATCGGCACGACCCCGCGCCCGAGCAGCTGGAACACCGCCCGGCCCAGATCGGCGGCCAGCCACCAGAGCTGGAGATCGGCCGGACGGTAGAGATCGACGGCGATGTCGCCCGTACGGATGCGTTCGATCAGCTCGTCCTCGAAACCGCCGCCTATCGTCGCGCAGGCCGCCAGCAGCGCCTGCCCGAGCCAGACGTACGTCATGGCCTGCGGCAGGTCGTACCCGCCGAGCCGCGGCCGCTCGTCCCAGAGCGCCGTGTAGGCGTACGCCAGGATGAAGCCGAACACGGTGTTGGTGAACACGCCGGCGAAGGTCGCCATGCGATACGTCGCGTACCGTCGGAAACCACCCAAGGTCACCACTGCGTACAGCCGCACCGTCCCCCTCCCCCCTCAGAAGCGCCCGGATCCGGCGCCGGATCCAGCGCCGGAATCAGCGCCGGACCAAAGGCGACCGAACGTAGTCGACGCGCCCACACCAGCGCGACTCAATATCCGGCGGCTCGCGCTTCTCCCTTCTGGCCGTGTTTTATGGGATTGACCTGATACGACACCGTTATGCCGGGAAGTGAACCTCCGGCTGCGGCCGAGGAGTCTTCACACATATGAGTGACGAGCCACAGCAGCAGGGCTGGGCCCCCCGGGACCCTTCCGACCCCGCGTCCGACCCCGCCCTCACCGGCCGGGCCAGGCGCGCGGCCAAGCGCGCCGAGCGCAAGCGCCGGCGTACCGGCTGGCGCAGGCTCGTCCCCACCTGGCGTATGACGGCCGGCGCGTTCCTGGGCTTCGCGCTCCTGCTCGTCTGCGGCTTCGTCCTGGGCTACAAGTACGTCGACATCCCGGCCGCCAACGCCGCCGCCACCGCCCAGTCGAACGTCTTCCTCTATACGGACGGCACCCAGATCGCCCGCGACGGCGAGATCAACCGCGAGAACATCAAGCTCGCGCAGGTGCCGAAGTCCGTCCAGCGCGCCGTGCTCGCCGCCGAGGACCGCGGCTTCTACGGCGAGCCCGCCGTCGACCCGCAGGGCATGGTCCGCGCCGCCTGGAACACCGCCACAGGCAAGGGCACCCAGGGCGGCTCCACCATCACCCAGCAGTACGTCAAGAACTACTACCTCGGCCAGGAACAGACGGTCATCCGCAAGACCAAGGAATTCTTCATCGCGATCAAGCTCAACCGCGAGGCGTCCAAGAGCCAGATCCTCCAGGGCTATCTGAACACCAGCTACTTCGGCCGCAACGCGTACGGCATCCAGGCCGCCGCCCAGGCGTACTACGGCAAGGACGTCGAGAACCTCAGCACGGCGGAGGGCGCCTATCTGGCCTCCCTGCTCAACGCCCCCAGCGAGTTCGACGTCGTCGTGCACCCCGAGAACAGACCGGCCGCCGTCGCCCGCTGGAACTACGTGCTCGACGGCATGGTCAAGGAGCACTGGCTCAGCGAGCACGACCGCGCCAAGATGGCGTTCCCGCAGCCCGGCAACCTACGGCCCTCCTCCTCCGGCCTCACGGGCCAGCGCGGCTACATCGTCCAGGCCGTCAAGGACTATCTGACCAGCAACAAGATCATCGACGAGAACACCCTGGCCGCCGGCGGCTACCGCATCACCACCACCCTCGACCGGAAGAAGCAGAACGCCTTCGTCCAGGCCGTCAAGGACAAGGTCACCTCCCAGCTCAGCGGCGACCGCGCGGCCGACCGCAACGTCCGCGTCGGCGGCGCCTCCATCGACCCGGCGACCGGCCGGGTCGTCGCCATGTACGGCGGCATCGACTACACGAAGCAGTACGTCAACAACGCGACCCGCCGCGACTACCAGGTCGGCTCCACCTTCAAGCCGTTCGTCTTCGCCGCCGCCGTCCAGAACGGCTCCCGGACCCAGGACGGCCGGACGATCGCCCCGAACACCGTCTACGACGGCACCAACCAGCGCATGGTCCAGGGCCCCAGCGGCTCCACCGGTTACGCCCCCGCCAACGAGGACGACGTCGACTACGGCCCCATCACCGTACGGGTCGCCACCGACAAGTCCGTCAACGCCGTCTACGCGCAGATGGCCGAGGACGTCGGGCCCACCACCGTCAAGGACACCGCCATCGCCCTCGGCATCCCCAAGAACACCCCCGACCTCACCGCCACCCCCTCCATCGCGCTCGGCCCGGCCACCGCGAGCGTCCTGGACATGGCCGAGGCGTACGCCACGCTCGCCAACCACGGCGCGCACGGCACGTACAGCCTCGTCCAGAACATCAGCAGGAACGGTACGGACCTGGCCCTGCCCGCCCACGACAGCAAGCAGGCCATCAGCCGCGAGGCCGCCGACACCACCACCTCCATGCTGCGCGGCGTCGTCGACGGCGGCACCGGCACCGCCGCCCAGTCCGCGGGCCGCCCCGCCGCCGGCAAGACCGGCACGGCGGAGAAGGACAAGGCGGCCTGGTTCGCCGGCTACACCCCGAACCTCGCCACCGTCGTCGCCGTGATGGGCGCCGACCCCAGGACCGCCGAGCAGAAGCCTCTGTACGGAGCCCTCGGCCAGGCCCGTATCAACGGCGGCGGCGCGCCCGCCCAGATCTGGGGCCAGTACACCGCCGCCGCGCTCCGGGGCACCGCCGTCAAGGACTTCGACCTCCAGGTGGAGCCCGACGCGGCCGACACGGCACTGCCGGACCAGACGGGGTCCCCGCGGCCCGACCGGCCGGGCCAGTCGCAGAGCCCGGACACCCAGGGCACCACCCAGGGCCGGACTCCCGCCCCGGGCACCCAGGGCGGGACGAACACCGCCGGTACGGGCACGACCACCACCGCGGGCGGCGGCCCGCCCGCGGACACCACCACCCAGGGCGGCACCACCACCGGCGGAACGGACCCGGGCGGCGGCAGCCCGGCCGACGGCGGTACGGGCACGACCGGCACCAGCATCGGCGCCGACAGCGCGGGCACGACGGGTGCGTCGGGCGCGGCGACCGACGGGGGTGGTACCGGGGACGCGACCACGGGCGGGGGCGGCACGGACACAGGACAGGGAACGGGAACGGACGGCCAGGGCCCGTAAGCCGTAGGCCCCGTAGGCCCGTAAGCCGTCAACGCGACGCCTCAGTGCCCGGAAGTGGCCTTCAGCCCCACCACGGCCACCAGCAGCAGACAGACGAAGAAGATCCGCGCGGCGGTCGCCGGCTCCCCCAGCGCCACCATGCCGACCACGGCCGCCCCGGCCGCGCCGATCCCGACCCACACGCCGTACGCCGTGCCGATCGGCAGGGTCTTCGCCGCCTGCGACAGCAGCAGCATGCTCAGGACGATCCCCGCACCGGTGAACACGCTCGGCCACAGCCGGGTGAACCCCTCGGTGAACTTCATCCCGATCGACCAGCCGATCTCCAGCAGACCGGCGACGATCAACAGAACCCAGGCCATGACGGCACCTCCCGGCGAGAACGCGGAAACAACAGGTGCGTCGTCTTTCGATGACCCGGTACGGCGCGTCTCGTCGGGGTGACCCCACGCTAACAAACAAAGGTGAGGCGGAGGAAACCCCCCGGAAACAGAACCCCACGGAGACGCGCGGAACACGCGGAAACTCCCGGAAACACCTGGAAACTCGCGGAAACTCGCCGGAACTACAGATAGAGCCCGGTGGAGTCCTCGGACCCCTCGAACCGGTCAGCCGCGACCGCGTGCAGATCGCGCTCCCGCATCAGTACGTACGCCACCCCGCGCACCTCGACCTCGGCCCGGTCCTCGGGGTCGTACAGCACCCGGTCCCCCGGCGTCACCGTCCGTACGCTCTGCCCCACGGCCACCACCTCGGCCCAGGCAAGCCGGCGGCCGACCTCGGCCGTCGCCGGGATCAGGATGCCGCCGGACGAACGCCGCTCGCCCTCCGGAATGTCCGTCCTGACCAGGACCCGGTCATGGAGCATCCGGATGGGCAGCTTGTCGTGCTGGCTCTGGGGTTTCTCGCTCACGCCCCAGAACCTACCTGCCGGGCCCGCCGCCGTACGCCATAGGGGTGACAGGACAGGAGACAGGACACTCGACAGGCCGTCAGCGGGCTCAGGCGCGGCGGCGCTTCGTCGACACCACCAGCAGCCCGACGACGCCGACCGCGACCAGCGCCACCGGCACCAGCCGCTCCATCCGGGGGGCGCCCGCGTGGTCGGTGAACGAGGCGCGCACGCCCGCGACCGTCCTGTTCACGGCGACGAACGCGCGCCCCGCCGTCCGGTCGACCGTGGAGGTCACCTTGGCCTTCGCGTCGCCCACGATCGTCTTCGGATGCACCCGCACGCCGATCTCGTCGAGCGTCTCGGCAAGCTGCCCGCGCCGGCGGACGATGTCCGCCTCGATCTGCGCCGGGGTCCTGGATTCCGACACCGCGCTGCCTCCGTGGTCGTGTCCGATATTCCTACGTCAGTCCTACGTCGACAGTCTGTCAGCTCGACGCCCACCGCACCCGGCGGCACCCCCGATTACGCTCGGCGGCGTACCCCGGTCCACCCGGACTCACCCGCCCCACCGAGGAGAACCATGAGCGAGCGCCTCCAGCCCGGCGACACCGCCCCCGCCTTCACCCTGCCCGACGCGGACGGCAACGACGTCTCGCTCGCGGACCACAAGGGCCGCAAGGTCATCGTCTACTTCTACCCGGCCGCGCTCACCCCGGGCTGCACCAAGCAGGCGTGCGACTTCACCGACAACCTGGAGCTGCTGGCCGGCGCCGGCTACGACGTCATCGGCGTATCGCCCGACAAGCCGGAGAAGCTCGCGAAGTTCCGCGAGAAGGAGAACCTGAAGGTCACGCTTCTGGGCGACCCCGCCAAGGCCGTACTGGAGGCGTACGGCGCCTTCGGCGAGAAGAAGCTGTACGGCAAGACGGTCACCGGCGTCATCCGCTCGACGTTCGTCGTGGACGAGAAGGGCCGCATCGAACAGGCCCTCTACAACGTCCGCGCCACCGGCCACGTAGCCAAGATCATCAAGGACCTCGGCATCTGACCCACCACACCCGCACCCCCACCACACCCGAGGCCCCGCCCACGCGGGGCCTCGGTCCCTTTCCTGCTCCGTACGGCGTAACCGTCCGATATCCGGTTCGTTACTCAGTACGAGGCTGCGAACGCGCGGCCGGGACGAGGGGGTCGGGATATGCCGGTGCGGTCCACGCTGAGCTGGGCTGTTAGCCCCCGAGGGAGAACCCGTGTCTGAGGCATACGACCGGGACCGGCTCGCCGCCGCCATCTCCGAGGTACGCACCTGGGCGGGCCTGATGCGTCGCCTCGGGCTCAAGGAGAGCGGTGGTCAGCGTCGCGTACTCCAGGCGAAGGTCACCGCCCTCGGTATCGACACCGGCCACTTCAAGCAGCGGAGCCCGTGGCGAAAGTATCCGGACGAGACGATCGCCGCCGCTGCCGCGACCTCCACTACGTTGCGCGAGGTGGTCGTCAAGCTGGGTGTTCCACCCGCCACGGGCACGCTGTCACACATCACCCGCCGCATCGCGGCAGCCGGTATCGACATCAGTCACTTCCCCGGAATGAACCGCCCCCGGATCGAATTGCCCTTCACCACAGCAGAGTTGGCGAATGCGGCCGCCTCCTCCACCAGCATCCGGGGCGCTGCCCGCGCACTCGGCGTGCCCGACGACAGCCGGTCGCGTGCCGTGCTCGGCCGAATGCTCAAGGAGCGGGACATCGACACCACCCATTTCCGCAACGCACGGCTGACAGTCCCGGAGACCGCCCTGCGCGAGGCCATACCCACCGCATCCAGCTACGCCGACGTCATGCGTTCCCTCGGACTGCCCGTCAACGACACGAATCATCGGCGGGTACGGCGGAAGGTAATCCAACTGGGCATCGACACAAGTCACTTCAAGCGGCGCGGCTGGGCTTCGGCTCCCGTGCACGACCCGAAGCCCATCGCCCCGGCCACGCTGGTCCTCCTCCCCCATGGATCTCCCCGTACGAACCGCACCCGGCTGCACCGGGCGCTCCAGGAGATCGAGGTCCCGTACCGGTGTGTGTCCTGCGGGAACACCGGCAAGTGGCTCGAGCGACCAATCACGCTCCAGATCGACCACGTCAACGGCGACTGGCTCGACAACCGGCCCGCAAACCTGCGCTACCTCTGCCCGAACTGCCACGCGCTCACCGATACCTGGTGCCGCAGCCGCCGGAAACCTCGCTAGGGCATGCCGACCGCAGCCGGTACGATGACGGACGGCTGGCGGCGGTGGCGCAACGGCGACGCAGCAGACTTAGGATCTGTGGCCCCTGAAAAGGCTTGAGGGTTCGAATCCCTTCCGCCGCACTATGAACGGCCTGCGAATCAATCCTGATTCACAGGCCGTTTCTCTGTCCGTCCGGAGGCTCAGCCCAGCAGCTCCCGCACCACCGGGACCAGCGCGCGGAACGCCTTGCCGCGGTGGCTGATCGCGTTCTTCTCCGCCGGCGTCAGCTCCGCGCAGGTGCGGGTTTCGCCGTTCGGCTGGAGGATCGGGTCGTAGCCGAAGCCGCCCGTGCCGGACGGGGTGGTGCGGAGGGTGCCCAGGAGGCGGCCCTCGACGACGCGTTCCGTGCCGTCCGGGAGGGCGAGTGCCGCCGCGCAGGCAAAGTGGGCGGCGCGGTGGGGCGGGGCGATGTCGGCCAGTTGGGCCAGCAGGAGGCGGAGGTTGGCCTCGTCGTCGCCGTGCGCGCCCGACCAGCGGGCGGAGAAGATGCCGGGGGCGCCGCCGAGGACGTCGACGCAGAGGCCGGAGTCGTCGGCCACGGCCGGCAGGCCGGTCGCGGCGGCCAGGGCGTGCGCCTTGAGCAGGGCGTTCTCCGCGAAGGTGACGCCCGTCTCCTTGACGTCGGGGACCTCCGGATACGCGTCCGCGCCGACGAGATCGTGCGGCAGGCCGGCGTCCGCGAGGATGGCCTTGAGTTCGGTGAGCTTCCCGGCGTTGCGGGTGGCGAGGATCAGACGGGTCATGCCGTCCAGTATCGGGCGAGGGCCTGAGCCGCCTGTTCGGCGGGATCCTCGACAGGCCCAGGACGGGCCACGCACCGTACCCGGGGGCACGGTGCGTGGGGATGGAGCGGCAGTCGGGGTCGGGTGTCCAGTGCCCCTCCCGGCGAGCTTTGCCCCGTCGCGGCACTAGGGCCTGTGTGGGGTTGTGATCTGGATCAGGGAGCGGGGCGTGGTGCGTGCGATCGCAAGGCGTCGAGAGGCCCTCGTAGCGGAGCTACTAGGGCATTTCGGCAACGCCGCGAGCGTGCGTGCCACGCCCCGCGAGCCCAGATCACAACCCCACACAGGCCCTAGCGACCTGAAGCTCCATGCCCCGTGGGGACGGGGTTACGTGTGGGCTCGGTGGGGTCCTCTGTGACGGGGAGGTTCGCTCCTTCGAGGTCGACGTGGGGGATGTTGCGGTCGAGCCGGCCGGGCAGGTGCCAGGCACGGTGGCCGAGCAGGGCCATGGCGGCCGGCACCAGGGCCATGCGCACCAGAAAGGCGTCGATGAACACGCCGACGGCCAGGGCGAAGGCGATGGACTTGGTGATCGGGTCCTGGTTGAAGACGAACCCGCCGAAGACGGCGACCATGATCAGGGCCGCGGCGGAGACCACCCTTCCGCTGTTGGCCACGCCGCTGATGACGGCCGCGGCTGCGTCACGGGTCTGCTCGTGGTGTTCCCGCATCCGGCTGACGAGGAAGACTTCGTAGTCCATCGCGAGGCCGAACAGGACGCCGATGAGAACGACGGGCAGGAAGCTGGTGACAGGACCGGCCGAGGGAATCCCCAGGAGCCCGTTCAGATGGCCGTTCTGGAAGATCCATACGGTGCACCCCAGGGACGCGGCGACCGACAGCAGGAAGCCAAGCACGGCTTTCAGCGGTACGAGGAGCGAGCGGAACGCGACGGTCAGCAGGATCACGGCCAGGGTCACGATGATGGCGATGAACAGCGGCAGTGCTTCGGACAGCTTGGCCGAGACATCGATGGCCGCGGCGGTGCTGCCGGCGATGTAGAGGGTGCCGCCCTGCTGGGAGAAGGCGCTCTCCTGTTCCCGCAGCCGGTGGACCAGGTCGGTGGTGGCCTGGTCGTCGGGTCCGGTCTTCGGAACGATGGAGAGGGCGGACACGGTGGTGTCGGGGTTGACGACGGGCTCCGAGATGTACGCCACGCCGGGGTCCCGGGACAGGGTGTCGCGCAGTGCGCCGACCGCCCGCTGACGTTCCGCGGCGGGCATGCCGCCGGTGTCGGCGACGGCTGTGAGAGTGGCGTTGAAGCCGTCTCCGAACCCCTCGGCGACCAGGTCGTACGCCTTGTGCTGGGTGCTGGCCGCGGGCTGGGCGGCGCCGCTGGGCAGTCCCAGGCGCAGGTCCTTCGCCGGCCAGGCGAGAGCGAGCAGACCGATCACCCCGACGAGAAGCACGAGCAGTGGCTTGCGGGTGACCGTGCGGCCCCACGCCATGCTCCAGGAGCCTGCCGCACTCCGGCCGTGCTCGGTGGGCGTGGGCCGGGGCTGTGGCCGGGGCTGTGGCCGGGGCCGGGACCGGGGCCGGGGCCGCAGGCGGTCGCCGGCCAGTCCGAGTACGGCGGGGACCAGCGTGACCGCGACGAGGACCGCGAGGAGCACCGTGGCGGCGGCGGCCAGTCCCATGACGGCCAGGAACGGAATGCCGATGACGGCCAGCGCGGCGAGCGCGATGACCACGGTCGCGCCGGCGAAGACGACGGCACTGCCGGCGGTGGCCACGGCGCGGGCGATCGACTCCTCCACCCCGACGTCCGGGTCGGCCAGTTGCTCGCGGTGCCGGGCGATGATGAACAGGGCGTAGTCGATCCCGACGGCCAGTCCGATCATCAGTGCCAGCACGGTGGCCGTGCTCGTCATATCGACGAAGCCGGAGATGAACTGCACCCCCAGCACCCCGATGCCCACACCGACGAACGCGGTAAGCAGCGGCAGCCCGGCCGCCACGATCGAGCCCAGGGCCAGGGCGAGCACCACGAACGCGATCACGACCCCGGCCACCTCGGCCAGTTCGCCGCCCTCCAGCACGCTTTCCATGACCGGGCCGTCGAACTCGACCGCCAGCCCGGCGCCGCGGGCGTCGTCCATCGCGGCCGACAGCGCGTCCTTTGAGGCTTGGGGCACCTCGTCGGCGGACTGGCGGAACCGCACGTCGGCGAAGGCGACGCGCCGATCCGGTGAGATCGTCCGCGTTTCGAACGGGTCGGCGACGCCCTCGACACCCGGTATCCCGCTCACCTTGTCCAGGCTGGTCTCGATGGCCTCCTTGTGCCCGCGCGTGGTGAGCGTGCCACCGGCAGGGGCCGCGATCACCACCCGGGCCGTGCCGCCCTCCGCACCCGGCATCTTCTTCTCCAGCAGATCCTGCGCCCGCTGCGACTCCAGCCCGGGGATCGAGAACTGAGTGCTGAGGGAACCGGCCATGGTGACGCCCAGGCCGCCGATCACGGCGAGGAGCGACAGCCAGACGCCGATCACCCAGCCTCGGCGGCGAACCGCCCACTTACCCCACGCGAACAGCATTGATGCCATGTCCGTCTTCCTCGCTCTCCGACGACCGACTTGGTTACATCATGCTGCATACTTACAGTTGACTGCAAATTTACGCTCGATGGTAAGTTGGCGTCATGGAACAAGGAGTACGGGAACGAGGTAAAGCCCGACGCAGACAGGCGATCCTGCGCTCGGCCTACAAGCTGTTCGCCGACCGCGGCTTCGAGCCGACGACCATCGCCGACATCGCCGCGGAAGCCGAGGTGTCCCCCCGGACGGTCACGCTGTACTTCCCCTCCAAGCTGGAGCTGGCGACCTCCTACCTCGACGAAAACGTCGAGCGGCTGGAGAAGGCGCTGCGCGAGAGCGGGGGCACGGGCTCGGACGCGCTGGAGAACTGGCTGCGCGCGGAGATCGCCGACACACGCACCCAGGGTGATCTGGAGGCGCTCTGGGACCGCATGATGGAGCGCAACCCCCAACTGCGCGCCATCGCCAACAACCGGTTGACCTCGGCCATCCAGGAAGGTGCGCGCATCTTCGCCGCCGGGCGGGGCGAAGCCCCCGACGGCTTCGTGCCGCGCATGGTGGCCGGAGCCGCCGCAGCGGTCATCAGTGAGGTGTTTCTCCACCCGAGCGAGGAGAACATCGCCACAGCGATGAACTTCCTCGGGGCCGGCATCGCCGCCGTGACGGCCGGCCCCGAGGGGGAAGGGCCCGACGCACCGCGACCCGCCGAATGACTCGGCCTGCGGTCCGCCGAAGCGCCGGAAGGTGAGGAGCGCCGCGCCGGCGGCGTAGCGCGGCACGCCAACGGGCCCCTGCCGATGGGCAGGGGCCCGTCCACGTTCACGGGTGCGGAGGGTACGTTCCCCGAAGGCCGGCCCCGCCCCGTATCCGACCCGTCAGAGAGTCTGTTCCAGCGCCGTGCGCTGGAGCGCCGCCAGGTCCACGCAGCCCGCTGTGGCGAGGTCGAGCAGCGCGTTCAGCTCCTTGCGGTCGAAGGGCTCCGCCTCCGCCGTGCCCTGGACCTCGACGAAGCGGCCGTCGCCGGTGCAGACGACGTTCATGTCCGTCTCGGCGCGCACGTCCTCCTCGTAACAGAGGTCCAGCAGCGGTGCGCCGTCGACGATGCCGACGCTCACCGCCGAGACCGTACCGGTCAGCGGCCGGCGGCCGGCCTTGACGATCTTCTTGCCCTGCGCCCAGGCCACCGCGTCCGCGAGGGCGACATACGCGCCGGTGATGGCGGCGGTACGGGTGCCGCCGTCGGCCTGGAGGACGTCGCAGTCGAGGACGACGGTGTTCTCGCCGAGCGCCTTGTAGTCGATGACCGCGCGCAGCGAGCGGCCGATCAGGCGGCTGATCTCGTGCGTACGCCCGCCGATCTTGCCGCGGACGGACTCGCGGTCGCCGCGCGTGTTGGTCGAGCGCGGCAGCATCGAGTATTCGGCGGTGACCCAGCCCTCGCCGCTGCCCTTGCGCCAGCGCGGGACGCCCTCGGTGACCGAGGCGGTACAGAAGACTCTGGTGTCACCGAAGGAGATGAGGACGGAGCCCTCGGCGTGCTTGCTCCATCCGCGTTCGATGGTGACGGGACGGAGCTGTTCGGGGGTTCGGCCGTCGATTCGAGACATGACCGTGAGCCTATCGGGACCTACGGGAGTGGTCTGGTCCGGTAGGCGTGATCAGGCCCCGCCGAGGGGTACGGCGGGACGCCGCGCCGTCACATCATGTCCTCGATCTCGCCCGCGACCGGGTCCGCGTCGGTGCCGATGACGACCTGGACCGCCGTACCCATCCGTACGACACCATGCGCCCCGGCGGCCTTCAGCGCGGCTTCGTCGACAAGGTCGGCGTTGACCACCTCGGCGCGCAGACGGGTGATGCAGCCCTCGACCTCTTCGATGTTGTCGAGGCCGCCGAGCCCGGCGACGATCTTCTCGGCCTTGGTGGCCATGTCTCGCTCCCGTCACTTCACCGATGCCATCCGGCCCGCTCCACACGGTCCGCTTTGTCACGGTAACGCACAGTTGGCTCATCTTCCCGGGCGGCCCGTCACCCCCGTACCGAATATGGGAAGAACGACGGGAGTCAGACCATGAGCGCCTCCAGCACCGCGGCCACCCCCGCCCCGCGACCTCGCCCGCGTCCGCGCTGGTGGAACGGGTTGTTCAACGGCCTCCAGAAGGTCGGGCGCAGCCTCCAGCTACCGGTGGCCGTGCTGCCCGCCGCCGGTCTGCTGGTCAGCCTCGGAAATCTGTTCTCCGCGTATCTGCACGGCGCGTTCTGGGACAGGACGGCCAAGGTGTTCAGCCTGGGCGGTACGGCCATCCTGGACGGGGCGTTCGGGCTGCCGCTGCTCTTCTGCATCGGCGTCGCGATCGGCTTCGCGAAGAAGGCGGACGGTTCCACGGCGCTCGCCGCGGTCGCCGGCTTCCTCGTCTTCCACGGCGTACTGGCCGCGTTCCCGATCGACGGCACGGTCACCAAGGCGCTCCCGGCGGGCACCCCGCAGAACCCCGGCGTGCTCGGCGGCATCCTGATCGGGCTGCTGACGGCGGTCGTCTGGCAGCGGTTCCACCGGACGCGGCTGGTCGACTGGCTGGGCTTCTTCAACGGCCGCCGGCTGGTGCCGATCCTGATGGCCTTCATCGGCGTCATCCTCGGCGTGCTCTTCGGGCTGCTCTGGCAGCCGGTGGGCGACGCGCTGACCACGTTCGCGAAACAGCTGATCAACCTGGGTTCCTGGGGCGCGGGCATCTTCGGCGTCGCCAACCGGCTGCTCATCCCGATCGGCATGCACCAGTTCCTGAACACCTTCTTCTGGTTCCAGGCGGGCGAGTTCACCAAGCCGGACGGCACCGTCGTCCAGGGCGATCTGACCCGGTTCTTCGCCGGGGACCCGACGGCCGGTCAGTTCATGTCCGGCTTCTTCCCCATCATGATGTTCGGCCTGCCGGCCGCCGCGCTCGCGATCGCGCACTGCGCGCGCCCCGAACACCGCAAGCGGGTCGCGGGGCTGATGCTCTCCGTGGCCCTCACCTCGTTCGTCACCGGTGTGACCGAACCGCTGGAGTTCTCCTTCATGTTCGCCGCGCCCCTGCTGTACGGCGCGCACGCGCTGCTCACCGGGGCGTCCATGGCGATCACCTGGGCACTGGGCGTGCACGCGGGCTTCAGCTTCTCGGCGGGCCTGATCGACTACGTGGTGAACTGGCACCTCGACACCAAGCCCTGGCTGATCATCCCGATCGGACTCTGCTTCGCGGTCGTCTACTACCTCGTCTTCCGCTTCGCGATCACCCGGTTCAACATCCCCACGCCGGGCCGCGAGCCGGAGGAGCTGGAGGAGGAGGCGGACCAGCAGAACGTCAGACCGTAACGGCGGCGGGCGCGCCGGTCAGATCTCGTAGACCAGGCCCGGGGCCGCCAGCTCGGACGGCCCCGCGTACACCTCGCGCGCGTCGGCCAGGTTCAGCTCGCCGTCCGTCCACGGCGGGATGTGCGTCAGCACCAGCCGCCGCGCCCGCGCCCGCGTCGCGTGCTCCCCGGCCTCCCGGCCGTTCAGATGGAGGCCCTCGACGTCCTCCTTGCCGAACGTGAACGCCGCCTCGCAGAGGAACAGGTCCGTGTCCTCCGCCAGCTCCACGAGCGCCTCACTGGCCCCCGTGTCCCCGGAGTACACCAGCGACCTGCCGCCGTACTCGACCCTGATCCCGAACGTCTCGACCGGATGCGCGACCTTCTCCGTACGCACGGAGAACGGCCCGATGTCGAACGACCCCGGCTTCAGCGTGTGGAAGTCGAAGACCTCGCTCATCGACTTCTCCGTGGGCGTGTCCGCGTACGCGGCGGTGAGCCGCTGCTCGGTGCCCTCGGGCCCGTAGACGGGAATGGGGTCGCAGCGCCCCCCGTCGAAGCGGTAGTAACGGGCGACGAAGTAACCGCACATGTCGATGCAGTGATCGGCGTGGAGATGGCTGAGGAAGATGGCGTCGAGGTCGTACAGACCACAGTGGCGCTGCAACTCGCCGAGGGCGCCATTACCCATGTCGAGCAGCAGCCGGAAGCCGTCGGCCTCTACGAGGTAGCTGGAGCAGGCGGACCCCACGGCGGGGAACGAGCCTGAACAGCCGACGACGGTGAGCTTCATGGAGCGTGAACCTCCGTGGCGTGGAAGGGGGGCGACGGGGGTCGTACGGGATTCATGCGGTCCGTCGAGCGTAAAGCGCGAAACGGCTGGTCGCTCCTCCACGGCGGGCCGTTGTGGGGGAACTCACCCACGGCGTCACCGGTTCGGTGGCGTCTCGCCTCCCGGCGGGGGGTCGTGGTCTGTGGTGGTACCGGGGGACGGCCGGTGCACGCGGTGCCGGGTGCCGGGGCGGGGTCGCCTCCCGGCGAGGGGTCGTGGGTCTGGGCGGTTGCGGGGTGCGGCCGGTGTGGCCCCGTGCCGGGGTCCGGGGCACTCCGGAGGCGCATCCCCGGATGCACGATTTACGCCGCGTGCGGGCCGGTTCTCTGTCCGCGGGTGCGTTCAGCGGCACAAATCGCG
>NZ_JBFBEZ010000058.1:0-43026 GCF_040701725.1 Streptomyces sp. NPDC093109
CTGCGCGATGACCTTCGGTCACCCTTGACTCCTGTCCCGGAGTCGCAAGTGCGGGTGTGGGAGGGGCGGCTGGGGGGTGAGGGGTTGCCCGGGGGACCGGCCGGGCTGCCGGTCGGTTCGGGGTCCGGCGGGCCGGTGGGCCCTGCGGGGCTGCGCGGCAGAGGAGAGGGGTGACTCGGCCCCGTCTCGGCGGCCGGCGGTCCGCTGTTTGCTGAGACTCATGCCCCGCTGGTTACCGTCGCGTCGTGGTGCCCGGAAGGCGGGCGGGAGTTGCTGTCCGGCCGGGTCCTCGGGCCGGTAAGCCCTGCTGTGGCCGCCCCCCACCTCGCCGAATGCCCCATATGTCCCTATATGGCGGGACGTTGTGGGCTGCTTCCCAGGGGTCTTGTGTCCTGGGGTGCGTAAGTCGCACTCTCAGGATGCATTGGTGGTCCCGGGGGCCGTCGGAGGTGGCGGGAGGCGGTCCCTGGGCAACATGCACCATATGTGCCCCCAGGGGCGGGAATTGGGCCGGACGGATGCCCTCAGGTGCCGCTTGCGCACCCCAGGACACAAGACCCACCTTCAGGAGCCCACTCGTCGCCACACAAACACCACCCACACCATCACCCCCACCGGCGGTGACCAGCGGGGCATGAGTCTCGACCAGCGGACGGCCGTCAAGCCGCTGAGGCCGGCCGGACCGCCCCTCTCCTCTGTCGCGTGGCCCCGCAGGGTCCGCCGGGCCGTCGGACCCTGAGCCGAGTGGCAGGGCATCCGGCCCTCCGGGCAACCCCCTCCCACCCGGCCGCCCCTCCCGAAAAGCCGCACTTGCGGCTCCGGGGTAGGTGTCAAGGGTGAGCGAAGCGAAATCGGCGCAGCCGACGCGACGACAGGAGCGCCCTTTACACCTGGCACGGAGTCGCGACACTCACAGCAGGAGGGGCGGCCCCCATCCCAACAACCCGCGCCACCGCGTCCTCACCGTCCCGGTAGGCGGGCGCCCAGTTCTGTGGCTGCTGACTGGAGCAGGGGGACCAGGGCGATCAGGTCGGCCAGGGTGCGGCGGAAGGCGGGGGCCGCGGTGGAGAGGGCGGCGAAGACGGTGCCGTCGGGGCGCAGGACGGGGACCGCCACGGCGCGCAGGCCCGCGTGGTGTTCCTCGTCGGCGGTGGCATAGCCGTTCTCGCGGGCCAGGCGTACCGCCTCGCGCAGGGTGGCGCGGTCCGTGATGCTGTTCGGGCCGTACGGGGTGAGGTCGATGCGGGCCAGCAGGTCGGACCGTACCTCCTCCGGCGCGAAGGCCATCAGTACCTTCCCCATCGACGTGCAGTGCAGGGGGCCGTGCCGGCCCGGTTCGCTGCGTACGCCGACCGGCAGCGGACCGTCCACGTAGTGGACGTACAGGTGGCGCGTGCCGTCCAGGACGGAGAGCAGGGTCGCCTCCTCCGTCCGCTCCGTCACGCGCTGCATGACCGGCAGGGCCGTTCCGGCGAAACCGTAGGCCTGGCCCGCCTGTTGGCCGAGCTGGAAGAGGCGCAGGCCGGGGCGGTAGCGCTTGCCGCTCGGGTCGAAGTCGACGAGGCCCTCCCGGCAGAGCGAGTTGACCAGGCGGTGGGACGTGCTGACCGGTACGCCGCTCTCCCGGGCCAGCTCCGACAGTGTGATGCCGTGCGGGTGCTCGCCCACCAGGATCAGGAGGCGCATCGCCCGGCCCACGACGTCTGCCGGGACTTCGGCTGCCGTGTTGCCCCTGCCGTCCGAGTCGCCCGTGTCGTCGTTGGTCTGCACGCCGCACAAATTACCTCAGTGGTTGACATCTATGGCCCCTGATGCCAACCATGTTTCCATTGAATGGATTACTTTTCCACTCAGTAGAAAGAATGGGAGTCTCTGGTATGGCGCACGGTCATCCGCTTTTCTCCATCGACGGGCGCGTCGCCCTCGTCACCGGCTCCAGCCGGGGCATCGGCCGCGCCCTCGCGCAGGGGCTTCTGGAGGCCGGGTGCACCGTCGTGCTCAACGGCCGTGACGCCGACGCGCTCGAACGGGCCCGGCTGGAGCTGACCGAGGTCGCCGAGGCCGCCGGCGCCGGCGGTACCGTGCTCGCCGAGGCCTTCGACGTCACCGTGCCCGCCGCCGTCGTCGAGGGCATCGCCCGCGTCGAGGACCGCGCCGGGCCCATCGACATCCTGGTCAACAACACCGGCGCCCAGCACCGCGCGCCCCTCGCCGAGTTCGCCGACGACGACTGGTACCGGCTGCTCGACACCAACCTCACCAGCGCCTTCCTCGTCGGCCGCGAGGTCGCCCGCCGGATGATGCCGCGCGGCCACGGCAAGATCGTCAACGTCTGCTCGCTCCAGAGCGAGGTCGTACGCCCCGGCATCGCCCCGTACGCCGCGACCAAGGGCGGGCTCAAGATGCTCACCAAGGGCATGTGCGCGGACCTCGGCCCCTCCGGCATCCAGGTCAACGCGCTCGGGCCCGGTTACTTCCGTACGGAACTGACCTCCGCGCTCGTCGCCGACGAGGAGTTCAGCTCCTGGGTGCGCGGCCGTACCCCCGCCGGGCGCTGGGGCGAGGTCGAGGACCTCGTCGGCGCGCTGGTCTTCCTCTCCTCCGCCGCCTCCGACTTCGTCAACGGACAGATCCTGTACGTCGACGGCGGTATGACGTCCGTTCTGTGACCCGCAACCACCAAAGAGACACGGAGGCTTTCCCCATGCGCGCATGCGTTGCCCACGGTGCCAAGGACCTGCGGGTCGAGGACCGCGATCCCGGTGCCCCCGCCCCCGGCCAGATCGCCGTCGCCATCTCGTACGGCGGCGTCTGCGGCTCCGACCTGCACTACTACCACCGCGGCGCGGTCGGTGACTTCCGGATCCAGGAGCCCATGGTGCTCGGCCACGAGGTCGTGGGCCGGGTCTCCGCGCTCGGTACGGGTACGGACGGGCCCGCCGTCGGTACGCCCGTCGCCGTCCACCCCGCCACCCCCTGCGACAACTGCCGCGAATGCGCCGAGGGCCGCCGCAACATCTGCGCGAACGCCCGCTACCTGGGCAGCGCCGCCCGTATGCCGCATGTCCAGGGCGGTTTCGCCCAGGGCATCGTCGTCCCCGCCGACCAGGTGCGGGCGCTGCCGGAGGGGCTGACCGAGCGCCGGGCCGTGCTCGCCGAGCCGCTCTCCGTCGCGCTGCACGCCGTACGCCGCGCGGGCGACGTGGCCGGCAAGCGGGTGCTGGTCACCGGCGCCGGGCCCATCGGGCTGCTGGTCGTGGCGGTGCTGCGGCACCTCGGCGCCGCCGAGATCATCGTCAGCGACCTCCTCGACGAGCCGCTCGCGCTGGCCACCCGGGTCGGCGCCACCGCGACCGTACGGGCCGACCGTCCCGAGGAGCGGGAGCGCGCGCAGGACGCCGACCTCGCGATCGAGGCGTCCGGCGCGCCGGCCGGGCTCCGTACCTGCGTGGAGCTGGTACGGCGCGGCGGCACCGTGGTCCTGCTGGGGCTGCTGCCGCCCGGGGAGATCGGCTTCCCGGGGAACCTCGTGGTCACGCGTGAGATCCAGCTGCGCGGCTCCTTCCGCTTCGACGCGGACTTCGACGACGCGATCGCGCTGCTCGCGGACGGCATCGACGTCGAGCCGGTGGTCACCCACACCTTCCCGCTGGCGCGCTCCACCGAGGCGTTCGAGCTGGCGGGGGACCGCTCGCGCGCGTCCAAGGTGCTGCTCGATCTGGTGGCCGATGCCGAGACCGATGCCGATGTCGATGCCGATTAGGTCGACCAGTCCGACCAGCTACCGGCCGGTGCTTCCCGGGGCCCCCGGCCGGTAGAAGGCCGTCGGCAGCAGCGGCTCGAAGCGCTCCCAGCGCTCGATCTCGCAGCCGTTGGTCCGCGCGAAGCGCGCGTTCACGGCGCGCGCCGCCCAGGTCCCGGTGACCCGGGCGCTCGCCGGACCGCCGTCCCGCGCCGTGCACTTGGCGAGCGCGGGCGGCGGCGCGAAGGGGTCCTTGCCCCACTTCGTCAGCGCGTCCAGGGCCTCGCAGGCGGCCCGGACCGAGCGGTGGGTGCCGCCGCCCGGATGGCAGTACAGCTCGAAGGTCCCGTCCGTACGGGCGGAGCCGGAGCGGGCCACGGTGACGGTGAGGTGGTCCACGGGGGCGGGGGATGTCGCTGCGGCGGTCGGTACGGTCGCGGTCGCGGCCAGGAGGAGTGCGGCTGCCAGGGCTGTTCGTACGGGCATGGTGCCTCCAAGGTGACGCGGCTGGTGATGGTGACACGGCCGGTGGTGGGGCCAGTGGTGCGGCCGGTGGTGCGGTGCGATGTGTACAGAACAGCCCATCTCCGCCCCTCCCGCCCCCTCCCACCGCCCCCTTCACCCGAACGAGGGCGCCCGGCAACGGCGCGCGTCACTACCCGCGAGCGCTCGCGAGCGCCCACGAGCGCCCGCGTGCCCCGTTCCGCCCGTGCGCACAGCCGTGAGCGCTCCCCTCCGCGGGCATCCAACTACCCATGCCCCTGCGGAAATCCCGTACCGCCCCTGCCACTCCCCCCGTCTCCGACTCCGAGCAGCTCATGTTCGGCGGCCCCCTCCGCTACGACATGGGGTGGAACAAGCACGAGGACGCCTTTCTCCAGCTCGGTCTGCGCGCCATGATCACCCGGCTGCCCGCCCTCGTCGGCTCCACCGCCCGCCTCGCCTGGGAGGCCGACCGCAACGCCCTGCGCCTGGTGACCGCCGCCGAGATCGGGCGCGGCGTCGGCCAGGCGGTCGGGCTGATCGCCGTCAACCGCGTCCTCGGCCATCTCCTCGGCGACGGTACGACCGCCGAGCGGCTCACCGAGGCCGCCCCCGCGCTCGCCGTCGCCGGCTCCGCGGCCATGCTGGGCGCGGTGCTGCGCGCGCTGGCCACCGCCGGTACGGGACGGCTGGAGCCGAAGGTCGAGCGCGTCGCCACCGAGCGGTATCTGACGCACACCGCGCGCGTCGAGCTGGAGGCGGTCGAGGACGACGAGTTCCACCGGCTCCTCGACAGCGCGCAGTACGGCGCCTCGGGCGCCCGCCGGATGGTGCAGTACTGCCAGAACGTCGTGAGCGCCCTGCTGTCGCTGGTCGCCGCCGCCGGGGTGCTCGCCGTACTGCACCCGGTGCTGCTGCCGCTGCTCGTCGCGATGACGGTGCCCAGCGGGTGGGCGGCCCTGACCAACGCGCGCCGCCAGTATGTGTCGTTCCAGATCTGGGTGCAGCACTCGCGGGCCGGGCAGCTCCTCCGTAACCTGCTGATCTCCACCGACGCGGCGGCCGAGATCCGGGCCCACGGCATCGGCCCTTTCCTGCTCCACCACTTCCGGTCGATGTCGGAGTCCCAGGAGGGCGAGCAGCGCAGACTCGCCCGGCTCGCCGCCCGTACGGGGCTGATCGCGGCCGGCTGGACGGGGCTCGCGGCGGCCGTCGCGTACGCGACGCTCGGCGGCCTGCTGTGGACCGGGACGATGGCGCTGTCCGTCGGCGGTACGGCGGTGCTCGCCCTGCGCAGCGGCGCCGCCAACCTCGACAGTCTCGTCGTCCAGGTGAACGCCATGCATGAGGAGAGCCTGTTCGTCGCGGATCTGCACCGGCTGTGCGAGGAGGCCGCCGGGCGCGCCATCCCGGTCGGCGGGGTGCCGCTGCCCGCGAAGCCCGCCGCGATCACGTTCGAGGACGTCGTCTTCACGTACCGGGGCGAGGACGGCAAGCGCGCGCTCGACGGCGTCAGCCTGACGATCCCGACCGGCCGGATCGTCGCGCTGGTCGGCGAGAACGGCAGCGGTAAGTCCACCCTGGTCAAGCTTCTGTGCGGGCTGTACCAGCCGGACTCGGGGCGCGTCCTGTGGGACGGTGTCGACGCGGCGGACGCCGACCGCCGCGATCTCGTCTCGCGCGTCGCGATGGTCGGACAGGACTTCTACCGCTGGCCGTTCACCGCCACGGTGAACATCAGCATCGGCCGCTCGGACGTGCCGGTGAGCCAGGAACGGCTGGACGAGGCCGTACGGTACGCGGGCGCCGAGGAGCTGATCAAGGAGTTGCCGCGCGGCTGGCGGACGCTGCTGACCCGGGGGTACAAGGGCGGCCACCAGCTCTCCGGCGGCCAGTGGCAGCGCCTGGGCCTGGGCCGCGCGCACTACAGGGCCGGCGACATCCTGATCGTCGACGAGCCGACGTCCGCGCTCGACGCGAAGGCCGAGCAGCGGCTCTTCGAGCAGATCCGCCGGCTCGCGGACGCCGGCCAGACCGTCATCCTCATCACCCACCGCCTCGGCTCCGTACGGGCGGCGGATCTGATTCATGTGCTGGACCGCGGGCGGGTGGTGGAGAGCGGCACGTTCGCGGAGCTGCTCGCGGACGAGCGGGAGGGGGAGGAGGCCGGGGGACCGAAGGTGTTCCGGAACCTGTACGGGATCCAGGCGGCCCAGTACGCGATGGACGTCCCGGGCTCCGTGCCGGGCTCCGTCCCGGGCCAACGAAATTGAGGTACCGGTTTCTGTGATCGGCGGTCGTCGGCTCCGTCTCCTGTGTGTAGTGGCGGATTCCGACAGGAGCGAATCAGTGAGTCAAGCGGGTCAGAAGAACAGCGCGTGGACCATCAGCCGTCGCACCGTACTGCGGGCCGCCGGTGCGGTGGGTGTGGTGGGGGCGGGGGCAGGCGCGACCGTGCTCGGGGCGGCTACCAACTCGGCCGCCGCGCCCGCCGCGTCCGCCTTCGCGCACCCCGGACTGCTGCACACCCAGGCCGACTTCGACCGGATGGCGGCCAAGGTGAAGGCGGGCGCGGAGCCGTACATGGAGGGGTTCAACAAGCTCGTGCGCAACGGCCGCGCGCAGAGTTCCTGGCGGGCGCGTCCGCTGGAGCGGGTCGTCCGCGGCGGTGACGGTGACAACGTCGCCCAGTTCTACCTCGACGTGCACGCCGCGTACCAGAACGCGCTGCGCTGGAAGGTCACCGGCGACACCGCCCACGCGGACACCGCCCGGGACATCCTCAACACCTGGTCGGAGACGCTCACCGCCCTCGACGGGAACGCCGACCGGTTCCTGGCGGCCGGCATCCACGGCTACCAGTTCGCCAACGCCGCCGAGATCATGCGTGGTTACGAGGGCTTCGACCTCGCCCGCTTCCAGAAGATGATGCTCACGATCTTCTACCCGATGAACAACTCCTTCCTCACGAACCACAACGGTGCCTTCATCACCAACTACTGGCCCAACTGGGACCTGGTGAACATCGCCTCCGTCCTCGCCATTGGCATCCTCTGCGACGACCGCGCCAAGGTCGACCAGGCCGTCACCTACTTCAAGACCGGCGAGGGCAACGGCTCCCTCAAGAACGCCATCTCCGTCATCCACCCCGGCGGCCTCGGCCAGTGGATCGAGGCGGGCCGCGACCAGGGGCACGCGCTGCTCGGCATCGGGATCGCGGCCACCATCTGCGAGATGGCCTGGAACCAGGGCATCGATCTGTACGGGTACGACGACAACCGGTTCCTCAAGGGCGCCGAGTACGTCGCCAAGTGGAACCTCGGCGAGTCCGTCCCGTACAGCCCCTACGTCTACCGGAAGGGTGCGCCCGGTATCTGGTCAGGTACGGACACCTTCACCGAGGCGTCCGGGGCGGGCCGCGGGCAGGTCCGGCCGATCTGGGAGGGCATCCACAACCACTACGTGAAGCGCCGCGGCCTGGCCGCGCCGTACGTCACCGCCATCAACGCCCAGGTGCGGCCCGAGGGCGGTGGCGGGGACTACGGCACCGGGGGCGGCGGCTTCGACCATCTGGGCTTCGGCACCCTGGCGTTCACCCGGGACGCGGCCCCGGCGGCGACGCGGACCGAGCCGCCCCGGCGCGCGGAGAGCGAGCCTACGGCGGCGGCAGCGCCGGGTGTGGCTGCGGGCGCGGGTGCGGGCGCGGGCGCGGGCGAGAGTGCCGCCTCGGGGGCCGGCACCGCCTCCGGTTCCGGTTCCGGTTCCGGTACGGGGGCAAGCGCCGCCCCCACCGCCCCCACGGCCTCCCCCGACTCCGGCGTCAAGCCCCAGGGCGGCGCCGGTCAAGACCTCGCCGCCACCGGCTCCACCGGCATCGCGGCGGCTCTCGTCACCGCCGGGGCGGCCCTCACCGGCGGGTTCCTTCTGATCAGCAGGCGCCGCGCGGGCCGCGGCGCGTAACCTCCGTCGCCGTGCTCCCCGGTCCGCCGGCCGGGGAGCACGGCCGGGGAGCCGCCGTCACACGAGCGAGATCACACGAACAGGAACGCCGCCGCCGTCGCCGCGCCCAGCCCCGTGCCCGCCACCGTCTGCGCGACCGTGTGGTACGTCAGCGCCACCCGCGACCAGCACACGGCCAGCGTCATCCCGTACCCGAGCAGCCACCAGGGCGAGTGCGCGGCGGCGAGCAGGGCCACGATGCCCGAGCCGACGGCCGCGTCCACCGAGATCTTCCACACGGTGTTGACGGCCAGCAGGACGACCGTCATCGCCCACAGCCCGAGCATCGCCGCGAGGATGCCGGCCGGCGCGCCGCCGAGGACCATGAGCAGCGACCCGGTGCCGATGGAGCCGAGGATGACGAGGAAGATCGGCGCGCGCTTCGTACGGTCGACGACGTGCCGGTCGCCCCAGGCGCCGCGCTTCCGCCGCCACTCGATGTAGCCCGCGGGGATCAGCCCGGCGCACAGGGCGGCGAGCAGCCCCCACGGCAGCCCGGTCCAGTCGCCCGCCGCCGCCCAGCCGATGCCGGGCATGCCGGCCAGCAGGAGATTGCGCGGCTGGAAGACGTTGGTGATCGTACGGGCGGCGGTGAGGCGGGGGCTGCCGGCCTCCGTATCCGCCTCCGTATCCGTCTCCGGCGCTGCCTCGGTGGTGCCGGTGGTGCTGTTCACGCTGTCCGCTCCTTGCTCCCGGTCTCCAGAGTCTCCAGTACGCGCCGGACCCGGTCGTCGGTGATGGTCCGGTACGCGCCCGCCACCCGTACCAGCCAGGCGACTTCGCCGTCCTGGTCGGTGGCGTGGTTCGCCTCGATGGCCGCCGCGCCGCCCGCGGGCGCGCCGCCGTTCTTCGCGGCCAGGGCGGACTTGATCCAGTACGCGTCGGCCAGCGGTCCCGTCGGTGCCGGTGCCGGTGCCGGTGCCGGACGGTCGGTCGCCGCGGCCTCCTTGGCCGCCTCGACGAGGCCGTCCGGGACGTAGTGCCGCAGCTTCTCCACCGCGTCCGCGATGTCGGCGGCCCACCGGTCGACCCGGAGGTCCACCGGCATGTCGAACCTGGCGAGTTCGCGCACCAGCGACCTCGGCGGTTCGAAGGGCTGGTCGGGGAAGGCGGTCATCAGCTCGTACCACAGCGGGTGCAGCCGTGCCTGGGCCCTGTGCAGCCTCAGTCGGCGCCAGCCCGTACTGAGGGCGGGGAGGGAGGCGCCGAGCGCGAAGAGGGCGAAGAGCACGAGTTGCGCGGCTTCGGTGATCTCGTCGAAGAGCAGCGCGAAGTGCTCGCTCGGGGTGTCGAGCACGCTGATCCACATGAAGAGCGTCCTGCTGACGGTGTAGCCGACGCCGATGAACATCGCGAAGGTCATCATGGCCAGCCCCACGCGCAGATGGCGGCGGGTGGCCCCGGCGGTGGCCAGCGCCCACTGGTACGCGCAGACGGCCGACGCCGCGCCCAGATAGAGGTAGAAGACGCTCATGTAGAGCGTGGCGCCCCACTCGCCCGCGTGGTCGGCGACGAAGCGGTCCGAGGGGACGGAGCGGTCGACCACCGTGAAGAACAGCGTGGTCAGCAGGGCCAGTGTGGCGGCGGCGGTGCGGGCCGCGAGGCGCTGGACCCGGCGGGCGAACCGTACGTGCCGGGGGATGTCGCCGTCGGCCGGGTACTGGCCGTAGATGGCGACGATGTAGCTGAGGATGGCCAGGATCGCGATGGTCGCCGTGTAGTGCTTGATGAGGACGGCCAGGTCGGTGACGGGGCTGTTGTTGAGCCCGATCCGTACGGCGCTGGTCTTCGTCCAGAGGGCGACGGCGAATCCGGCGTAGCAGCCCCAGAGGGCGCGCCGCCGTCTGTCGTCCTCGTCGCCCCGCAGCGCGGCCGGCATGCGCCAGAGGGCGACGGCTGTCATCAGGGCGGCTATGAGGTAGCCGGCGAGGTCGAGTGCGGTCACGGGTGGGGTCCTTGGGGGGTGATGTGACGCGAGGGGTGTGACGCGGGTGGCGGTGCTGTTACGGGGGGTTACAGGGGTTACGGGGGTTATGGGGGATGCAGGTGTTACGGGGGATGCAAGGGTTACGGGCGGAAGAGGCCGCCTCCGCCTCCGCCTCCACCGATACCCCGGCGACGGCGTGCGACCGGCCGGGAGAGCGAGTTCGCCAGCCGCCCCACCATGTCATCCGTGGGCATGTCCCTGATCATACGAGGGATGAGTGACGCACCGAATTCGGCCACTCGCTCATCGTGCGTGTCGTACTGCGCGCGCGCCTGGACGGTGGGGGCCGGTCCGTCCGCCGGCAGCATCCGGCCGATCAGCGACGGGTCGAAGACGGGCAGCAGCCGCGCCAGTTGCTCCGCGTCGAGCGTCGTGCCGTGGTCGAACCACTCGTGGCACAGCTCGTGCAGGATGACGTGCTGGGTCTGGTACGCGGTCGGGCGCCGCCGGTAGAGCACGAGGCTGGTGGAGCCGGCGGCGAGGCGCAGCCCGCAGGCGGCGTTCACGCGGGCGAGCTGGTCGGGCAGTTCGTGCAGCACGATCGTCCGGCCGCGGGCCGCCGCCATGTTCGCCACGAGACCGGTGACGCTGAACGGCGTGGGGAGGGGAAGGTCGGCCAGGCCGGCTTCGCACTCCCGCCGCAGTTCGCGCAGAGACATGGGGACCTCTTGGGCTGGCCGATCTCTGGGCCGACCGATCTCTGGGGCCGGCCGATCGGGTCGAATGGGATTGATCGGATCGATCGGGATCGATCGGATCGATCGGGTGAGTGCCGTGAGCCGCAGTCACGAACACGCGTGCGCCGCTTCTACGGTTCCGATTGCCCGCGGGTACCCGTAACCGTGCCTGAATGGCCGCCCGTATCGGTGCCCGTATCGCTGCCCGTATCGCCGCCCGGGTTCTTCGCTTTGGCCTCCTCCAGCAAGGACATCGCGAAGCGCAGCAGTTCGGGCGGGAGTCCGCTCTCGTCCACTCCGCGGCCCGCCACCCCGCTGATTTCGCCGGTCCTGCGTTTCGCGAGGAATTGCAGACCGGCGACGACATCGTCGACGACGTCGGACTCCTCCTTGAAGAAGCGCCAGTCCACGCCGAATCCCAGCCCGAGCGCCCGGAGGATGTCCTCCGACGGGTGGGTGACCTTCCCCGCGAGGATGTTGGAGAAGTAGCTGTGGGAGAGGGCGCCGCCGCGCTCCTTGACCAGGTCGGCGAAGAACCGTCCCGAGACCTTCTGGCCCGGGAAGGTCGTATCCACCATGTACTCGACCTTCTGCCGCAGCGTCCTCAGCTGCGGCGCGTGCTCTCCGCCGTTGTCCATCCAAGCCCCCACCGCGTTCCGGTCCGCCGTACTTTAACGGACCCGGCCGTGGATGTCCGGTGCAGGATTGGGGGCTGAGCTTGCGGATACACTCTGCGTCACTGTTAACTCGAAAAAACACGGGCAGGGAGCCACGAGGGGAGTTCCTTGCCCGTGTGATAACCATGCCGACGCCATGCCGGAACCATGGCGGGTGGGGCGCGAGAGGCTTCCCGGGGCGCGGGAGAAAGGGGTGTAGCCCTTCGCGACGGGGGATGCACGAAGGGCTACGAGAACCATTATGACACCTTGTCAGCGATAGCGGAAAGCCAAGAGCCCCCATTGGTCGAATATTCCGGCTGCCGATGGCTGGAAAGAATCGCTGGGATGCGTCGGGAGGTGGCGCGGCGCGGTCCCGGACCGGGCCCGGAATGCCGGGGTCGGACAACAGCTCCTTACGGTCGCTCGGCGGCGAATTGGGCCGCCCAGGCCAGCGGGGCGTTCCAGTTGACGGCCACTTCGTTCGTCGAATACGACTCGATGTCGTCGATGTAGCAGGCGGCCGGCGCGCAGCCACGCAGCCGCTCCGCCGCCACCGGGTCCTGGAGACCGGAGTTGGGGCCGCCCGCGAGCGAGCCGGCCGGCGGGTTCGGGAGCGAGGCGTCCGCCTGGTGCGCCCAGAAGCGGTGGTGCTGGTTGTGGGCCGCCTGGACGCCGTAACCGCTGATGTAGGACTGGCCGAGGGCGTTGCGGCCCAGCAGGTAGTCCAGCGCCTCGATCGCACCGGCGCGGTAGCGCGGCTGCCGGGTCAGGTCGTACGCGGTGCCCAGGACGACGGCGTTGCCCGCCACTTGGCCGTTGGAGCCCCAGACGTACGCGGTGGCCGGAAGCGGTACGGCGTACCCCTGGCCGGCCATGGTGGCGAGATGGGCGTCGGCTGCGGTCGTCACCGAGGCGCGCAGCCGGGCGGTGTCGGCGGCGGGGAGGCCGGTGGGGACGGTGGCGAGGGTAAGTCGGCCGAGGGCGGCGGTGTCGGCCCAGCCGAAGCCGAAGGTGGTGAGGGCGCCCGTGGAGGTGTGCCAGGGCGAGGCGGTGACGGCGTCGCGGTACGCGGCCTCGCCGGTCGTCGCGTACAGCTCGGCGGCGGCCCAGTAGAACTCGTCGCTGACCGTGGAATCCCCGTACGCGCCGCCGCCGTTGGAGTCCGAGTCCGGGGCGAGGAGGTTCGGGTTGGCGCGGGCCGCCGTCCAGGCGCGGCGCGCCGAGTCCAGGCAGCGGGCGGCGAAGGCGGCGTCGTACGGGGCGTACACCCGGGCGCACTGGGCGGCCGTGGCGGCGAGGTTGAGGGTCGCGGCGGTGGAGGGGCGGTGCAGCTCGCGCGTCTCGGCGTCGCGTTCCGGACGGGTGGGCAGGGCGGTCCAGTTGACGTCGTGGATCTTGTGGAACGCCGTCCCGGCCAGCGGCCGGCCCTCCGGCACCTGCATCCGCATCAGGAAGTCCAGCTCCCAGCGCGCCTCGTCGAGAAGGTCGGGCACGCCGTTGCCGCGCTCGGGGACGCGGAGGGTGGAGTCGCCGACGGCCGCGTCCGTGCCCTTCGCCTTGGATCGCTCGAACGAATTGACCAGGAGCCAGGTGGAGATGCCGCCGTTGACGACGTACTTGCCGTGGTCGCCCGCGTCGTACCAGCCGCCCCGTACATCACGGCTGTAGTCGCAGACGCCGGCCTGGCAGGGGACGGACGTGTCGCCCTTGTTCGGCGCGACGCCGAGGTGCCCGGCGGGCCGGGCGTAGGCCGCGCCGCCCGCGAGCGACGCCTCGATGGGGATACCGCTGCGCTGCTGGTAGAAGAACCACAGCGCGTCCGAGCGCAGACCGTCGTACAGTCCGGCGCGGACGGCGAACGGATGGCTGCTCACCCCGTCGACGGTCAGGGTGAAGCCGGTCCCGGTACCGGCGTACGCGCTGAAGTCGGCCCGGTGCGTGGACTGCGCGGAGGCGGTGTCGGCGCCCCGGACGGTGGTGGAGCCGCTCGCGACGACGGCGCCGGCCGCGTCGCGCAGTTGCCAGGGGAGGGGGGAGGCGGCGGTGGTGACGACGGTGGCGCGCTTGGGGCCGTCGGGGAGATAGCCGAGCTGATTGACCCGTACGGCGGTGGTGGCCAGCACGGAGGGGGCGGTTGAGGCGGCCGGGGTGGCTGACGCGGGGGTGGTCAGGCCGCCGGTGGCGAGGAGTGCGGAGGCGAGTACGGAGACGAGTGCGGGCATGACGAATGCGGGCATGTGGGGTGCCTTCCGTCGCGGTCTCGGGTGCGGTGTGGGGCGGGACAGAGGTGGGAGCGCTCCCATGTGGAGGGACGCGCCGTGAGAATGGCACGCACCCGGCGGGTGGTCAATGAATGCGGCAGCGGTCGGGCGGCAGAAGCGTGACGGGGGAAGCGCGGCCGGGGAGGCTCGGCGGGGGAAGCGCGGCGGGGGAAGCGCGGCGGGGGTGGCCGATTGGCCACCCCCGCCGTCTGCTGCGTGCTGCTTACTGCCCGGCTTACCGCCTGCCGCCTACTTCTTCACCATGCGGAAGGTCGAGTCGGCCTGGAAGAGAGCTGAGAACTGGTACGAGTCCAGCCAGAGCTGGAAGTTGCGGTGCCGGATGAAGCGGCCCGGGTAGTTGTACGACTCCAGCATCATCGGGTCGTCGTCACTGACCTTCTGAGTGCCGGTGCTGCCACTGCCACTGCCGCTGCCGCCCCAGCCACCTCCCCAGCCGCTGCCCCAACCGCCGTTGTTGCCGCCGGCGTACGTGGTGGGCCGGGGGCAGAAGGTGGCGTCCTGCTTGAAGCTCGTGGAGCCGTCGTTGGTGCTGGCCCGGAGCCGGAAGTTGGAGTGCCGCAGGTAACGGCCGCCGCCGAGGGAGAAGGAGTAGCAGTCGGAGTCCGCGAAGCCGTCGATCACCGTGTAGGCGGCGTCGTCGCGCTTGACGACATCGAGGAAGGCGAAGTCGTCCCGGATGTGCCAGTAGCGGTCCGGGTAGTTGATGGACTGCATCGCGCGCTGGCGTGACGCGGCCGGCGGGGGCGCGTCGGAGCCGCCGCCGCCGGAGCCCGAACCCGAACCCGAGCCCTTGTCGGATCCGCTGCCGGACTCCGATTCCTTGCCGGACTCGGAACCGGAGCCCGAACCGGAATCGTCGTCGCCCTTGTCCTTGGCGTCGCTCTTGTCGCTCTTCTTGCCCTTGTCGGTGGTGGTTCCACCTGACGCCGAGCCCGTCGAGCCGGTCTGCGTGCTGTCCCCGCCGTCGACCTGCGACAGCTCGGAGTCGCCCGCGGTGCCGGTCTGGTTGTCGCCGCTGTCCGTGACGTCGCCCGGCTCGGTGTCCGTGCCCTGCGCGGGGAAGGCCCGCAGGCCGCCGGGCTGGGGCAGCGAACCGTCCGACAGGGGAGAGGCCGCCTGGTGGGCGTCACGGTTCCCCGGGCCGGCGTAGAAGGCCAGCCCGATGCCGACGGCGAGGGTCGCGACGCCGACCAGCACCGTGTTCCGTACGAGGCTCAGCCTGCTGGGTTCGGGCGCCGGGTCGTCGTCCCAGCGGGCGGGGTCGGGGTCCGGGCCCGAACCGGGACCGTGGCCCGCTCCGCCGCCCGAACCGAATACGGAACCGGAACCGGAACCGAAGGCCGCGCCCGAGCCGAAGCCCGTGCCCGAACCGAAGGCGGGGCCCGAGCCGAACGCGGCGCCCGGGTGCGTACCGAACGCGGACGTCGGTGCCGTACCGAACGCGGGGACGGGGACAGGCCCGAGGGCATGACCGGGGGGAGCCCCGGCCACCGCGTCCTGGGCCGGAACCGGACCGGGACCGGGACCGGGACCCGGAACCGGACCCGGAGCCGCGTTCCCGTCCGGGACCTGACCCGGACCCGGGATCGGACCCGGAATCGGGGCCGGGGCCTGGCCGTTCGGCTCCTGGGGCGGCGGCGCGGCGTTGTCCATGCTCGCGAAAAGCTCCAGGTCCGACGGATCGGGGCTGCGCCGGTGGGCACCGGAAGGCTGCGCGGGCAGCGCGAGCTCCTTCCTGGTGGGGGGACGTTTTACGGGCACCGGAAGGTTGTTCGTCGGCGCGGCCGGGTGTTCGTGCTCCGTGGGCCGAGTGGGGTCGGCACCGCTCATCTCAGGCATGCGCAGTTTGCCTCCAGCGTCGCCAAACGGCGTACGCGCATCCCTGATCGGGATCGCGATTTGTGACGGTCTTGAGCACAAGAGGAAGGTGGTGGTCGCGTGGGTCGGGGCGTGGGACGGCCCAACTGTGGCCGGGGCGCCGAGCGTTGCGACTAATGAAAGGGTAGTGGATTAAGTGGCCCTCTCGTGAAGGTTTCAACGCTCGATCGTTGAAAAATCGATCAACCTGAATGGGTCGTCATCCATTGTTTCCGGGACATACACGTCGAACGTCTATGCTGATCAACGACGTTGGGAGGCCCACGTGACGCATCGCACGGCCGATACGGCGACGGAATCAGCCACGGGGGCGGGGGCGGAGACGCCGCCGCACCCGGACCCGCGCCCGGACGCACACCCACACCCGGCGGCGGACCCGGCGCGCCCCCGGAGGCCGTTTCTCTACATCGTCGTCTGCGCGTCGGGCATCGCCGGTGATGTCGGGACCCTGATCGACGCCGCGCACGCCGACGGCCGGGACGTCGGCGTCGTCGCCACCCCGCACGCCCTCGGCTTCATCGACCGCCCCGCCGTCGAGGCCGCCACCGGCTACCCCGTCCGCTCGGCCTGGCGGCTCCCCGGCGAGCCCCGCCCGCTGCCGCCGCCGGACGCCATCGCGGTCGCCCCGGCCACGTTCAACACCATCAACAAATGGGCGGCCGGCATCTCCGACACGCTCGCCCTCGGCATCGTCTGCGAGGCGTACGGACTCGGCGTGCCCATCGCCGTACTTCCGTTCCTGAACGCGGCGCAGGCGGCCCACCCCGCGTACGCCCTCAGCCTGGAGCGGCTGCGCGCGATGGGGGTACGCGTCGGCTCCCACGTACCGCACGCGCCCGGGACCAACGGCGCGGGCGGCGGCTTCCGTTGGGAAGAGGCGCTGGAGCTGCTGCCGCCGGCCCTCCTCTGACCCGTAGCGAACTCGTCGGCGAAGTCCGTCGCGAACGCCGTTGAACCGAACCGGCCCGCCGCACGTATGCAACGAGGGCTCACGAATTTCCCGGAGCCCGGCGCTGGTGACGTCGAGCCGGTACGGCATTGGGGGCCACGGATGAGGCACGCACGACGCACCTTCCGACGGATCGCGCGACTCGCGGCCGTCGGCGGGCTGATCTGCGGTGGCCTGATGGTCTCCAGCGCGGTGGCGAGCGAGCCGGACGGCGGCGCCCCCAACGGGAGCGCGCGCGGCGGCGACCAGACCGCCTCCGCCGAGCTGGGCACGGGCCTGGTCTCCCGGCTCGGCACCGAACGTACCGCCGGCACCTGGATCGCGGACGACGGCCGCGCGGTCGTCGCCGTGACCGACGAGGACACGGCGGAAGAGGTACGGCGGGCGGGCGCGCGGGCCAAGGTGATGCGCTTCAGCATGAGCGACTTACGTGCGGCCACCGAGGCGCTGGGCGGGGCACCCCGGGTGCCCGGCACCGCCTGGTCGGTGGATTACGCGACCAACCAGGTCGTGGTGCGCGCCGACAGCTCCGTCTCGTCCGGCGACTGGGACCGGCTGTCCGCGCTCGCGGACACCCTCGGCGGTGTCATACGCATGGAGCGCATGGAGGGCTCGTTCGACACGATGACCAACGGCGCCTCCCCGATCTTCAACGGCGCCGGACGCTGTTCGGCCGGCTTCAACGTGACCAAGGGCCAGGAGAACTTCATCCTGACGGCCGGGCACTGCGGGCCCGTCGGCACCAACTGGTTCGGTGACGAGCAGCGGACCGGACAGGTCGGCACGACGATCCAGCGCAGCTTCCCCGGCGACGACTACTCGCTCGTACGGTACGGAAACGGGGACGGCGCGGCCGTCGAGGGCTCCGACTCCGCCCTGGTGAACATCGGCGACGGGCAGGCGGTACGGATCACGGGCGTCGCCGATCCGGTCGTCGGCCAGCAGGTCTTCCGCAGCGGCAGTACGACCGGGCTGCGCACCGGGCGGGTGACCGCGCTCAACGCGACGGTGAACTACCGCGAGGGCCCGGTCACCGGCCTGATCCAGACGACCGTCTGCGCCGAACCGGGCGACAGCGGCGGCCCGTTGCTCTCGCAGGGCATCGCGCTGGGGATCACCTCGGGCGGTACGGGCGACTGTACGGCCGGCGGCGTCACGTTCTTCCAGCCGATGACCTCGGCGATGCGGGCCCTCGGGGTGAACCTCATCGTGGACAGCGGCGGCAGCGGTGACGGCGGCAGCGCGGGCGGCGGCAACGCGGGTGGCGGCGCGGCCGACGGCTCCGGCGGGAACACCCCGGCCTCCAGCCCGGCCGTACCTCCCGCCGGCGCGGGGATCACCCCGGGCGGCGCCGGGGGTCTCGGCGGCGGGGGAGGCGTGGGGGAGACGACCACGATCGCCGGTTTCATCGACTTCAGGGCGCTCGCGCCGGGGCTGATCATCATCGGCGCCAGTCTGCTGCTGCTGATGACCGCGCACTGGTTCCTGTCGGACCGCGTGGGCCGCAACCGCTACCGGAACCAGTACTCGCAGAGCTGGGGCTGACGGGGCTGACGGGGCTCCCCGCTCGTGCTGTGACGGGCCTGTGACCGGAGGAGTGGCTTCCGTCACAGCCCGATGGGTCCGTCCCTGATCAACTCACAGCATGCGTCACGCTGTTCCACTCACCGCCGTAGTCGGCATGCTGCTGCTCACGTCCTGCGGATCGGAGCAGGCGGGCGGCCCGGCAGGCACCACGGCTGCCGCCTCCGCGACCGGCACCCCCACTGCGTCCTCCTGCGGAGTCCGCCCCTCGGGCACCCCGGAAGCCACCGACGCTCCGGCCCTGGTCGGTGACCCCGCCGAGCTGAAGCGGGACGGGGTGGAGATCACCGGCATGAGCGGCGGGGCGGACGCGTGCGCAGCGTTCGAGGTGACCAACGAGGGAGCGGAGCCCCTCACGTACACCATCACCTTCACGTTCCTGTCGGCCTCCGGAGAGGCGCTGACAAGCCCGAAGGAGACCGTACGGTCCGTCAAACCGGGCGAGACCGTGCGCCGCACGGTAGCCATGGCCGGCCTCGCGTCGGGCCAGGTCGGAGACACGGCGGAAAACCTGCCGGTCAACCCGGGAAGCGACCTGGCCGGCGACCCGTCCCAGGCCCCGTCCCAGGACCTGTCCCAGGACCCGCCCCGAGGCGCGACGCGCGTACGGATCCTCCAGGTACGGAGCATCCCCACCACCGAGGAGCCCTCGACCGGCGGCGCCTGCCCGCCCTCCGGGGTGCGGCTGTACGCCGATGAGGGCGACGCCGCCATGGGCCTGCGCGTCGTGGGGCTGCGCCTGGAGAACTGCGGCACCCGGAACTACCCGCTCAACGGCTACCCCGACGTGGCACTCCTCGGCGAGGACCACGCGCCCGTCACCGGCGTACGCGTCCTCGACGGCCCCGGCGGCATAGCCACCGGCACCGGCGCCGACGGCGTGCCCGCCCCCGTGAACCTGAAACCCGGCGAACGCGCCCACGCCACCCTGGTCTGGCGCAACACCACAGAAGCGGGCCTCGACGCCGTCCACGCCCCGTACGCCCGGGTCCGCGCGAAGCCCGGCACCGACCCGGTGACGGTGACGTCGGAATTCGACCTGGGCACCACGGGCAGACTCGGCGTAGGCCCCTGGAAGCCCCTGGAAGAGGGCGCGGGACGCCCACGTCCGTAACGTCACTGCCTCCAAGTCGCGCCAGGCCGACGCCCGGTCAAGGAAGCGGCGCCCGGAACGCCCCACCGTAGAGTTCGTCGAGACCGATGAGCAGCACACCGTCTTCGCCCCGCGCTCCACGCGACACCTCGCTTCGCAACGAGTCGCTGAAGCCGGCCGCGCTGAAGCAGGCGAGCTGACATCGGGTGGTGTCCATGCCTCGCGCGGTGAGGACTTCCCTCGCCCGAGCCAGCCGCTCCAGGTGGCTGAGCCCCATGACGGTGCCCCATTTCACCTCGCCGAGCAGGTGGACCGCCTGCTTCCTGCCCCCGGACCCGGGTTCCACCACGGCTACGTCGATCTGCGTCTGCCGCCGCGCCGTGGGGTCAGTCACCACGCCACTGCCCACCTCCCCCAACGACGAGCGGAGCAGGGCCCTGCCCGGCCCGAGTACGTACTCGCGGCACACCGTCTCGAAGTGCGGTCCGGCTACCTGCGCCGCGAAGCGCTCCGCGGACTGTGCCCACACCTCTCGGGCCTGTCCGCTCTCCAGTCGCGCCCAAGCGGGTCGCATCACCGACTCGTAGAAATTGATCAGCGGCTCAGTAATGCGGTACTCGGACTTCCCGGCTCGGAAGATGTCCGCCTCCCGTACGAGCAGGTGGCTGTCCTCCAGGACGTGGAGGGGGTGCGAGATATCCACCGACTTACGGCCGATGTATCCCGCGATCCCGCCCCGCGTGGTATTTCCCTGGGCCACCGCGGCGAGGACCGAGTGGTACAAGGCCGTGTCCCGGATGTCCGCTTCCTCGGCAAGCAGGTACCGGGCTTCCCGGAAGAGAGGGCTGAGGGGCGAGAGGACCGTACGGCAGATCCAGTCGTCGAACTCCTCCAGCGTGGTGGGGACGTCGTCCGCGAGGAACTGCCGGCGGTAGGCAGGTGTGCCGCCGACCACCGCATGGAGACGGGCCGCGAGCGCGGGATCGTCGGCGACACCCCAGAACTCGGCGGCTGCCCGGTACCCGAAGGGCCGTACGACAAGTTCCAGTTGAGCCCGCCCCCGCAGGGGTGCGGTACTCGCCAGCAGTCCGCCCATGACGGACATCGCCGACCCGCACAGAAGGAGCCTCATCCGGTTCTGCTCAATCTGAGACCGGTCGACCTCCCTCTGGATCAGGGACGGAAGCTCCGGAGCGGTCTTCGCCAGATACGGAAATTCATCGATAACCACAAGCAGGGGTACCTGGGAATCTCGCGGCGAGGCCAGCCCGAACAGGTAGGTGATCGCGTCATCCCAGGTGGCAAAGGCGAACGGGACCGGCGACCCCACGTGATGGGCAAGAGCGACAGAGAACTGACGCAGGGATTCCGCCTCCGTCGCCGCAGTGGCACCGAAGTAGAAGCCCCCCTGCCGCTCCACCAAGGCGCGCAGCAAGTAGGTCTTGCCCATCCGCCGTCTGCCGCTGACGATCCCGAGCATGGCATGGGGCAGCGAATGGCTCGCGAAGGCCGCGAGGCCGTCCCACTCGGCGCTCCGATCGAAGACATGGGTCGGCTTGGCCGAGCGCATGGAACCGAACACAGCACACACTCCTTAGGACTAAACCCCTAAGGAGTGTACCCCTAAGGAATGCGCGCGCAGAGGAACCGGGCCATGCCCGCACCCAGGGTCCTTGGCGATGATCGATCGGGCGCTCGCCCAGGCGGCGGACGGCGGACGGCGGACGGCGGACGGCGGCGGTACGGTGCGGTCCGCAGCCTTCGTGCTGGTGCCGGGAGGGGCACTAGATGCGCGAGTTGCGCAGCGACTGCCAGACCGCGCCGGTCAGTGCTCGCGTCGCCCGTGGGACCGACAGGTGTTCGTGTTCGCGGTACAGGGCCCAGTTGTACTGCACGAGCGAGAGCTTGTTGGAGGACAGCGAGCCCGCCCGGTGGGCCCGGTACACCGCGAGCGGTTCGGCCAGGCCCCGGGCGTCGGCGCCGTCCCGCATGATCGACAGCCAGAGGGCGTAGTCCTGGCGCTTGCGCATCTCCGGCATCAGCCTCGTGCCCAGGACATTGCGGTCGTACATGGCGGTGAGCGCGCCGATGTGGTCCTGGACCAGCATCGCGCGGTAGTCCACGTGCTCCCGCGCGCGGATGACCCGCCCGTTCGGGACCCAGTCGGTGCTCTCGCCGTCGTAGTCGGCGTCCATCTTGAAGTACGAGGTGAACGTCAACGGAGCGGTGGCCTCCGCGGCGAAGGCGAGCTGCTTCTCGGCCTTCTCCGGAAGCCACATGTCGTCGCTGTCGAGAAAGGCGATGTAGTCCCCGCGGGCCCGCTCGATCGCCAGGTTGCGGGCCCGGCCCGCACCGCCCTGTTCGGGGGCCGACTCGGGCAGGACGCGCTCGTCCTGCCCGGCGAACTCGCGGAGCAGGTCCATGGACTCGTCGGAGGACCGGTCGTCGGTGACCAGCAGCTCCAGGTCGCTGTGGGTCTGCGTGAGTACCGACCGGACGGCCGCGCCGAGGGTGGCCGCCGAGTTGTACACGGGCATGACGACAGACACCAGGGGCACAGCGTTTCTCCTTGCCGGAGGATCAGGAACGACGGTCCATTCAAGCATCGCGACGGGGACCGCTCGGTCAATCGGCGGGGGGAGGGGGGAGGGACGGCGCGCGACGTCAGCGCGTCAGCACGCCGTCGCCCCGGGGGCGGGGTCACGGACGTAGACGGTGACCCTCGCGCCGATGACGTGAGTTGTCCTGTGCTCACGGAAGCAGCGCCGCAAGGTGCTTGTCTTCGCCACCTCCCGCGGGTCCGTGGCCGCGTGCGCGTCCGACGTCTCGCGGACCGCGACGATACGGTCGAAATCCAGGATGCGCGCCGCTATGTCCTGGGCGGGCAGCTCGGTGCCTGCGAGTGTGTTCGAGGCGGCGGGGTCCTGGGTCAGGGCCAGATCCGTCAGGGACCGGGTGTCCTCGGGGTAGGCCGCCGTCCAGACCCGGTGCCGGCCGGAGAGATAGAGCAGCCCGTCGCCGGGGCGGCCTTCCTCCCGTACGGCGGCGCCGATGGCGATGACGTCGGTGCTCCGGGCCTGGGGCGTCCTCAGCGAAAGGGTCTGCGGGACGAGCGCGGCCAGTACGGCGACCACCGCGATCCACGCGTGGCGGGAGGACGGTTGCAGCCGGTGGAAGTGATCCATCCAGGCGCCCAGCAGCAAGGCGACCCCGGTGCAGCTGTAGAGCACGTACCGGTCGACGAAGAGGGGCTTGAGCGGTGAGGCGAGCAGCAGCAGAAGGCCGGGAAGCACAAGAATCGGCAGAGCCAGCACGGCGAGCCGCACGGGCCCCCTCGCCTCCAGTGGCGCCCGGGCACACAACACACCCACGCCCACCATGGCCAGGAAACCCAGCAGCCGCGTCCATCCGGGCCAGCCGATCCACGCCACCTGTCCCGACTGCCCCGCACTGCGCATGACCAGCGGCAGCACCCCCGCCACCACGACCGCGGCGGTCACACTCCACGCCCGCAGCACCGGACGCGGCACACGGGAGACGAGCAGTGTGACACCGTGTGCGACCAGGGCGAGGACCGCGAACTCGTGGAGCAGACAGGCGAGCAGCATCGTCGCGCCGTACACAACCCACCGCCACCGAGCGGACCGCGGGACGCTGACGACCAGCGCATGGGTGGCCCAGGTGACCAGGGCACACACCATGGCGTACGAGCGGCCTTCCTGGGTGTACATCTGGACCATGGGAAGGAGCGGAAACACCAGCCCTGCCAGCAGCCCGGCACGGGGTCCCGCGAGGCGCAGCCCCAGCAGCCCGACTCCGGCCGCCGCCGCGGACATGGCCAGCACGGACGGCAGCCGCAACGTCAGCAGCCCGGCGCCGAAGAGAGCGAACAGCTCATGCATCATCGCGTAGTGGAGGGCATGGACCAGATCAACGCTCTGGGCGGTGAGCCATATCTGGGAGAGATCGCGTTCCGCGAGCTGGTAGGTGACGGCCTCGTCCCCCCACATGCTGTTCTGCCTGCGGATGCCCCAGAGCCCGAGCACGATGGTCAGCACCACGGGCGCGATGACCACAACAGCCGTCGCCGGGCCCGTTACGTGCCCACGGACGGCGGGTACGGGAGGGGCAGTCGTCCTGGCCACGGTGAGCGCACGTTCATCAACGGACATCGGGGACAGGGCCTTTCAGCGGCGGCGACAACACACTCCGCCCAGCGTGCCCGGACCTCGTTGACCGTTTCCTGATCCAACCTGATCGCCCGGTCAGGAAAGCGCGTGGGCGCTGTGCGAGGCTGCACCCCATGCGCATCCTGGTGGTCGAAGACGAGGTGGACCTTGCCCACACACTGCGCACCGGTCTGACCGCCGAGGGCTACAGCGTCGATCTCGCCCATGACGGCCGGCAGGGACTGTGGATGGCCAGGAACGGCGAATACGCCCTGGTCGTACTGGACTTGATGCTGCCCGGACTCAACGGCTACAAGGTCTGCGCCCAACTGCGCCGGGAGGGCAACACCACGCCCATACTGGTGCTCACCGCGAAGGACGGCGAATGGGACCAGGCGGAGGCGCTGGACACCGGGGCCGACGACTACCTGGCCAAGCCCTTCTCCTACGTGGTGCTCGTCGCACGGCTGCGGGCCCTGGTACGGCGGGCCGCCACGGTCGCCCCGCCCGTCCTCGCCGTCGGCGATCTCTCGGTGGACGTCGCCGGCCGCGTCTGCCGGCGGGCCGGGGCCCGGGTGGAGCTGACACCCCGGGAGTTCGCCGTGCTGGAGCTGCTGGCACGCCGGGCGGGCCAGGCGGTCTCCAAAACGGATCTGCTGTACCACGCGTGGCCCGACGAAGCCTGGGATCCCAACCTGGTGGAGGCGCGCGTCAGCGCCCTGCGCAAGAAGGTGGACGCCGCGTTCGGCCGACGGTCCCTCCAGACCGTACGGGGGACCGGCTACCGGCTCGTGGACGACCGCGAACGGGACGACCGCGAACGGGACGACCGTGGGCGGGATGATCGTGAACGGGACGACCGCGAGCGGGACGACCGCGAAGGCGATGACCGTGACCGCGACCGCGACTGAGCCGCGGCGACGCCGCTGGTGGCCGCGTTCCGTACGGGCCCGCACGGCCCTGGCCGCCGCGTCCGCCACCGTCGTCGTCCTGGTGGGCATCAGCTGGTGGGTACACCGCGACGTCTACCGCCAGAGCGTGGATATCGCCGACGCACAGGCCCAGATACAGCTCCTGGCTCTCGTGGACCAGTTGAACGAGGGCGTGGTCCCCAGCCGCAGAAGCACCGCGCCGTACGAGGTCGTCGCGAGCGGCCGGCGCTCCGCCGTCGCCTACGGCGGTGGCATGGAGTCCTTCGACCCCGGCACCCGCCATGTGCTGCCCGCCCCGACGGAAGCACGGGGGCCCAGGACTCTGACGAACTACTTCTTCCACCTGCCGGCGAACCGCCACGCCGAGCCCCACAGCAGCTCCCATGTGGCCGCCGGAACCTACATGGTCTGGTACGCCGATATCAGGGCCGACAGACTCGGCGGTGAGAAGGCCGCCGCCTTGGGCGTCGCCGACGATGCCTTCCTCCGGGTCTATGTGGTGGTGCTCCCGCGCACGGCCGAGGAAATCGCCAGGGCCACCGACCTCCTGCTGCTGCGGGCCGGGCTCGTCAGCCTCGTACTGATCGCCGCAGTCACCTACTTCGCCGTCAGGATCGCGCTGCGGCCGGTCGAGGCCATCCGTGTCCTCACCGCCTCGGTCACCGCGAGCGACCCCCGCGAACGCGTCACCGTCCCCACCACGGGACACGAGATCGCCGCCCTGGCCACCACCATCAACACCACCCTCCAGCGTCTCGAGAACGCCGCCACCCAGCAGCGCCGGTTCGTCGCGGACGCCGCCCACGAACTGCGCAGCCCCCTCACCACACTCCTGGCCAGCCTGGAAGTCGCGCTCGCCTACCCGGAACGCACCGACTGGCCCGCCGCGGTCACCACCGCCGCTCGGCAGACCCGCCGCCTCCAGGCCCTCGCGGAGGACCTGCTGCTCCTCGCCCGCATCGACACCCGCACGCCCGTAGTCAGACCCGACACCGTCGACCTGGGGGCCCTCGCCTCCCGGATGACCGAGCAGTATCTCCCCACCGGGCGGCCGTTGACCCTGGCCTGCGACAGCGACGGACCCGCCCTCGTACAAGGAAATCCGGGCGAGTACGAACGGCTGCTGCGCAACCTCGTCGACAACGCCGCCCGCCACGCCGCACACCGCATCCAGATCACCGTCCGGAACGAGGACGGCTGGGTCGTCCTCACGGTGCAGGACGACGGCCCCGGCGTGCCCGCCGAGGACGCCGAGCGCATCTTCGAACGCTTTGTCCGGCTCGACGACGCCCGCTCCCGCGACCAGGGCGGCACCGGCCTCGGCCTCGCCATAGCCCGCGACCTCGCCCGCCGTCACCGGGGCACCCTCACCCTCACCCCCACCCCCAAGCCCCTCGGCGCCTGCTTCCTGCTGCGGCTGCCCCGGGCCCCCGAACCGGCCGACGAGTGACTCATGGGGTGGAGTCCAGGTGGGGCAGGTGGTGGCCGAGGCGTTCGCGCTTGGTGCGGAGGTAGGCGATGTTCTCCTCGCGGGGCGGGATCAGCAGCGGGACCTCCTCGGCGATCTCGACGCCGTAACGGAGCAGCGCCGCCCGCTTGAGCGGGTTGTTGGACAGCAGGCGTACGGAGTTGACGCCCAGGTCGTGCAGGATCTCGGCCGCCACGCGGTAGTCACGGGAGTCGGCCGGGAGGCCCAGGGCGAGGTTGGCCTCCACCGTGTCGAGCCCCTCCGCCTGGAGGCGCATGGCCTTGAGCTTGGCGAGCAGGCCGATGCCGCGCCCCTCGTGGCCCCGGAGGTAGACGAGGACGCCCCGGCCCTCGGCGGCGATGGCGCGCAGCGCGGCCGAGAGCTGGTCGCCGCACTCGCAGTGGCGGGAGCCGAAGGCGTCGCCGGTGAGGCACTCGGAGTGGAGCCGGGTCAGCGCCCCTTCGCCCGCCACATCGCCGTACACCAGGGCTATTTGTTCGTCGCCGAGAATGAGGTCCCGGTATCCGACGGCCAGGAATTCACCGTACTCGGTGGACAACTGGACATCTCCCGCGCGTTCGATGCCCGGTGCGCCCACGATGTCTTCGTGGTGGTGCGTGCCATTGCTGTCCGTGATGATCTGCGTCATATCCGGTACCCCCGGCGGTGTGTGCGAAGAGAGGAATGGGTGGAAAGGCGGCGGCCGTTGGCCGCCGGCCCGCTTTCTGCTGCTTTCCGCAGCGTTCTGCCGGCGTTCTGCCGCGATCCGTCGTTCGGTGGATCTTTTCCGCGTAGCCTGCTCCGGTGAGCACGTACAGCAGAGAAACCACAGAGGACGTAAAGGCCGCGAACGCCGCTGTCGCCGTGCTGCCCGTCGGCAGCTTCGAGCAGCACGGACGGTACCTGCCGCTCGCGACCGACACGGTCGTCGCCTGCGCGATAGCCGAATCGATAGCCGCCGCCCACCCGGTGCGGCTCCTGCCGCCGCTGACCATCTCCTGCTCGCACGAGCACGAGGATCCGGCCTGGCCAGGGACCGTCAGCATCTCCGCCGCGACCCTCCACGCCGTCGTACGCGACATCGCGGAATCCCTCCGCAGGACCGGAACCGACCGGCTCGTCCTGGTCAACGGACACGGCGGGAACTACGTCCTGCGCAACGTCGTCCAGGAGTCCGCCGGCAGCGGTACGCGTATGGCGCTCTTTCCCGGATCCGGGGACTGGGACGCGGCCAGGGAGCGGGCGGGAGTACGTACGTCGTCGCGCGCCGATATGCACGCGGGAGAGGTGGAGACCTCCATCCTGCTGCACCATTCCCCGGAATTGGTCCGGCCCGGATACGAGAGCGCGGACCATCTCGCCGACGACCGGCCGCATTTGCTGACCCTCGGTATGCGGGCCTATACGGAGTCCGGTGTCATCGGACGTCCGTCCCTCGGCTCCGCCGAGAAAGGAAAGGAATTGCTGGCTGGCCTGGTGGATTCCTTCGCCGCGTATCACTCGCTGCTCACGTCGGAGGATTTCCGTTGAGCCAGAGCCAGAGCCAGAGCCGAGTGAGCCATGTGGATGCCGCCACCGCATGGGAGTTGCTCCTCGGCATACGCTCCCCGGCCGACGCCGACGCGGCAGGGCTGCTCCCTGACTCCGCTGGACAGCGCCGCTGGCGTGACGCCTCGCCCGAGGCGCACCTCCTCGCCGAGCGCTATCTGTCGCTGTGCCTGGCCGGTCCACGGTTCACCTTCGGGCAGTTGGGGCAGAGTCTGGACGGATTCATCGCGAGCCGTACGGGGGACGCCGACTACGTCACCGGCGAGGAGGACCGCGAACATCTGCACCGGCTGCGGGCGCTCGCCGACGCGGTCGTCGTCGGGGCCGGGACAGCCGTCGCGGACAACCCGCGGCTCACGGTCCGCGCCTGTACGGGCGCGCATCCGGTCCGGGTCGTCATCGATCCGTACCGCCGTGTGCCGCCACGCCACCATGTGTTCACGGACGGGTCAGCGCCCACGCTGTGGGTGGTGGGCCCGGACGGTGGCCAGGGGGAGCGCGGCGAGCGCGGGGAGCGCCAGCGGGAACGTGAGGGGGAAGGAGTAGCGGACGGGCGCGGTGCGGGCGGTGAGCACGGCGGGACGGCCGGGAGCGGTGGGGCCCCCGGGCGGTCCGGCGTCGACGTCCTCGAACTGCCGTCCCACGACGCCTTCGCGCCCCACCTGCTGCTGCGCACGCTGGCCGGCCGCGGCCTGGGCCGGGTGCTCGTCGAGGGCGGCGGCAACACCGTGTCGCGCTTCCTCCACGAGCGGGCGCTGCACCGGCTGTACGTCACGGTCGCGCCGGTCCTGCTCGGCGACGGCGTGCCCGGCCTGCGCTTCAGCGGCCCCGACCGGATGCGCGACGCCCTCCGGCCGCCGGTCCGGCGCGCCCACCTCGGCGAGGACACCCTCTTCGAGCTGGATCTCCGCGAGGGCGACGGCGGGGGCGACGGCGGGGGCGACGGCGGGGGTGCCGGTACGGACGCCGGCACGAAGACGGGTACGGACGCCGGTACGACGACGGCTTAGCAGCCGCGCGCAGCCGGGGGCCAGCAGCACCGCGGCTCCCGGCAGGCTCGCCGCGAACGCCAGCACCCCGTACACCACCGCCACCGTCAGCCCCTGTTCCGCGCCGAGGCCCGCCGCGCCGAAGGCCCACGCGGTGGCGCCCTCGCGCGGGCCCCAGCCGCCGACGTTCAGGGGGAGCGCCATGGCGAGCAGCGCGAGGACCATCAGGGGCAGCAGTTCGGCGGCCGGAGCGGTCGCGCCGGCCGCGCGGGCGGCCAGCAGGAACGTAGCGAGGTGTCCGGCCAGCACGACGGCCGACGCCAGCGTCACTCCCGGCCAGCACCCGCGCGCGAACAGCGCCCGGATGCCGGGTTCACGCTCGGCAGCCGTCTTCGGCGCGCCGGTCATCTTCGGCGCGCCGGTCGTCTTCGACGTGCGCGCCTTCCGGTGCCGTACGGTCGCCACCACCGCCAGCGTCACACCCGCCAGCGCCGCCGCAGCCGCCAGTGCCCCCGGCTCCGTCGCCGCGTCGCGCGCCCGTGCCACCGCCGCGGACGGATGCGTGAGCAGCAGTGTCACACCGACCGCGATCAGCACGGCCTGGCCCGCGACCCGTTCGAGGACGACCGCGCGCACACCGCCACCGACATCGCCGGCGTCGCGTCCGTGCCGTACGGCCCGGTGCACATCGCCCAGCACACCGCCGGGCAGCGCCGCGTTCAGGAACAGCGAGCGGTAGTAGTCGGCCACGGCCCGCCCCAGCGGCAGCCGGATGCCGAGGCCGCGCGCCACCAGGCGCCAGCGCCACGCGCTGAACACCGTGGTGAGCAGGCCGAGTCCGAGGGCGCCCAGCAGGGTCGGGCCGTCGATGCCACGCAGCCCGTCGAGGAACGCGCCGGTGCCCAGCCGCCACATCAGTACGGCGAGGATGACCACCCCCGCGATCATGCCGAGGCGGGCCCGCAGCGCCCCCGGGATCACAACACGCCCCCGCCCGGAGCCGTCCAGTCAGGGGAGGGTCCGCCCCATGCCGCGCTGCCGTCCCATGCCGCGCTGCCGCCCGTCATCGGTCCGCCCGCAGCCGGTCCGCCCGCAGTCGGGCCGCCCCACGCCGGGGGCAGCGCCAGTATGTCGCCGTGGGCCACGATCGCGCCCAGCTCGCGCGCCTCGCAGGCCGCCAGCCGTCGACGCAGAAACGCTTCTCCATGCGGGGCGAGGCACGGCCGCTGCTCCAGTGCCGCGCCCACCCAGCCCCGCAGCCACTCCGCCGTGAGCGCCGACTCGGCCGCGCCGAGACGCCACGGGCTCGCAGCCGTCCGTACGGTCAGCCCGTACCGGCCGAAGGAGTCGGCGGCGGCCTCGACGGCGTCAGGCCCGAGGAGCCGGCGGCCGTTCGCGTCGATGCGGCGCTGATGGGTGTTGAAGGCGGCGGCGATCTCGGTGTCCAGCGGGTCCGCCGGGGTCAGTTCGACCCGGCCCGCCACCGACAGCGCCAGCAGAGCGGGACAGCCCGCCCCCGCGCACGCCGACGCCAGCGCGTCCAGCTCCTCGCGGGTGAGCAGGTCGAGCAGCGCGGAGGCCGTCACCAGCGAGGTGCCCACCAGCCCGGCCGCGCCGAGGTGCGCGATGTCGCCGCGCTCCGTCGACACCGTCACCGCACTGCCGTCGGCGGCCGTCGTGGGCATCGACGCGGCGGCCAGCGCGAGCAGTTCGGGGTCGTGGTCGTGCAGGATCCAGTGCTGGGGACCCGGCAGCCGGGGCGCCAGCCAGCGGCCCATGGAGCCGGTGCCGCAGCCGAGGTCGCGGATCACCAGCTCGGGCGTGGCGCGCGGCGCCTGCGTCAGATGCTCGTAGAGCGGTTCCAGCAGTTCCGGAGCGCGGGCACTGCCGTCGGCGCCCTCCCGCAGCGCCAGCCACTCGGGGGCGTAGCGCGGTACGTCGGAGGGGGCTGCGTCGGTCGCGGTCACACGGACCTCCTGTGTTCCTGTTCCTGACGGAGATGTTCCAATGCGGCGGCCAGGCGCCGGGCCGTGGTGTCCCAGCCGGCCAGCGCGGTGCGCCGGCCCAGCGCGGACGCCCTCGTACGGCGGCGTACCGCCGGGTCGCGCAGCCACGTGCGCAGGGCCTTGGTGAGCCCCTCGGGATCCTCGCTCTCCGGGGGTACGAGGATCCCCGGCACGCTGCCGTCGGGCGCGAGCCCGAGCGCCTCGGGCACCCCGCCGACGGCGGTCGCGACGACGGGGATGCCGTGCGCGAGCGCCTCGGTGATGGCCATGCCGAACGTCTCGGCGTACGACGGGAGGACGAGGACGTCGGCGGCGGCGTAGTGGGCGGCCAGCGCGGGGCCGGCCTGCGGGCCCGCGAGGCGGAAGCGGCCGTCGAGACCGTGCCCGTCGATGAGTGTGCGCAGCCGTGCGACGTAGGCGGGGTCGTGGCCGAGGCCGCCGGCGCAGACACAGCTCCAGCGCGAAGCCGTCTCCCCTGGCGCGGTCAGCTCCGGTGCCGTCAGCGCGGCCAGGGACTCCACCAGCCGGTGCTGCCCTTTGCGCGGGGTGACGGACGCGACGCACAGCAGCCGGGGCGTGTCCGTACCGCTGCCGGTGGCGAGCGGCGCGAAGTCGGCGCCCGGGAGCGCGACATGGACGCGCGCGGGGTCCAGGCCGTGCTGTTCGGTGAGCCGGCGGGCCGCCCAGTCGCTGGTCGCGATCGTCACCGATACCGCCCGCAGCGTCCGCCGCTCCAGCGAGTCCAGCTCGGCCGCCGTCGCCGGGGCGAGCCCGGTCTCGTCGGCCAGGGGCAGATGGACGAGGACGGCGAGGCGCAGCCGTTCGGCCTCGGCGACGATGATGTCGGGCACGCCGCAGGCGACGATCCCGTCGAGCAGGACGACGGTGCCGTCCGCCATCGCCGCCAGGATCCGGGCCAGTTCGGCGCGGTGGACGGGGCGCGGCCGGGGCCAGTCACCGGCGACGGCGTGCGCCTGGACCCGCCAGCCGGCGCCGGGCAGCTCCCGGCACACGCGGCGGTCGTAGGTGTTGCCACCGCTCGGCGCGGCCGGGTCGTCCACACCGCCGGGCAGGATGAAACGCACCGGGGGAGCGGTGGTGGCGGAGGTGTGCGCGGTGGTGGCGGCCATCAGACCCGGGGCCTGCCTCACAACGTACGCTCGTAACTCGCCCACGCGATGTGTGACTCGTGCAGTGTGACCGCGATGCCGGTCAGACCGTGGGCGCCGGGCCCGAGCTTCCCCGCCGCCACGCGGTCGGCGAGCCTGTCCGCGATGACCTTGGCGAGGAACTCCGTCGAGGTGTTGATGCCGTCGAACTCGGCCTCGTCGTCGAGATTGCGGTACGAGAACTCGCCCACCACCTCGCCCAGCTCACTGGTCGCCAGGCCGATGTCGACGACGATGTTGTCGTCGTCCAGCTCGGCGCGCTTGAACGTGGCGTCCACCAGGAACGTCGCGCCGTGCAGCCGCTGCGCGGGTCCGAAGACCTCGCCCCGGAAGCTGTGGGCGATCATGAGGTGCTCGCGGACGGTGACGCTGAACAACGGTTGACCTCCAGGTCGGCTCGGCCGGCCCCTGCCCGGGCCACGTCATCCAGTACGGCGGTGACGTGCCGCTTGTTCAGGGTTCGGGTGAAATCAGCGGCCGGACGGAGCCCGGCCGGGTGGGCCCGGGGCGGCGGATGCCACCGGAACGGGCCCCCGCGCGACGGCTCGCGCCGCGCGTGAAGGAACTCGTTACGCGACGACGTCGGCCGCCGCGTCGTACCGTACCCGGTGGCACATTCCCGGCAGTTCGCCCCCCGCGATGCGGGGCATGACCGACGGCAGCTCCTCGAACGCGCACTCGCCGGTGATCAGCGCGTCGAAGGCGGGGTCCGCGAGCAGCTCCAGCGCGAGCGCGAGCCGGTCGCCGTACGTACGGCTGCCGCGCCGGGCCGCCGAGACCGCGCCCACCTGGCTGGCCCGCAGCGTCAGCCGGCCCGAGTGGAACGCCTCGCCCAGCGGCACGGAGACCCGCCGGTCGCCGTACCAGCTCAGCTCCAGGACGGTGCCCTCGGGCCCGAGCAGCTCCAGCGACCGCGCGAGTCCCGCCTCGCTCGCGCTGGCGTGGACGACGAGATCGCAGCCGCCGAGCGCGTCCCCGGGCAGCGCGAAGCCGACCCCGAGCGCCTCGGCGACGGCCGCGCGGCTCGGGTCTGCGTCGATCAACTGGACCCGTACGGACGGGAAGCGGGCCAGCAGCGCCGCGACCGAGCAGCCGATCATGCCCGCCCCGACGACCGCGATCCGGTCCCCGAGCAGCGGCGCCGCGTCCCACACGGCGTTGACGGCGGTCTCCACCGTCCCGGCGAGGACGGCCCGTGCGGCCGGCACGGAGTCCGGCACGGGCGTGACGGCGCTCGCGGGCACGACGTAGCGGGTCTGGTGCGGATAGAGGCTGAAGACGGTACGTCCGACGAGCCGTTCGGGGCCCTCCTCGACGACACCGACGTTGAGGTAGCCGTACTTGACCGGCCCGGGGAAGTCGCCGTCCTGGAACGGCGCGCGCATGGCGGTGTGCTGGCTCGCGGGGACGCCACCGCGGAAGACGAGGGACTCCGTGCCGCGGCTCACGCCGGAACACACGGTCCGCACCACGACATCACCGTCGGCGGGCTCGGGCAGCGCGATCTCGCGGATCTCGCCGACCCCGGGGGAGCGGAGCCAGAAGGCGCGCGCGGAGCGGGTCATCTGCGTCCTCCTGAACGCTCGGGTGATGGTTCACGTTCTGATAAACACGAGGCCGCGCACACCGTACGCGGCCCACAACGACTCTGTCACACAGCCGGAGGGTGCACAGTGGCCGCCCTGAACGACGCGTACAACACCTGCAACAGCACGTACGACACGAGAGTGCCGAGGGTGTTGCGCCAGGAGACGACCGCCGGTGCGGGCGCGCAGCTTCTGCTGCTGGCCGCGCTCGGGACGACGGTCGGACTGGGGCCGGCGGGGTGGCTGACGGGCCTGGCCTTCACGGCCGCGACCTGGGCACTGCTCACCCGCGCACTGAGCCGCCAGTGGCCGCCCGCCCGGCGCTTCGGCCCGGCGAACGCCGTAACCCTGGCCCGTACGACGCTGGTCGGCGGGGTGACGGCGCTGGTCGCGGAGTCCGTGGCGAGCGGCGAGACCGTGGCCGGGGCGCCGGTCGTCCTCCTCACCGGGCTCACGGCGGTCGCGCTCTTCCTCGACGCGGTGGACGGCAAGGTCGCCCGCCGCACGGGCACGGCCTCCCCGCTGGGCGCGCGCTTCGACATGGAGGTCGACGCGTTCCTGATCATGGTGCTCAGTGTGTACGTGGCGACGATGCTCGGCGCGTGGGTCCTGCTGATCGGCGCCATGCGGTACGTCTTCGTCGCGGCGGCCCGCGTCGCGCCCTGGCTCAACGCCCCGCTGCCGCCGAGCATGGCGCGCAAGACGGTGGCGGCGCTCCAGGGCGTCCTGCTCCTGACAGCGACCACGGGCGCACTGCCGCGCGTACCGCTGTACGCGGTGGTCCTGACGGCCCTGGCCACGCTGGTGTGGTCCTTCGGCCGGGACATCCTGGGCCTGTGGCACGGCCGCCACACCGCTGCGGTGGCCCCGCAGGCCCCTGCGGTACCGACGCCGACGGCCCACCTGGCCCTGGCGGGCGGCAAGCCGGGCGGCGGCCTCGGCGGCCTCAGAGGTTCGCGCTGAAGAAGCCGGTGAGCCTCAAGGCGCCGCGCCACCCGGTCGCGGGTGAACTGCGGTCAGCGCTTGCGCTTTCCCTGGCCCTTACGGGACTTGAGTCCAGCGGCGGCGCGGATCTCGGCGGCGCGCCGGGCGGTGTCGACGAGGCTGCGCGTGGCACCGACGGGACTGGGGCCAGTGCCGGTGCCGTCCTCCGCACCGTCCTCCGCACCGTTCTCCGTCTCCATGCCGGATTCCTTGCGGCAGTCGACGCAGACGCCTCGGATGATCGTGGAGTTCGTCTCGTCGTTTTCGCAGGTGATGCACATCATGATGGTGCGGAGGACGCGTACGGGCTGTGCTGCGGACTGTGCGCTGACGGGCTTGGGCGGCATTTTGGTCTCCAGTCGTTTGCGGGCGATCGCGGCGGGGCTGTGAAGGGGCTGCGGAAGTCCGGCGGTGAGGGCGACGGTCAGGTGATCCGTGGTCGCGCCTCGTGCCAGCCACTCGGCGGCGAGCTCTTCGAGAGCGGCGCACTCGGCGGCGGACAGGGTCATACGGGCTTCGGCGTGGCCGAGTTGGGCGAGAGTGCGGTACGCGAGGGAGGGCCCTGAGGCGGACCCGGGCGCGGGAGCGGGCGTGTACTCGGAGGTGTCGGCCTCGCCGGCCTCACCAGCCTCACCGGCCTCCTGGTCCGGGGCGTCCCGGCACTGCCCGCGCCGCTCCAATTCGGTGATGTCGATGCCGTGCAGGCCCTGCACGAACGCTTTCCACCAGGCGTCGTCCCTGGCCGTGCGAGAGAAGTAGGTCCGGGTCACCCAGCGGAAGCTGCTGTCCGCCAGCACCAGGTGCTCCTTGATCAGGCGCAGATGCCCGGTGTGGGAGAGCGAACGCAGCGAGGTGGCGCACGCCTGCTGGCCGTAGGCGGCGATGTTCGCGGCGAGGGCCTTGTATCCGATGGCGGAGCCTTCGGGCAGCCGGTCGATGTACGCGGCGATGGCCGCTTCTCGCGGGCACAGGTGTGCGAAGTCGGCGTCGCCGCGCGGAAGTTGTTCGGGTGCGGAGCGCTTGCCGTACCCCGGATTGGCTAAGGGGTGTGCGGGTGTGGGGAGGGCGGGGCTAAAGTCGGCGGCAGCCACGTTCATGTGCTCCTGTTTTCTCCTGTTGGACAGCCACACATGACCCGTAGGTCAGGCCCTGGTTCGGTGCTGATACACCGGCTGGGGCCGCTTTATGCGGCGGATGCCGCGAACGCTAGACCTTCACAACGTTACGTGGCAAGTCAGTGACTAATTGTCATACTGCCTGCCTGTGGGGGTGCCGGGAGCAGGTAGGGAGGTAGGGAGGTTCCCTCCCCAAAGAACCACCCAGGGAGGTAGGGCTCGAAGCCCGAAGCCTGAAACCCGGGGCCCAAGCTCCGGAACGACCTGCGCAAACGTCGTCATGTTCGTCATGTTCGGGAAGTTCGGGGGCTGGATAGGCTCCGGATCATGACTGACCTTGTGCAGGTGTCCACCGCCACCGAGACCCGCGAGCAGGCCGTCCAGCTGGCGCGGTCCGTCGTACGCGAGCGCTTGGCCGCCGGGGCTCAGATCATCGGTCCCGTCACGTCCGTGTTCTGGCACAACGGAGAGTTCGGCACAGGCGAGGAGTGGCAGCTCCTCATGAAGACCCGAGTCGACCGGTATCCGGCCCTCGAAGCACACCTGCTGGAACATCACCCGTGGGCGAGCCCCGAGGTCAGCGCCATCCCTATCGTGGCCGGCGCGGAGACCTGCCTCCGGTGGGTGCGGTCGAGCACCGACCCCGAGTAGCAGGTCAGGTCGCCGCTTTCACCAGCGCGTCGTCCACTGCGGGAAGGCCATGGTGCGCGCTCAGGCGTCGCAGCACGGGGGCGAGCCGCTGCCGAGGACGCACGGACGCCACGCCGCGGCACAACTCCAACGCGCGCCCGCCGACCGCTGACGCACTGCGCCCCCTTCTCTCCTCCGCGGAGAGCAGGGTGCGCTTCGTCGTGTACCCCCGGAGCCGGCCGCCCGCGCACCCGCGCTGTCGCCCACCACTCCGCCATTCGCCTCAACGGCACGCCGGCTGAGAACCCCTCACCTTCTCTCCTCTCCGGCCCCGGCGTCATCAACATAAAATCAAGGAAGATTGCGTGCCCAAATTCACTCTTGAATACCAGGGGTCGAAGGTGGATCCCCTCAAGTTCAGTCCCATGGCCAGAAACGGCCACCGATCTCCCAAGCACACTTGGCAGGGCATCTCCCACGAATTTGGCGAGATGAAGTTGGTGCACTCGTCGGACAGTGCAGAAGAAGGCGGCCCTGCAGCTGAGGTGCGTGGCGAATCTGTGCCCAACGTATTCTTTGAAGGGTTTTCGCTCGGAGACCGGCCTCGCTTGACTCTGGCGCGACTTCGGGTAGGCGGAGAGGTAGTCGAGACGAGGAGGAGAAGCTGGGCGCTCAGAAAAAAGGGACGCGCTCTACGTTTGGCCTTTGAGGGAAACGAATACAGGTGTACTGCGGTCAACAGGAAGAGCTATACGTTCACCCGCAGTGGAGTTCGCATCCTGGTCACCGAGAAGGGAAGGGGGGAAAGTAAGTACATTATGGTGAACGTAGATGGCCCGGCCGGCCCTGCCGATATTTCGCTTGGAGTCGTGTTCGCAGGTGCCAACAGAGCACACCTCACATGGGGTGGTGCTGTCAGAGCGGGGCTCACCACGTTTCTTGCGTTTGCGGCGGACTGACAGGGTGACCGCACGCACGTGGAAACCGAGTTGATCTCGGGGTAACGGTCCGACAAGAGGAACGGCAGGCTGCGAGGAGAGCGGGTCGGACTGCGGGCTCGGGACGAGACCGATGTGGCTGCGTTGCGTGCCGCGGATGAATGACGATGTCATGGGGGTGGCCTCGGGCCAGTGAACCCTCCGGGGCTGCGCACACTTTCCACGGGGCAGCGGGGCAGCGGGGCTCGTCTCGGCGCCTGACGGCCGCCCGTTCACCTGGCCAAGTAACCGGCCCCCAGGCGGCACCAACCGCGGAACTTGACGGAGGGTCAGATTTTCGGGGCCATGCGGTGGCGGTTGGGATGGGCGCGAAGGCGAGGTGAAGTGAGTTCCAGGGCCCGGTTGTCGCGACCGGCGCTCATGTGGTTGAGCCAGCGTTCGTACCAGTCGAGGAAGTCGGTGGCGGAGGAGACGTTGGGGCCCCAGTAGCCGTCGCTGTTGCCGATGAGGACGCGGCCGGTGAGAGGACCGGTGACCGCGATGACGCATACGTCGGCGCAGCCCATCTCGATGATGTGGAGAAAGAGGTCACGTTCGTGTGCCCCGGGGTCCGCGGCGGTGAAGCCTCGGGGGGTCCCTGGTTCTCCGCGCGGATTCATGGCCAGCAGGGAACGTTGCCTGAGAGGTTTGAGGCCGTAGAACGGCGCCGCGCCCGAGCCGCCGATGTGCGTGAGGAACTGCCGATAGGCGTCGGGCAGGGAGATGCCGTGCTCATCCTCAAAGGCGGCGATTCGGGCTTCCGCCAGCTTCGGACCGAGGCAGAACTTGTGTTCCTCTTCCCCGAAGGAGTGGCTGCGCAGGGGCTGGAACGGGATCGCGGCCAGTTTGCGACGCAGGCGGGGTACGCGGGGATCCATGGTGCGTCTTCTCTCGTCCCGGTCACCCTATAGGTGGTCCCCGGGAGGGAGAGTCTACGCCCGGCAGATCAGGAAGCCGCCGAGACAGGTGATGGTGAACGACCCTTCCGAGGCGATGGTGGCACTGACGAGCTGGTGTGCTCGGGCTACGGTCTCCCGGAAGGGCACCCCGCACTGTTCGGACCAGGCTTCGTAGGACGCGAGGTGGGCGACGACCGGAGCCGGGTCGGTCACCTCGACGGTGCCGGGCAGTTCCCGTACCCGGATGTCACTGAACTCCGCGCCCAGAAAGGCAGGGGCCTTCTCCAGGGAGAAGCGTGAACTGAGGGAGAGCCGACTGGGTCCTTCCGGGATGCCCAGGACGTCGGCGGCTGCCCGTTGCCACAGCTGGTCCAGTTCACGCTTGTCGTTCTCGCTGTTGGTCGACGCGACGGCCAGGCCTGACGACCGGAGAACGCGCGCCATTTCCCGGACGGCGGCCGGTATGTCGGCCATGTGGTAGAGCATGTGCAGGGCCAGGACTGCGTCGGCTGTCCCGTCCGCGAAAGGAAGGGCGTGCGCGTCAGCCACGAAAGCAGGCTTCTCGACGTGGGCGAGGATGCCCGCCGAGATATCAATGCCGACCACCCGTAGGTCCCGGCGGTCCGCACGCATCCGGTTCACGAACGTGCCGTTTCCACAGCCGATGTCGAGCACCGTTCCCTTGACGTAGGCCAGTTCGCCCACGACGATCTCCGGCAGATCGTACTGAGGCCGCTGCCATCGGTAGAGGGACTGCCTGGCAGCGAGGTGGCGTTCGTCCGCGTAGGCGGTGTGTGCGAGGAGGCGCCTGTTGGACACGGCCGCGCTCTGCTGTTCGGTGATGTGTGTCATGCGGCTGGCTCCGGGGGGTTGGTGAGAGCAGGGCGGGAGCAGGCTTCCCCAACATTCTCGCGGATACCCAGGATCCTCGGGGAGCGGGCGTAGACGGGGTCGGCGAGATGGGTGTGCAGCGCTTGGAGCCGCCTGGAGATGCTTGCCGTACGACGATCGGGTCCGGCATTGAGTACAAAGGCCAGTGCGTCGCGGACGCCATCGATGTCGCCGTTCACGAGGTGCGCCGTGGCGAGGTCCAGGCGGGCGGCCTGGAGATCTCCGGAGGAGCGGTCCTGTCGCGGCGCGGACTCGTACAGGGTGATCGCACGAGTCGACGCCTCAACTGCTCGTGCCATGTGATGACGATTGCCAACGGCGAGAAATGTCGTCCCCGCGTAGGCCCACTGCTTGGCTTCGGGGAAGGCGAACACTCCGGCCGGTTCGGAGTCCGAGGCGTACGCGTTTCGGGCATCCTGGGCGGCTTCCACCGCTCGTAGCGCCCGCGCGCTGTTTCCCATTGCGGCATCGGCCCGTGCTTCGAGACTCAGCAGTCTGGCGGCGATGGTGCCCGTGCGCGCGCACAGCAGCCCGGCCCGGGCCAGATCGGCGGCTTGGCGGTAGTCCTGCTGCCAGTAGGCGATCAATGACTGGATGGACCGGACCCAGGCGCGGAGCCCGTTGTCGTCTGCGGATTCCGCGCACCTCCAGACAGTACGGGAATGAGTTGCCGCAGCCGCGTACTGGCCAAGGTCGAGAGCCACATGGGTTGCCAGACCGCACAGGCGACCGGCCGCGAGATACAGCCGCGTCGTTTCATGCGGGTGCTGTCTACCGCGTAAAAGGGCAAACGCGGTCCGCCGGAGGTTGCTGATTTCCTGGAAGACTTCGGAGACAGGTTTACTCACGTAGACCGTCGCCAGCCGAACGATGTCAGCGTCGAGCTGTTCCAGCACCGTGTCGTCAACATTGGATGCGCCGGCGAAGTGAAGGAAGAGGGCCGATTCGTTCGCGTCATCCGCAACAGTCTCCACTGCCAGGTTGACATTCCGAATCCCCTGAGTTCCTTCGAAGGCCGGGACTGCCGGTGTTCGGCCGGTCGGCGTCAGAGGAATCGCCGCGGCGACCCGGTACACCTGGGGGGTTCGTACCGTCAGCAGCAAGGCCAACTGCTCCATGGAGATCTTCAGCTCCTGGGCCAGTCTGGGCCGCATCCAAGGTTGTGGAGTTCCCCTTCCGGCTTCCCACCGGCCGACGGTCGTCCGGTCGACCCCGAGCGCTTCGGCCAGCGACTCCTGAGTGAGACCGATGGCCTTCCTGCGCTCGACGAACTGGTGCCTTGGTGACTTCAACGGTCCTCCTGCGGATCTGCTTCAGCTCGCTCTCCGTGGGTAACGAACCAGGCCAAGGCCAGGTTCGCGGCATCAATGCCTCATCAGTGCATCAATTCTTCTCTGGCCAGGGACGCTTGGGAAGGGTTTCGTAGAGACCGCTCAGGCATGACACGGACGTCCTGCCTGGTATTCCGGGCGGCCCAGCCCGCCGTCTCACGAGATTCCATACCCACCTGGGAGGACGCATGGAAGAGCCTGAATTGCCGCTCGGCTATGTGGATCTGATCTCGATCGTCGGGGAGACGAACCGCTGCCCCGGCGGCAAGCGCGCCATTTCCCGCCTCGCCCATACGATGCACATCGGAGCCGCTCACCGCGTGCTCGACGTCGGATCGAACACCGGGTTCACCTCGATCGAGCTGGCATCCATCACCGGTTGCCGAGTCGACGGAGTGGAGATCAACCCTGGTGCTGTGGCGGAAGCGAAGCGGACCGCGACCGCCCTGCCCTCGCGCGTCGCGGAACGGATCGCCTTCCACCACGGCGACGTGCGGTCCATGCCCTGGGACGAAGATACCTTTGACGCCGTTGTCTGCGGCGGAGCGCTCGGCTTCATCAACGACCGTCAGTCGGCGTTCCGCGAGATCCGTCGAGTGCTGCGCCCGCTGGGCATGGTGTCGATCACGCACCTGTACTACCGCCGAGCACCCTCCCGGGAACTGTCCGGCCGGCTTGCCGAGATTCTTGGCTTTCCCGTCCCGGGCTGGGGATGGGATGAGTGGCTGGCTGAGCTTGCTCCGCCGGACTGGGAGATGTACCACCTGGATCGCCGACCGCTGACGGCTCGCTCCGCCGACGTCGTGGACGCCTACGTCCGGGAACTGAGCGGCAGCAACCGCATGAAAGCACTGCCCGCTGCCACGCGGGATCGGGTCCGTGAGCAGTGGCGCACCACCTGCCAGGTGTTCAACGACAACCATCGGCACCTCGGCGTGATGGAACTGGTGCTGCGACTTCCGGTCATCGCGGACATCCCTGAGCAGCCGGAGCTGTTCCTCGAACCCGGAGCTTTCGACCCGCACTTCACGCACGCGTTCATTCCGTCGACGGAATCGGAGAACCGCTGATGAGCAAGCCCACTTCGGTCAAGCCCCCACTGTGGTCTGCACCCGACCGGTACATGGAACTGATGGACTCCCCGTGGGGCAAGGTTCTGGTCACCGTGCAGGACGCGGTCTCGTTCGCCACGGCCCAGTTCTGGGCTGCTCAGGGCGTACCCACCCTGCATCTGCCGGTGACCACCGGCGCCGTGTCCTCTCCGCTGGGTCTGGGCTCCGACTCCCAGCCTGTCAGGGTCGACATGTTCGGTCAGCCCACCTATCTGGCGGACTCCATGCAGTTCTCGCTGGAGTACGGATGCCGGCTCTCGGACAGCGGCTGTTACTACCTGATGCCGTCCTTCCGCGGTGAGGACCCGGACGCCAGCCACCTGTGTCAGTTCTTCCACAGTGAGGCCGAACTGCCCGGCGGACTGGACACCACCATGTCGGTCGTGGAGGACTACCTCCGTCACCTGACGCGGCACCTGCTCATCACTTGCGCCGACACCATCCGAGACATCGCCGGGACCGTCACACACCTGGAGGGGATCGCTGACCACGACGGCCCCTTCGAGCGGATCACATTCTCCGAAGCCGTTCACCTGCTCGCCGGCGATCCGGAGCTGATCCGAACCGGCACCGCCCCAGGCAGCGCACCGTGGCGTACCGTGACCCGCGCGGCCGAGCAGAAGCTGCTCACCCTCTGTGGTTCGCCGGTGTGGGTCACGAACTACGACCACCTCGCGGTGCCCTTCTACCAGGCGTACGCCGACGACTCCCGCCGCACTGCACTCAACGCGGATCTGCTCCTTGGTGTGGGGGAGGTGGTCGGCGCAGGTGAGCGGCACACAACGGCCGCCGAGGTCCGCGACGCGCTGGAACTCCACCACATCAGTGAGAAGCCGTACGAGTGGTACGTCGAGATGCGTGAGCACCGGCCGTTGCACACCTCGGGGTTCGGCATGGGGGTGGAGCGGCTGCTGATGTGGGCGCTCGATCACGACGACATCAGAGACCTGCAAATCCTGGTTCGTCGCAACGGCGAGAACTGCACGCCTTGAACCCTGTTCCGCCTTCCTCTCGCGGCCTGGCCGCCGAGGACCCGCGCGGAACCACCGTGGGCGGGTCCTCGGCGGTCGGCTCGGTGTGTCAGCCCAGAGCAAGCGCAGCGCGCTTGATCCCTTGCAGCGTCCACGGCGGACAGCTTCCGTCCTGCTCCAAGTCGGGGAGAGTCACCCAACGGATGTCGGCAACCTCCTCCGGGGAGGCGACAACGGGCTGGGCGTCCGGAGGCATCTGCGCGGCGAGCACCACGTTGATGACCGGGTTGCCGGAGTCCGTCACGAAGAACACGCTCTCGGCGTAGCTGAGATCAGCGCCCGCCAAGTCCACGCCGATCTCTTCCAGAACTTCGCGACGGGCGGTGTCAGACAGAACATCCCCGCCAGGAGCGTCCGCGTCCACTGTCCCACCGACCAGAGACAACTGCCCAGCGGCGTGCTCCTCGTTCAACCCGCGGACGATGAGCAGCCACTCGGCGCCACGGCGCAGTGCCACATCCACATTGATCGCGTATTTCAAGGGATCTCCTCCATCGCCCATCAGGTGCGCCGATCGTAGCGACGATCCCTCATACGAGAGGTGTACTGATCATGCCAATCCTGCCCAAGCCGGCACAGTACGGATTCTTCACCTTCGACGGCGGGTTGCTGCAACAGCTTTCGGACGCGTACGGGCTGGGGCCGCTGACCGGGTTCCGCCCGATCCTCCTGGACGGCGACTGCTGCACGCTGATCGACGTGCGGTCGCAGACCAGCCGGAAGATGGTCATTGAGGGCAGCGACAGAAAGCGTCTGTTCCTGGGACCTGTCCCCGAAGGGTGGACACCTCTGAGCCCGGCCCCGCCAGGGGCCGGGGAGGAGGGATCTCTTATGGTGATGAAGGTCTATTCGCCCG
>NZ_JBFBEZ010000059.1:0-40062 GCF_040701725.1 Streptomyces sp. NPDC093109
AGCAGATGCCACCTGCCCGCCCACAACCACCGACCCGAAACCGACTCAGGATCAGTCAGAAGATCACTTTCAGACCACGTCGGTGGATCAAGGCTTAGGCATGCCTGGGACTCCCCGGCGCTCACCAACAGCGGGCCTGCAGCATGATCAATCTCAGCGCCAGCCACGGTTCCATGGCGCCAAGGCCCCGCCGTCCGGTCGTTGACGAGGTTGGGTCGGTGGAGGGGACAGCCGGGGCGCAGTGGGGGCGGGCTTCAGGGGGCCCTGGTGCGGGATGCGCTGTCCAGACAGTGATTCGCCGCTACGCTTTGCTTCTGATTGATCACCTTTCGTGTCCGCGGTTTGAGTGCGGCTTCGAGTCGGGAGTTCGTTGTGCTGGTTGATGTCGTGCCGCAGCAGTCGGCGCAGGTCGGTGCGTTCTACGATCGGATGGGTTCGTACTTCGCGACGGTGTACGGCGGGGACAGCAATATCCACTTCGGTTATTGGGACGACGCGCAGGACCTGGCCGAACCGGTGGCGGCGCAGGACCGGTTGACGCGGATGGCGCTGGAGTGGCTGAAGCCGCGTCCGCAGGAGTGGCTGCTGGATGTGGGCTGCGGCAGGGGAGGTCCCGGTCGCCTTGCCGCGCGGGAGAGTGGCTGTTCGGTTGCCGGGGTATCGGTGAGCCGCAGTCAGGTGGACCAGGCGCATGCGGCGGCGCTGGCGGAGGGGTTGGGGGGCCGGGTGCGGGTCCAGCATGCGGACGCGTTGCAACTGCCTTTTCCTGCTGGCTCATTCGGCTCACTGTGGGCACTGGAGTCGGTCTTCCATATGGCCGACCGGGCGAAGGTGTTCACGGAGATGGCGCGGGTGCTGGTTCCCGGCGGCCGGGTCGCGATCACGGACATCGTCCAGATCGGGCCGATGAGTGAGGAGTTGGCCGGGCATCTGACCCGGACGCTGATGTGCGCACCGCTGGCCCGCATCGAGGAGTACGGCGAGGCGGTGGCGGTAGCCGGTCTGCGGGTGGAGCGGGTGCGGGACATCAGCGTGCACTCGCGGCGTTCGGTGGAGCAGATCCACGCCCGGCACCTCGACCACGAGCAGGAGCTTCGCCGGTACTGCGGGGACGAGTTCATCGACGGGCTGCTGGTTGAATGGCCGGTGGTGCTGGAGGCGTTCGGTGAGTCGCTGGGGTATGTGTTCGTCACGGCGGAGAAGCCTGGGGCGGTGTGAGCGCCGGGTGGTGAGCGCTCGGCGCCGTCCGTCGCGTGCGGCGGGCCGGCGCCTAGCATCGGTTCACGGGTGTGCTGTGCAGTGGCGGGCCGCGTCCTGGAGGGTTGTCCACAGGGCGTCGATGTCGTCTTCGGTGGTGTGGATGTTGCCGATGGACACGCGGATCACATAGGTGCCATGCAGGACGGCGTGCGAGAGGCTGGCCCGGCCGCTCTTGTTGACGTGGCTGAGGATTCGGGCGTTGAGCCGGTCGGTGGCTTCGTCGTCGTGGCCGCCGCCGGGCGGGATGTAGCGAAGACACAGCAGCGGCAGGGGCGAGTGGGCGACGATGTCCCAGGCCGGTGTGGCGTCGGCGAGGTCGCGCAGGCGTGCGGCGAGCTCGCGGCTGTGGGCCATGCGGGCGGCGATGCCGGTGCGGCCGAAGGTCCGCAGGGTCCACCAGATCTTCAGGGCGCGGAAGGAGCGCCCGAGTTGGAGGGAGCGGTCCATGAGTTCGGCCTGCCCGCTGTCGGTGCGCAGGATCTCGGGGACGAGGCGGAAGGTGTTGGCGAGGACGCCGGGGTGGCGGCAGTAGAGGGCGCTGGCGTCCATGGGGGTGTAGAGGCACTTCTGCGGGTTGACGACCAGAGAGTCGGCCGCCGACAGGTCCGGGAGGTGGCCGGCCAGCCGGGGCTCGGCGTTCCACAGGGCCCCGTAGGCGCCGTCGACGTGCAGCCAGACGTCGTGGCGGGCGCAGACTGCGGCGAGTTCGGGTACGGGGTCGAAGGCGCCGCTGGGGGTGGTTCCGGCGGTGGCGATGACGGCGACGGGCAGGTGGCCGGTGGCGCGGTCGCGGCGCAGGGCTTCGTCCAGGGTGGCGGGGTCCAGGCGGCGGGTGGGGCCCGTGTTCAGGCGGATCGTGTTGTCGAGGCCGATGCCGAGGGTCATGGCGGCGCGGTCGATGCTGCTGTGGGCCTGGTCGGAGGTGTAGATCCGCAGGCGTCCGATGCCGTGTCCGGTCAGGCCGGTGCGACGCACGTCGTAGGGGGCGAGGGCGCATTCGCGGGCCGCGGTGAGGGCATAGAGGGTGGACAGGGAGGCGGCGGTGGTCAGGACTCCGTCCGCGTCGGTGGGGTATCCGGCGAGTTCGGCAAGCCAGCGCAGGACGACGTCCTCGACCGCGATGACGGCGGGGCCGGCCCGCCACAGCAGGGCATTCACGTTGAGGGCGGCGGTGACGGTCTCGGCCAGGACGGCGGGGCCGCACGAGGAGGTGCTGACGTAGGCGTGGAAGGAGGGGTGGTTCCACAGCGTCAGGTGCGGCAGGACGTTGTGCCAGGTGTCGTCCAGGACGGACGTGAAGTCCTGCGGGTGGTCGGGAAGTCGGGAGTCGATGGCACCCCGGACGGTGTCGGGATGGACATCGGGTTCGACCGGTGTCGAGCGCAGCCGGGCCTGGTGTGCGCACAGCAGGTCCAGGACACGGCGGCCGTTGTCGCGCAGTTCCTCGGGACTCCAGTCCCCCAGCAGGGCGGAACTCGCGGCGTTGGCGCGCGGAGGCGAGAGCGGGGCGGTCATCGCTTGCGTGCCAGGGTCAGGCCGTCGGAGTAGGAGAGCATGACGGCATCGACGCGCTCGTCGCGGTGGACGCGCTCGTTGACGGCCCGCAGGCCCCGGGTGTCGGGGTCCTCGACGGCGGGGTCGGCGACCTTGCCGGACCACAGGACGTTGTCCAGGACGATGAGACCACCCGGGCGCAGGAGGGTGACGGCCTGCTCGTAGTAGCCGGGGTAGTTCGATTTGTCGGCGTCGATGAAGGCCATGTCGAAGGAGCCGGGGCCCAGGTCGCGGATGAGGTCGGCCAGGACGTCGGCGGCCTTGCCGAGGCGGGCGTCGATGCGCTGGTCGACATCCGCGCGCTTCCAGTAGTCGCGGGCGGTGGCGGTCCAGGCGTCGTTGATGTCGATGGTGGTGAGGGTGCCGGTGTCGGGCAGGGCCTGGGCCATGCACAGGGTGCTGTAGCCGGTGAAGGTGCCCACCTCCAGCACGCGGTTCGCGCCGGTCAGCCGCACCAGCAGGGCCAGGAGTTGGCCTTGCTCGGGCAGGACCTGCATGGTCCGTTCGGGCATCCGGTCGGTCTCCAGACGCAGGTCGCGCAAGACCGCCTGGTCGCGCAGGGTGTTGGCGCGGACGTAGTCCAGGACGGTGTCGGTGATGCGCAGGTGCTCGATCATCAGTGGTCCTCGCAGGCGAGAGCAGGGGATGGGGTGGGGAGCAGGCGGACGCGGCTGCGGGCGAGGCGGTCCAGGGTCGTTGCCACCGGCGGCCCGTCGGACTTGACCAGGAGGCTGCCTTCGGTAGGCGCGACGAAGCGGGTGCATACGTACGAGTGGGCCTGGTACAGCGCGGCCCAGGCCGTGCGCAGCGATGCCAGCGGGCCGTGCAGGGGGCCGTCGGCCAGGTCGGCGGTGCGGCCCAGCGCGCGCACCCGGACCAGCAGGTGGGAGTGTTCCCACAGGTCCAGTCCGGTGAGGCCGGGCGGGCTGTGGGGCGGGATCATCCAGATCCGCACGTCCCGCTCGTAGGCTCCCTCGCCGAGGTCTCCGGTCAGGCGCAGGGAAGCTTCGGCGCCTTCGACGAGGACGGTCATGAGCGCCAGCCGCTCGGCCGCAGCCCCGGGGTCGGGGTCTTGCGACGAGCCCAACAGGGCGTCGATGGCACAGGTGAGTCCCTGGATGAGCGCGACGAACGCGTGGTGGCCGCGCAGCCAGCGCCGCAGAGCGGGCGGTTCGGTGCGCCAGGGCTGGACGGTCCCGGGAGGCAGGGGGCGGATGTCCCGGGCGGCGGTCGGCAGTCCGGCCCAGGCGGTCAGCAGAGCTGCGAAGGACCGGGTGAGGGCGTCGATGTCCGCCTGCGCGACCGTGGTTCCGAACTCCAGATCCGCCAGAATCTCCTGGTAGGACTGCAGGACCCCGCGGACCTGCAGTGCGGCACCGTCGTCGTGGGACTGCCCGGCCACGCGGTGGAGCCGGAAGAAGCTGTCGATCGCGCCCTGCCCCGGGGTAGTGACGACGGCACCGACCAGACCGTTCACGACCTCCTGCGCTGGCAACTGCGCGAGAGCCGGAAGCGATTAGCCGACCCGAGTCTGGTGGTCCTGGACACCCAGAGCATCCACGCGGCCGTCGGCGTCCCGGCCGACACGACGGGCAAGGACGCTTCGAAAAAGGTGCCGGGCAGGAAGAGATGCCTGGCCGTGGACGTGTTGGGCCTCGTCGTCGAGGCCGTCGCCCTGTCGGCGTCCGCGCACGACAACGCTGCCGGCATTGCCCTGCTGAACGGCGTGGCCGCGCAGACCGACACGGTGCGCAAGGCCCTGGTCGACCAGGGTTTCAAGAAGAGCGTCGTCGACCACGGCAGGACTCTCGGCATCGATGTTGAGATCGTCGAGCGCAACCCGGCCGAGAAGGGCTTCGTCCCGCAGGCCAAGCGATGGATCGTGGAACAGACGAACGGGATCTTGATGTTCTACCGCCGTCTCGTGCGTGACTACGAACACCGGCTCGCCTCCTCCCGCTCGCGGGTGTTCTGGGCGATGACGTCGGTCATGGCCCGCCGCCTCACCGGCATCACCCTCCCCTCCTGGAGGGGCCCGTGAGTGAGATCCCCCAGGTCGAGGCCGTACTGGCCTACGTCGAGGTCCGCGAGAGGGAAGTCGCCGAGCAGGCCGGACGGCTCCGGGACCAGATCGCCGAACTCACCGCCCACCTCCGCGAGTTCGACGCCGAGAGCGAGAATCTGCAGATCACCCGCAAGACCCTCCCCAGCCTCCCCACACCCACACCCACACCGGCACCGGCACCGGCACCGGCACCGGCACCGGTCGACGATCCACCCCGCGCCGAGGTACCGGAACACCCCGCCTACCAGCAGATCCTCACGGTCCTCGCCGTCACCGGCGGTCCGATGCGGGCCCTCGACATCTGCGAGGCGCTCGACCTGCCGATCCTGCCGAAGAACACCGAGGGCATACGGTCCAAGCTGAAACGCCTGGTAACCCGCGGCATCCTCACCGAGCCCGAGACCGGCTTGTTCACCCAGACCTCATCGCGAATCGGGCATCACGGCGCGAACCGCACTCTCATATGCAGGGCAAGGTGGCGGTTGTCCTGATGTCCCCCTGCCAGCCGGACAGCTTGATACTGGGATGGATGGCCCCGGAGGAAGCAGTCACAGGTAGTGAGCAACAAGAGCAAGCGGGACGCGGTCGTCTTGGCGTTGTCCTCGGAGAAGACGGTCACCGAGGTCGCGCGGGATCTGGGCGTGAGTCTGGAGGGGCTGCGCGGGTGGGTGAAGCAGGCGAAGAACGCGCCTGACACTCCATCAGAACGAGCGTCAGATGAGCGTCACGAGCGTCATTTCAGCGTCAAGATATCGCCCGTAACGCCCACACCGCACCTAATACGCACGGGCAAACCCGCAGGTCAGGCACCCTTCGTAGCCGGTTCGAGGATGGCAACGCACTCCACGTGGTGGGTCATCGGGAACACGTGCAGCCGGGCAGACCGCCCAGATCCCATGACCTCACCCCGCAGAACGACGCACGGACTTACCCGTCCGCACAAAGACGCAGCTCAGCGGACCACAACTCGCCACGATCCGCGGGGCGCCCCGTTCAAGATTTGCAGCGCACGGTCTCGCTCTTCGGAAGGAGACACTCCAGCCGCCGCACGATTTCGTCAAGGTCGTCCCCGATCGGCATCACCGCTCGCCCGCGAGATCAAGATCGCCGCTACGCGCCTCGGCAACGATCTCGACGGGCCGGGGACGGCGCCACGGCTGCGCGATCGGATGGGACACAGCGCGCCACCACGGCTCCTCGGGCACCACCCCCGCCGGCTCGAACGGCTCGCCAGGGCGAGGGGACGCCACCGCCTGGCCGGCCTCCTCAGCCTCGTACCGCGTCCACTCCCCCGGCTCCGCCCACGCGTGCGGAGCCAGGTTGAACGTCCCCCAGTGGATCGGCAGCAGCACCCCGCCCGGACCGCCTCCCTGCAGGTCAAGATGGGCCTGCACTCCCTGGGCGGGCGACATGTGAATGTCTGGCCAGGCTCCAGGCAGCGGCGTATAATCCGTGTGGTTATCGGGCCAGTACTCGCTGTACGCGCCGATCTGGATCATGGTGGCGTCGAACGGGCCGTGCTCGGCGCCGATGTCCCCGAAGCCGGGGAAGTAGCCGGTGTCACCGCTGTGGTAGATACGGTGCTCGGGCCCGGCCACCGCCCAGGACGCCCAGAGGGTGTGCTGCTGGTTGCGCAGCCCGCGCCCGCAGAAGTGCCGGGCGGGGGTGGCGGTGAGCCGGATGCCGGCCACCTCGGTGGACTCGTTCCAGTCGAGCTCGCGCAGCCGGGACGGATCCACGCCCCAGCTCTCCAGATGGGCGCCCACGCCGAGCGGCACGGCGAAGAGGGCGTCGGTGGCGACCAGGGCCTTGATCGTGGGCAGGTCCAGATGGTCGTAGTGGTCGTGGGAGATCACGACGACATCGACGGGGCCGAGCGCGGCGAGCGGTACGGGCACGGGGTGCAGCCGCTTCGGTCCCGCGAAGGCGAACGGCGAACAGCGGTCGCCCCAGACCGGGTCGAAGAGCACCCGCCGGCCGTCGATCTCGGCGAGTACGGTGGAATGCCCCATCCAGGTGAGCCGCAGGCCCGAGGCCGGCGGCGCGGCGAGGTCCGCGAGAGTGGTGGGGTGGACGGGGATGGTGCCGGACGGTGCGCGGCGCTCCCGTGCCTCCTTGCGGAAGTAGACCTTCGCCAGCTCGAGGCCGGAGGCGCCGGACGGTCTGGTCCTGGCACCCACCGGGTTCTGGAACACCCCGTCGGCGAAGTTGGGCGAGGCGTGGATGCGCTCCAGCCTCTTCCCCGCCGAGTCGGCCCCGAAGGCCGCGGGGCGCAGCGAGCGCAGCCGGGAGCGGAGTGGAAGGGGGGAACCAGCGCCTGTCACAGCACCTCCTGGAGGTTCGGTGTCGTCCCATTATGGCCGGGTACGTACCACAGCGCGGGTCGAGTCGATCACACTCGATCGGAAGACGGCCCGCGGTTGCGTACGCCGGTCCAACGTTGTCATTGCCCCGAGGATTCCCGGATACGCTCCCGAAAACCTCTGGGCGTCCCGGGGCCCCGGCCATACTGGGGCGGTCGGACACCAGGCACACCGGAGAGGCAGACCGTGACTCAGCAGCGGACCGTTCAGGCCGATCAGTCCCCGCACGATGTACTGGTGGTCGGGGGCAGCGGGGTGGACACCGTCGTCAGGGTCGACTCGCTGCCCGTACCGCTCGCCGACTCGGTCTCCGTGGGGCCGATCCGGGAGTCGCCCGGGCACACCGGCGGCAATGTGGCGCTCGGCTGCCGGGCCCTCGGCCTGGACGTGAAGTTCCTCGACTACATAGGCGACGACTGGACGGGCGAGCAGGTCCGCGAGCGGCTCACGGCGGGCGGCGTGGACTTCGAGACGCTGGTCTCCCCTGCGGGCACCCGGCGCGCCGTCAATCTCGTGGACCGGACGGGCCGTCGGATGTCCTTCCACGACGCCCGGGACCCGGAGGACCTGCGGATGCCGCGCGAGTTCTATCTGCCGCATCTGCGCCGGACCCGGCATGTCCATCTCTCCCTCACCAACTTCGCCCGGTACCTCTTCGACGACATCGAGGCGCTGGGGGTGCCGGTCTCCACGGATCTGCACGACTGGGACGGACTGTCCGACTATCACCGGGAGTTCGCCTTCCGCGCCGATCTGGTGTTCCTCAGCGCGGCCGGCGCGAAGGAGCGGATCGCCTCGGTGATGCGGGAGATCCTGCGCGAGGGCCGGGCCGAGGCCGTGATAGCGACGGCCGGCGCGGGCGGCTCGTATCTGATGACCCGGGAGGGCGGCCGGTCCCCGCGCCCGGTGCCGGCCACCCCGCCGCCCGGTCCTGTGGTGGACTCCAACGGCGCGGGGGACGCGTACGTCTGCGGCTTCCTGCACGGCCGGCTGGCCGGCCGGAAGCTGGAGGAGTGCGCCCGGCTCGGCGCACTGGCGGGCGCGCACGCCTGTACGGGCGAGGGCAGCGCGTCGCTGATCGGGCCCGACGACCTGCTGGTGGACAGCGTCTGAACGATCCGTGCGGGTCGGGGGCGGCCGACGGGCGTTGTCAGTGGCGCTTGGTAGAACTGCTCCATCAGCCGATCCATCCCACGGCGTCTGGAGCATTCCGCCATGACCATCTCGGACCACCTCCCGGAGCTGCACGGCCTGCCGGTGTACGTGTTTCCCGACGCCGACGCCACCGCCGAAGCGGAGCCGAAGCTTCCGGACGCCGCCTCGGTGGCCTGGCGCATCACGGTCGACTCGTACGACGCGGACGAGACATGGGAGGAGGCGTTCGCCCGCTTCCTCGGCGCCGTCGACACCACGCGGGTACGGGCGCTGATCGTCGGCTCCTGGCCGGACTCCTACGAGTCGGGCCCGGAGGCGGCGATCGACGCGATCATCGCCGCCCGCGGCCGGCTGCCCGCGCTGCGCGCCCTGTTCGTCGGGGACGTCACCGGTGAGGAGTGCGAGATCTCCTGGATCATCCAGGGGCCGGTCGCGCCGCTGCTCGAAGCCTTCCCCGAACTGCTGGAGTTCGGCGTCCGGGGCGGCCAGCAGCTGGTCCTGCCCGCCGTCAGGCACGAGCGGCTGCGCTCGCTCACCATCGAGTCCGGCGGGCTGCCCGCCGAGGTGGTGCGGGGCGTCGCGGCGAGCGACTTCCCCGCGCTGGAGCACCTCGATCTCTGGCTCGGCACCTCGGAGTACGGCGGAACCGCGACAGTGGCCGACCTGGCGCCGATCCTGGCGGGGACGCGGCTGCCCGCGCTGCGCCGGCTGGCCCTGCGCAACAGCGAGACACAGGACGCGATCGCCGTCGCGCTGGCGGACGCCCCGGTGGTGGGGCGCCTGGAGGTCCTCGACCTCTCCATGGGCACGCTCGGGAACGAGGGCGCCCAGGCCCTCCTCGGTGGCCGGCCGCTCACCCATCTGAAGAAGCTCGACCTGCACCACCACTTCATCGGTGAGGAGCTGCGGGAGCGGCTTCTCAGCACGCTCGGCGCGGCCGGAGTGGAGGTCGACCTCTCCGAGGCCGAGGAACCGGAGGACTGGGGCGGCGAGAAGCACTACTACGTCGCGGTGGCCGAGTAACCGATGCGCCCCTTCCCCGGCGGCCGGGACCGCGAGCCGCGGCTGACCGTCGTCGGCGTCCCGGGCAACCGCCGTACGACGCTGTTCCAGGACGCCGTCCGGGCCGCCGGGCTGCCGCCCGCCCGCGAGGTCTCCTGGCTCGACGTGCTGCACGGCCGGGCGGGCTTCGGGCCCGGCGAGACCGTACGGCTCGACTCGCCGGGCGAGGACCCCGAGGTGGACCGGCTGCTGCGCGGTGCCGAGGATCCCGCCAGGGTCGAGGGCACCGCTCTCTGGTACGCGCGGTTCACGGCCGCCGCCCGGGGTCTCGGCGAGCGGGCCCGCGCCGCCGGGGCCGAGCTGCTCGACGACCCCGCCGAGCTGGCGGTGCTCTTCGACAAGCGGCTCTGCCACGGTGTCCTGGACGCGGCGGGGGTACGGGTCCCCGCGTCGCCCACCTCGGGCACCGGCGCGCCGGCCGTCTCCGGCTGGGACGACGTACGGACCCTGCTGGCCGCCGGCGGGCTGCGCCGGGCGTTCGTCAAACCGGCCCACGGCTCATCGGCCTCCGGGGTCCTCGCGCTGGAGACGGCGGGCCCCGGCCGGGTGCGGGCCACCACCTCCGTCGAGCGCGACGTGTCGGGCCGGCTCTTCAACTCGCTGCGAGTACGGACGTACACGACCGAGCGCGAGGTGGCTGCGATCGTGGACACCCTCGCGCCCGACGGACTGCATATCGAGCAGTGGGTGCCCAAGTCCGCCCAGGCGGGCCGGGCGGCCGATCTGCGGGTGGTGGTGGTCGCGGGCCGGGCCACCCACGCCGTCGTACGCACCAGCCGCTCCCCCCTGACCAATCTCCATCTCGGCGGGGCCCGCGGTGATCTCGACGCGGCCCGCGCCGCGATCGGGGCGGCCGGTGGCAGCTGGGCCGGGGCGCTGGACCTCTGCGAGCGCGCGGCGGCCTGTTTCCCTGACACCCACTGTGTGGGCGTCGATCTGCTGCCCGCCGGGGGCTGGCGGCGGTTCGCCATCTGCGAGGTCAACGCCTTCGGCGATCTGCTGCCCCGGCTCACCGGGCTGCCGGGCACGGCGGCCGAGGGGATGGACACGTACGCGGCGCAGCTCGCCGCGCTCCCCGGCCGGGCGGCCCGGACGCGGACACAGACTCGGACGCGGACGCAGACGCAGACTCGTACGCGACGACCGACGGAGGACCGCCGTGCCCGCACCTGACATGAACGAGGTCGTCGGGCGGGACGATCTGCTGCTCGTCACCCTCGACACCCTGCGCTTCGACGTCGCCGAGGAGCTGGCCGCCGCGGGCCGGATCCCGCATCTGGCCCGCCATCTGCCCGGTGGCCGCTGGGAGAAGCGGCACGCGCCGGGCAGCTTCACCTACGCCTCCCACCAGGCGGTCTTCGCGGGGTTCCTGCCCACGCCCGCGGCGCAGGGACCGCACCCGCGGCTGTTCGCCGCGCGCTTCGGCGGCAGCGAGTCCACGGCGGAGCGCACCTTCGTCTTCGACACCCCCGATCTGGTCTCCGGCCTCGCGGCGGCCGGGTACCGCACGGTGTGCGTCGGCGGGGTCGGCTTCTTCAACAAGCGGGGACCGCTCGGCTCCGTTCTGCCCGGGATGTTCCAGGAGAGCCACTGGGAGCCGGAGTTCGGGGTCACCTCACCCACCTCCTTCGCGTCCCAGACCGACCGCGCGGAGCAGGTGATCGCCGGGCTCGATCCCGAGCGGCGGCTCTTCCTCTTCGTCAACGTCTCCGCACTGCACCAGCCCAACTGGTTCCATCTGCCCGGCGCCACCCGGGAGGCCGGCGACTCGCGCGCCACGCACGCCGCCGCGCTCGAATACATCGACCGGCACATCGGCCGGCTCTTCGCTGCCGCGAGCAGCAGGCGCCGCTGCTTCGCGATCGTCTGCTCCGACCACGGCACCGCCTACGGCGACGACGGCTGGACCGGCCACCGGCTGGGCCACGAATCCGTCTGGACCGTGCCGTACGCCCACTTCTTCCTGGACCCCGGGACCACTCCATGAGCACAGCACCGGCGACCGCGCCCGCCGCGGTCCGTCCGTACGAGAGCTACGTCTACGCCTATCCGCACAAGACGGCCTACCGTCCGCTGCCGGACCGGCCCGCGCTGCGCGCGCTCTGGGCCGGGGAGCGCAAGGACGCCCTCTCGCTCTATCTGCACATCCCGTTCTGCGAGGTCCGCTGCGGTTTCTGCAATCTCTTCACCCGGATCGGCGCGCCCGGCGAGCTGACGACGCGCTATCTCGACGCCCTCGGCCGGCAGGCGACCGCCGTCCGCGAGGCGCTGGGGGACGAAGGACCCGTGCGGTTCGCCGCCGCGGCCTTCGGCGGCGGCACACCGACCTTCCTCACCGCCGGGGAGCTGGACCGGCTGTGCGACATCGCGGAGACCGGCGCGGGCGCCGATCTGCGGGCCGTGCCGCTCTCCGTCGAGACCTCCCCCGCCACGGCCACCGCCGACCGGCTCGCCGTCCTCGCCGGCCGCGGCGCCACCCGGCTGAGCATCGGCGTCCAGAGCTTCGTCGAGGAGGAGGCGCGGGCGGCCGTACGTCCGCAGCGGCGCGCCGATGTCGAGGCGGCGCTCGGCCGGATCCGCGACGCGGGCGTCCCCGTCCTCAACATCGACCTCATCTACGGCATCGACGGCCAGACCGCGGCGAGCTGGCGCCACTCGCTGGACGCCGCGCTGGCCTGGCGCCCCGAGGAGCTGTATCTCTACCCGCTGTACGTACGCCCGCTCACCGGCCTCGGCAGGCTCGGCGCGAACGGTGACGCCGCGTGGGACGACCAGCGGCTGCGGCTCTACCGGCAGGGCCGGGACCACCTCCTCGCCCAGGGGTACGAGCAGCGGTCCATGCGGCTGTTCCGGCGCCCCGACGCGCCCGCCGCGGGCGCGGACGACTACGCCTGCCAGACCGACGGCATGATCGGCCTGGGCTGCGGGGCCCGTTCGTACACCTCCACGCTCCACTACTCCTTCGACTACGCCGTCGACATGCGCGAGATACGGTCCATCATCGACGCGTACACCACGACGGAGGACTTCTCGCGCGCGGAGGTCGGCCGCCGGGTCGACGGGGAGGAGGCGCGCCGCCGCCATCTGCTCCAGTCGCTGCTCCAGGCGCCGGGGATGGAGGTGGCCGGCTACCGCGAGCGGTTCGGCCGGGGGCCCACGGAGGACTTCCCGGCCGAGCTGGCCCGGTTCGCGGCGCTGGGCTGGCTGGACGCGGCGGCGGGCCCCGGCCTGCTGCGGCTGTCCCCCGAGGGGCTGGCCCACTCGGACGCGCTGGGCCCGGCCCTCTTCTCCCCCGCCGTACGGGCCGCCATGGCCGCGTATCTGCCGAAGTGAGGCTCCTGTGGACCTGACGATCCTCTACCGCGGCCCGCTCGCCTCCTGCGACTACGACTGCCCGTACTGCCCGTTCGCGAAGCGGCGGGACAGCGGAGACCAGCTGCGCGCCGACCGGGCCGCGCTGGAGCGGTTCGCCGGCTGGGCCGCGCGTCCGGCGGACGACGGGCCGGCGGACGACCGGCTGTCGGTGCTGTTCACACCCTGGGGCGAGGGCCTGACGCGGTCCTGGTACCGGCGGACGCTGGTCGGTCTCTCACACCTGCCGCACATCCGCCGGGTGGCGATCCAGACGAATCTGAGCTGCCGCACCGGCTGGCTGGCGGACGCGGACCCGGCGAAGCTCGCGCTGTGGTGCACGTACCACCCCGGGCAGACGCCGTACGACCGCTTTCTGGCGAAGGCCCACGAGCTGACGGCGCTCGGCATCCGGTTCAGCGTGGGCGTCGTCGGTCTCGACGACCATCTGGAGCAGGCCCGCCGGCTCCGCGCCGAGCTGCCCGCGCACGTCTATCTCTGGGTCAACGCGGCGGACGGGCACCGCTACACGGACGAGGAGGCCGCGCGCTGGACGGATCTTGACCCGCTCTTCCCCTACAGCCGCGATCCGCACCGTTCGGCCGGGCTGCCCTGCCGCACGGGCGAGTCGGTGATCTCGGTGGACGGCGAGGGCACCGTACGGCGCTGCCACTTCGTCCCGGCCGAGCTGGGCAATCTGTACGACGGCTCCTACCGGCGGGCCCTCGCGCCGCGGGCCTGCCCGCTCGCGGTCTGCGACTGCCACATCGGCTATGTCCATCTGGAGACGCTGCCGCTGTACGACGTCTTCGCGGGCGGTGTCCTGGAGCGGATACCGGCCGGGCCTCTCCCGGCGCGGGTCCCGGCGGGCGGGTAGCGCCGGGACCCGGTGCTCACGGGAGCGGCAGGAGATCGGGCCGCTTCGCCTCGACGTGGTCGCCCGAGGACTCACCGCGCAGCCTGCGCCCGATCCAGGGGACCAGGTACTCACGTGCCCAGTGGATGTCGTCGCGCCGTTCCTCCAGGGTGCCGCGCGGCGGCAGCGGCGGCCACGGCTGGTCCGGGTCCGCGGGCACCTCGAAGCCGAGCACCTGAGCGGCGCGCAGCGCGACCCTGGTGTGTCCCTCGGGCGACAGATGGAGCCGGTCGCCGTCCCAGGCCCGCCTGTCCTGGACGGTCTTGAGGGACCACAGGTCGAGTACGGGACAGCCGTAGCGGTCCGCGATGGCCCGCGTATGGGCGTTGAACGTGGCGATCTTGCCGCGCAGATGGCGCAGTACGGGGACGCCACGGGTGTCGAAGCCGGTGGTCAGCAGGACGGTGCCGACGGATCCTGTCAGGTCGGCGACGGCCCGCTCGAAGCGCTCGGCGACATCGTCGGGGTCGCTGCCGGGCCGGAGGATGTCGTTCCCGCCCGCGCAGAAGGTCACCAGGTCCGGGGCGAGTTCCCGCGCCCGGGGTATCTGCTCCTCCGCGACCTGGTCCAGGAGCCGGCCGCGTACGGCGAGATTGGCGTAGCGGAAGTCCCCGTGCGCGGTGTCGGCCGTCGCGCCGGAGTCCGGGAGCTGGTCGGCGAGCAGGACCGCCAACCGGTCCGCCCATCCGACGAACTGCCCGTCGGGGCCCGGATCTCCCACGCCCTCCGTGAAGCTGTCGCCGATCGCCGCGTACGACCCGAATCCGCTGTTTCCTGTTGTTCTCGAATCGTCTGCCACAGCGGTCCATCTTCCACCCGGCGTTGTGACCTACGCGACCGTAAGGAGGGGTTGACCGTGGGTGAGAAATACCATCCGTCAAGTTTCGCCCAACCGGGAATAGCCGGAGAACGGTGGTCGCCCGGCACCGGAGTGCCGGGCGACCACCGCGCGTCCGCCGCGGTCCGGAGCGGGTTCAGACCGTGACGCCCTGCGAGCGGAGGTAGGCCACCGGGTCGATGTCCGAGCCGTAGTCGGGGCCTGTGCGGATCTCGAAGTGCAGGTGGGGGCCCGTGACATTGCCGGTGGCGCCGGAGACGCCTATCTGCTGCCCCACGTCCACGCTCTGGCCGTTGGAGACGGACAGCGCCGACAGGTGGGCGTACTGGGAGTACTTGCCGTCGCTGTGCCGGATGACGACCTGGTTGCCGTACGAGCCGCCCCAGCCGGCCGAGACGACGGTGCCCGCGCCGACCGCCTTGACGGTGGAGCCCGCGGAGGCGAGGAAGTCCACACCGGTGTGGTAGCCACTGGACCAGCTGCCGCCCGACGCGCGGTACGACGTGCCGATCGGCGCGTCGACGGGCTTGAGGAAGCCCGAACCGGTGGTCTGCGTAGCCGTGTTGGGCGCCGCGCTGCCGGAGGCGGTGGACGACCCCGCGTCCGACGAGGCGGACTTGGACGACGCGGACTTCGACGACGCGGTGCCGGAGGCCTTCGCCGGAGCCTCGGCCCGGGGCGCGGACGCGGCCGGCGCGGAGGAGGTACGGGACGGGGCGGCCGACGTACGGGACGGCGCGGCCGACGCCGCCTTCGTGCCGAGCGTCAGCTTCAGCCCGGGGTGGATCAGACCGGGGTCGGCGCCGATCGCCCGGCGGTTGTCCTCGTACAGCTTCTGCCAGCCGCCCTGGACCCGCTGCTCGACCGCGATCTTCGAGAGATAGTCGCCGGAGACCACGGAGTAGGTGCGGGCCGCCGTCCTGGTGCCGATCCGGGTGGCGGCGGTCCCCTGCGGAGCGGCCGACACCGAAGCCGAAGCCGACGCCGATGCCGCCGACGTGGTACGCACCGTGTCGGCCGCGGCGGGAGCCGCCTGAGGAGCGACGGCGGGCGCGGCCTGCCCGGCGGCGTGCGCGCCGGTGGCGGCGATGAGCGGCAGCGCGATGGCGGCGCCGCCCGTGCCTGCGGCGATGAAGCGGCGCGAGAGCGGATTGTTCTTCGGTCGGCGGTGCTTACCCTTCGCGGGCATGTGCGTTCCTCTCCGGCGCCGTACGAGGTGAGCTGTCGGGTTCGGGCTGGAGCTGCCCGGCCGCGCGTGGTGCGCGGCTTCACCCCGAGCCGGTCCGGAACACCCGGATCGGCGTACTGCCTGGGTCCCCCGCTCCTGCCACACGTGAAGGGTTCGGGTGTGGGTCTCCGGGCAGTGGCAGGATTCGGCGTTCCACCCGGATTGAGGGTGAACGTAGGCGAGTCGGACGTCCGGTACAAGCAGTTGTTTTCAGCCGCAGGAGGTGACTGGAATATCGCCACGCACCACCCGTCACCCTGCGTCGATGACCGATCTTCGATTCCCCCATGGGGTTGGCTTTACCTTCGGCGACGCCGCCACGGAACGTCACCGCTATGATTCCGCTCACGGCCCGCACCCCATCTCCCCCATTAACAGGGCACTTTGGCTGCAATCCCCCATTACGGACAGATCCCCCGCGGCCACCTCCTCGGCTCCGAACCCATGTCGTATCGTCAGGAGACGACCTCGTCGGCGAGCCGCGCCGACGGCAGACACGGAGGAGCCGCCGTGACGCAGCAGCTGCCGCAAGTCCCGTCGACAGAGCCCGAACTGTCCGGTGTGCGCAACTTCCGTGACGTGGGCGGCCTGCCGACCACGGACGGCCGGCGCGTACGCGGCGGCACACTCTTCCGCAGCGGCCACCTCGCCCACGCCACCGACGCCGACGCGGCCTTCCTCACCGGCCTCGGGTTGCACACGGTCTTCGACTTCCGCAACTCCGCCGACATGAAACTGGACGGCGAGGACGTGGCACTGCCCGGCGTCCGGCAGGTGAACATCCCGCTCTCCGACCCGGCCGACGGCGCCGAGTTCTGGCGGATGGTGCGGGACGGCGATCTCGGTCAGCTGCGCTCGCTCCTCTCGGACGACAGGGGGGCGGCCCGGATGATCGGCTCGTACCGGACGATCATCACGGAGCGCACCACCGAGCACAGCCGGGTGCTGCACGCACTCGCCGAGGACAGCGTCCCGGCGCTGATGCACTGCGCGGCGGGCAAGGACCGCGCTGGGCTCTCCGTCGCGGTCGCCCTGCTCGCGGTCGGGGTCGAGCCCGACGCGATCGAGGCCGACTACCTCAAGTCGAACGATCCGCACCGCCGCTACCGGGTCCGCCGCGGCGACGGCTCGGCGGCCGAGGAGTCCGCCGAGGTGATGGAGCTGCTCAGCCCGCTCTTCGACGCGCGCCCCGCCTACCTGGCGGCGGCCTTCGAGAGCATCACGAACACCTGGGGCACCACCGACCGCTATCTCTCCGAGGGGCTCGGACTCGCCCCCGAGACCCGCGACCGGCTGCGCGACCGGCTCCTCGACGACGGCAACGGCTGACGCCGCACGGTTATCCCTTGCCGCCCATCTCGAAGAGCAGGTAGAGGAACGCGGCGAAGAGATGGCCCGCCACCAGATAGGCGAAGAGCCGGATGACCAGCCCCCGGGGGAACTTCTTCTCCTCGTCCATGATCCGTTCCGGCCGGGCCGCGGGTCCGGCCGCGGGTCCGGCCGCGACGGCGGGGGCCCCGGGATCGGCGGCGGGTACGGGCTTCTCTGTCTCCGGCATGGCGGCGGGCCTCTCTCGGCGGGTCAGCGGCGGTGGGTTCCGCCGCCGAGGCACAGCTCGGCGGCGGAACTCTGCAGCAGGGTGTGGACGAAGAGCAGCTCGGTCCCCCCGGGACCGGCCGCGGCGATCCGGTGCGGGGTGAGCGAATCGAAGTGCGCGCTGTCCCCGGCGGCGAGCACATGCGCGGTGTCGCCGAGGTAGAGCCGCAGCCGCCCGTCGAGGACATAGAGCCACTCCTCCCCCGGGTGGACGCGGACGAGGTCCCCCTGCGCCCCGTACGGCACCTGGAGGCGGAGCGGCTGCATCGCCCGGCCGGGGCTGCCGGCCTGGTGGTACGTCCAGCCGTCGGCCTCCGCGGGCGCAGGCCGGCCGGCCCGGATGATGGGGTCGCGCTCCGGCGGCACCTCCCCGAGCAGTTCGGAGACGGTCGTACCGTAGATACGGGCCAGGCCGAGCAGCATGGGCAGCGACGGCTGCCTGCGCCCCGTCTCCAGCCGGGAGAGATGCGCGGGGGACAGCCCCGCCCGGCGGGCCGCGGCCTCCAGGGTGAGGTGCCGGCCGCGGCGCAGCTCGCGCAGCCGGGGCGCGACATCGGGGAGCTGTTCGGGCAGTTCGCCGGCCGCCTCTCCGGCGGGAGGTGTGCTCATGCCTCCCATTGCGCCAGCATCTTTCCTCAGAGGCAAATTTCTTGCCCCTGAGGCAAAAACCCTACCGGTGGGCGACGGCCTGTTTCACCAGGGTCCGCCCGAAGTCCCACATGAGTCCACCGCCGCTGTGGGCGTCGTCCATGACGGCGGTGAAGGCCGTCACAAAGCGGTCGACCTCCGCCTCACCGATGGTCAGCGGCGGAATCAGCTTGATCACTTCCAGCCGGTCGCCCGAGACCTGGGTGAGGATGCGGTGCTTCTGGAGCAGCGGTACGACCACCATCTGCGCGAAGAGCCCCTTGCGGGCGGCCTGGAGCATCGTCCAGCGCCCGCGCAGCTTCACCGACCGCGGCCGGCCGAACTCGATGCCGATCATCAGGCCCCGGCCGCGCACCTCGGACAGCAGCTCGTACCGGTCGACGAGCGCCGCCAGCCGGGTCCTGAGCAGATCGCCGGTGGCCCGCGCGTTGGCGACGATCTCCTCGTCCGCCATCACCGAGAGGACGGCCAGGCCGGCCGCCATGGCCTGGGCGTTCGAGCCGAAGCTCGCCGAGTGGACCAGGACACGGTCCATCGAGGAGTAGACCTTCTTGAAGATCCAGTCCTTGCCGAGGGTCGCGCCTACGGGTACGTAGCCGCCGGAGAGCGCCTTGGCCACACAGACCAGGTCCGGTTCGACGCCGTCCTCGTGCTGGTACGCGTAGAAGTCGCCGGTCCTGCCGAGGCCGGTCTGCACCTCGTCGGCGATGAGCAGCGCTCCGTGGCGGTGCAGCAGCTCCTGCGCGGCGCGCAGGAAGCCGGGCGGGGCCGCGTGGACGCCCTTGCCCTGGATCGGCTCGACCACGAATCCGGCCACGTCTCCGCGGCGCAGCTCCCGTTCCAGCGCGTCGAGATCACCGAGCGGGACGGCGGTGTCGGGCAGCAGGGGGGCGAATCCGTCGCGGAAGCCGTCCTCGCCGTTGACGGAGAGGGAGCCGGTGGTCAGTCCGTGGAAGGCGTGCGGGCAGTAGAGGATCCGCGGCTTCCCGGTGGCGTACCGGGCGAACTTGAGCGCGGTCTCGACCGCCTCCGTACCGCTGTTGCCGAAGAACACCCGGTCGAGGTGCGGGCTGTGGGCGAGGAGCCGCTCGGCGAGCAGTCCGGGCAGCGGCTGGCAGTCGAAGCGGGTGAGATCGGCGAGGGAGGCGTCGAGGACGTCGTGGAGCGCCTTGCGTACGACGGGATGGTGCCGGCCGAGGCCCATCACGCCGAAGCCGGCGAGCATGTCCAGGTAGTCGTCGCCCTTGTCGTCCCAGAAGTAGGCGCCCTCGGCCCGTTCGTAGACGCGGTCGAAGCCGATGGTGCGCAGCATGCGCGGGAGCTGGTGGTTGAGATGCCGGGTGTGCAGCTCGTAGCGCTCGGCGCTCCGCTCGGCGAGGAGCTTGCCCAGGTCGAAGCCCTTGGGTTCGGTGGTCATGCCATGGCCTCCTTGGGACCGGATACGGAACCGGGCACGGAACCGGCCGGTGGCGCCCAGCACTCCGGCGCCACCGGCTCACCCGTGGTCATACCGGTCGTCACCGCGTCCCGACGACCGTCTCGCGAGCCGCCCGCAGGGACTCCTTCAGCGAGCCCATGGTGGCGAGGACTGCGGTCGGTTCGTAGCCGCAGTGCGCCATGCAGTTGGCGCAGCGCGGGTCCTTGCCGCGGCCGTACTTGCTCCAGTCGGTCTCCTCGATGAGCTGACGGTACGTCGGCACATACCCGTCGCTCATCAGATAGCAGGGGCGCTGCCAGCCGAAGAGCGAGTAGTTGGGGATGGCCCAGGCCGTGCAGGGGAAGTCGGCCTTGCCTTCGAGGAAGTCCAGGAAGAGGGGCGAGTGGTTCAGCCGCCAGCGCGCCCGGTTGCCGCCGGAGAAGGCCTTCCTGAAGAGTTCCCTGGTCTGCTCGACCCCGAGGAAGTGCTCCTGGTCGGGCGCCTTCTCGTAGGCGTAGGCGGGCGAGATCATCATCTCGTCCACCTTCAGCTCGTCATTGAGGTAGTTGAGTACCTCGATGATCGTCTGCGGGGTGTCGGTGTTGAAGAAGGTGGAGTTGGTGGTGACCCGGAAGCCGCGGCGCTTGGCCTCCTTGATCGCCGCCACCGCCTCGTCGAACACGCCCTCCTTCGCGACGGATTCGTCGTGCCGCTCGCGCAGCCCGTCGATGTGCACCGCGAAGGCGAAGTACCGCGAGGGCGTGAACTTGTCGAGCTTCTTGCGCATCAGCATCGCGTTGGTGCAGAGGAAGACGTACTTCCTCCTGGCCACCAGCTGGCGGACGATCTCGTCGATCTGCGGGTGCATCAGGGGCTCGCCGCCGGCGATGGAGACCATCGGCGCGCCGGACTCCAGCACCGCCCCGACGGCCTGGGCGACGGGCATGCGCTGCTTCAGCACTCCGGCGGGGTGCTGGATCTTCCCGCATCCCTCACAGGCGAGGTTGCAGGCGAAGAGGGGTTCCAGCTCGACGATGAGCGGAAACTTCTCCCGCTTGCGCAGCTTCTGTTCGAAGAGGTACGTCCCGACCCTGATGGTCTGACGAAGTGGCATGGCCATCTAGCTCACCTCCTGGGGAGCAGCAAAGAACGGTGCCATTCATGAAAAGCGGGAAGGACGGCACGGAGAACACGGAAGGCCGATATTCCACCGCGTACCGTGCCAATACGGACCAGCTCATGCTCCGGAGCGTCCACGATCACCCGGACGGCCGCAACCGGGCGGGGGCCGGACAGCAGGGCGCCGCGGAGCGTGGCGGCGGACTCCATGTCCACCGCGAGCGCCCCGGTGGTCCGCAGCTCGGCCCGCTCCCGGCCGCGCACCACATGGTCGGATCCGGTCAGCGGGCCGGTGTGGACCGTATGCCCGGGTACGGCCCTGACCAGGGCGTCGACCAGGGCCCCTACGCCCGTGCAGGGGGTGGTGGCGTCCGGGCCGCGGGTCTCCTCGGCGACGATCAGATCGCCGGGGTTCATCCCCGGGGCGAGCCCGGCGCAGAACCCGGACGCGAGGACGGCCGCGTCCCGGTGCCGGGGCTCCGCGAGCGCGCGTGCCACGGCGCGCTCGGCGTTGGCGGGGCCCATGCCGGTACGGAGCAGGGTGACCGGCCCCGCCGCCCCGGCCCGGCCGCCGCGCGGGGCGGCGCGCAGCGCGAAGCGTTCGATGCCGAGCGCGCAGGCGATCAGCAGCGGTACGGCCGGACCGGAGGCGCCGGGGCGAGGAGACGGCCCCGGGGACCGTTCCATCAGCTGCCCTTGCGCGTGCCGGCGAGGGCGGTGAGGGCCTTGGGCTCTCCGTGGACGTACCGGCCGAGCGCCGTGAGCGGGAAGACCTGCCGGTACAGGTGGTAGTTGATGGAGAAGTCCCAGGGGAAGCCGGTGCCGGTGAAGTACGGCTCGTCCCAGGAGCCGTCCTCGCACTGGGTCTCGGCGAGCCAGGCGACGCCCCGCTCGACGGACTTGCTCTCCCGTTCCCCGGCGGCGAGGAGCGCGAGCAGCGCCCAGGCGGTCTGCGAGGCGGTGGTGGCGCCGTGTCCGATCCAGTCCTCCTCGCGGTACGAGCGCAGGTCCTCGCCCCAGCCGCCGTCCTCGTTCTGGACGGATTCGAGCCAGCTGACGGCGCGGCGGATCGCGGGGTGGGCGGGCGGCAGTCCGGCGGCGGTGAGCGCGGGCACCACCGCCCCCGTCCCGTACACGTAGTTGACGCCCCAGCGGCCGAACCAGCCGCCGAAGGTCTCCTGTTCCGCGAGGAGCCACTCGACTCCGCGCCGGGTGACCGGGTGGTGGGCCCTGCCCTCGTAGGCGAGCATCTCGACGACGTGCGCGGTGACATCGGCGGAGGGCGGGTCGATGACCTCGCCGAAGTCGCAGAACGGCAGCCGGTTGGGGAAGGGGCTGGTGTTGTCGGCGTCGAAGGCGCCCCAGGCCCCGTTCCGCGACTGCATGCCCAGGTTCCACCGGGCGCCGCGCTCGATGGCCGCGTCGAGCCGCTCGGGGTCGGGGTGGCCGACCCTGCGCAGCGCGAGGATCACCTCGGCGGTGTCGTCGATGTCGGGGTAGTTGTCGTTGTGGAACTCGAACGCCCAGCCGCCGGGGGTGAGTCCGGGCCGGCGTACGGCCCAGTCGCCGGGGCGGACGATCTGCTCGCCGATCATCCAGTCGGCGGCCTTGACCAGCGCCGGATGGTCGGGGCTCAGCCCGGCGTCGGCGAGGGCGATGGTCGCGAGGCAGGTGTCCCAGACCGGCGACTGGCACGCCTCGATCATCCGGGCGCCGTCCTCGCGCCAGACGGCGAACCGGTCGAGCGATTCGAGTCCGGCGCGCATGATCGGGTGGTCGAGGTCGTAGCCGAGCAGATGCAGGGCCATCACGGAGTAGACGGCGGGCGGCTGGATCCCGCCCCAGCAGCCGTCGTTCTCCTGGCGCTCGATGATCCACCGCGCGGCGGCGTTCATGGCGGTGCGGCGGAGTCTGCGCGGGGCGACTCTGTGGTAGAGGTGCAGGGCCTTGTCGAGGCGCTGGAAGACACCGTCCCAGCTGGCCACGGGCGCGAGGGCGGTCCCGCCGGCGACGGGGCCCGCGTGGAGTTCGTCGAGGGGGAAGGGCGCGGGCCGTACGGGCCGTTTCGCCGAGACGATGGTGAGCGGCACGATGGTCTGCCGGGCCCAGCAGCCGAAGTCGTAGATGTTGAGCGGGAACCACTTGGGCAGGAAGACCAGTTCGGGCGGGAGTTCGGGCAGGTCGTCCCACTTCCACCAGCCGAAGAGCGCCAGCCAGACCCGGGTGAAGACCCGGCTGGCGGCGATGCCGCCCCGGCTACGCACCCACTGGGCGGCGCGCGCCATGTGCGGGTCGTCGGGCCGGTCCCCGGCCAGCCGGAGCGCCACATACGCCTCGACGGTGGCGGAGAGGTCCGGGGGGCCGCCGTAGAACGTGGCCCAGGTGCCGTCGGAGCGCTGCTCGCCCCGGATGAAGAGGCCCGCGGCGTGGGTGGTGCGGGGGTCCTGGATCCCGAGGAACTGACGGAGCAGCAGATCCTCGGCGTCCATCGTCACATTGGTGGCCAGGTCGCCCTTCCACCAGCCCTGGGCGTCCTGCCTGCCGAGCAGATGCTCGACGGACCGTGCGGTGGCCCGCTCGGCGGCGACCCGGAGGTCACCGCCCTCGGCGAGCTGCGCGGTATCGGTCGTTCCGTTGCCCGAGGGTGCGCGGGGTCCCACGGCCCCGGTGCTTCCGTCGGTCGTCGCTGTCATGGCTTCCCCTTCGTGCAGTGGTGTGCTTCTGCTGTGCTGGGGTCTCCGTCGTCCGGCGCTGGTTAGGGGCGGCGGACGGCGACTGCTCGGGATATGGGGGTCATCACCCAGAAGGAAGGCATAAGTGAATCGTGATCATCTCTTCCGTACGACGACGAAGTCGGCGAGCGCGACGAGCTGCGCCCTGACCTTTTCCGGCATGTCCACACCATCCAGAGCCTCGATGGCGACCGCGTGCTGCCTGCGGGCCTCCTGAGAGGTCCACTCGCGGCCACCAGCTTCCTCGATCAACGCCGCGCGGGTGGCGAACTCTTCCTCGGAAAAGGTCTCGAAATCATTGCTTTTCGCATCGGCGGCGAGCAGTTCGCCGAGCCGACGCGACGCCGGACCGCCGGCGGCGAGCGCGGCGACGACCGGCAGGGACTTCTTGCGCTGACGCAGATCGCTCCAGGTCTGCTTGCCGGTGGCCTCGGGATCGCCCCAGATGCCGAGCAGATCGTCGACGGCCTGGAAGGCGAGACCGAGGTGGTGCCCGTACGCCTCCAGCGTGTCGGCCGTCCGGTCGTCGGCGCCGCCGAGGACCGCGCCGATGGAGACCGCGCAGGCCAGCAGGGCACCGGTCTTGTTGCCCTCCATCTCCAGGCACTCCTCGACGGTGACCCGCTCGCGGTGCTCGTAGGAGATGTCCTGGGCCTGACCGTCGATCAGCTTGCGGGTGGCGGTGGTCAGCCGGCGGGTGGCCCGGCCCGCCTCGACGGTGCCGATCTCCAGCAGCAGCTCGTTGGCGAGGGCGAAGAGCGCGTCGCCGACCAGGATGGCCTGGGCGGGGCCGTGCACCTTCCAGACGGTGTCGCGGTGACGGCGCTGCTCGTCGCCGTCCATCAGGTCGTCGTGCAGCAGCGAGAAGTTGTGGACGAGCTCCACGGCGACGGCGCCGGGGATGCCCGTCTCCGGGGGCGCTCCGGCCGCTTCGGCGGAGAGCAGCGCGAGCGCCGGGCGCACCGCCTTGCCGCCGTCGCCGTCGGCGGGCCGGCCGTCGGCGTCGATCCAGCCGAAGTGGTAGGCCGCGACGGTGTCCATGGGCGGGGCGAGCCGGTCGACGGCGGCGCGCAGCACCGGTGTGGACAGGGCTCTGCCGCGTTCCAGCAGCGCGTAGACGTCCGCGGTGTCGACAGCCGGGTTGGCCGGGGGCACGGTCGGCACGGTCTCTCCTCTTGTTCCAGTACTCGTTGGTGCGGTACTCGGGCTCATGCCGCCTCCTCCAAGGGGTGTTCGTGGCGGCGTCCGAGTGCGGAGAGGGCCGCGCCGGCGGCGCTGAAGCCGCTGCGCACAGCGCCCTCCATGGTCGCGGGCCAGCCGGTGGCGGTCCATGCGCCGGCCAGGAAGAGGCCGGGGGCGCGGGTACGGGCGGCGGGCCGCAGCCGGTCCACGCCGGGGGTGGGAGCGAACGTCGCTGTCCGCTCCCGGGTGACGAAGAAGTCCCGTACCTCCGCGTCCCTGACGGGGGGCAGCAGGCGTTCGAGTTCGGGAAGGTAGCGGGCGCGCAGCTCCGAGACGGGGGCGTCGATCTCGTCGGCGGCGTCCGACTGGGAGAGCGCCAGGTACTGGCCCTCCTTCAGTCCGGAGGCGTCGGTACGGTCGAAGACCCACTGGACGGGGGTGCCGAGCGCGGCGAAGAACGGGCGGCGCAGGACCGGACGGTCGTAGACGACATGGATGTTGAGGATCGGCGCGGTGCCGATCTCCCGCAGCCGTTCCGGGTGGTCGAGCGCGCCCGCGGGCAGCAGGTCGTGGGTCTCGCGCTGGGGTACGGCGAGCACGACGGCGTCGGCGTCGAGGCGCTCGCCGTCCACGTCCACGTGCCAGCCGCCGCCCTCGGGGGCGCGGGTGACGGAGTGGACGCGGGTGCGCAGCTCGGTCCGTACGCCGGCGGAGTCCAGCGCCTTGCGGGCCAGTGTGTCGTGCAGGTCGCCGAGCGGGACGCGGGCCCAGCCGATGTCGGCGGCGCCGGGCTCGGAGAGCAGTCCGGTCCTGAAGACCGTCGCGGCGAGCGCGAGGGAGGCGTGCGGCGCGGTGGCGTTGAGGGTGGCCACGCCGACGAGGTCCCAGAGCGCCTCGATGGTGCGGTCGGACTGTCCGTGCCGACGGAGCCAGCTGGCGAAGTCGGTGTCGTCCAGGGCGGGATCGCCGAGGTCGAGCCGCTGGAGCGCGAGCGCGGCGCGGCCGACGGAGGCGCGTTCGGCCAGGGAGAGGTGCGGGTACGTGGCGAGCCCCCGCGCCAGATGCAGCGGTACGGGCAGCCCGGTGCGGCGGATCCGGCCGAGCCGGCGGCCGACGGGCGCGTCGAGGTCGACCACGGGGACGTCCAGCCGGTCCTGGAGCGGCGCGAGCGCGGCGCCGTCGACCCGGTCGAGGAACCACCGGTAGGCGGTGCAGCAGCGCAGATAGACGTGCTGGCCGTTGTCGACGACGAGGTCCCCGCGCCGGAAGGAGAACGCGAGTCCGCCGAGCCTGGGCCGTCCTTCCACGAGCGTCACCCGCACCCCCGCGTCGGCGAGCTGAAGGGCGGCGGTGATCCCGGCGAGCCCAGCGCCGACCACGACCGCGTGGTGGGCCCGTGTGCCGTCCTCGGTCGACCTCATACGTTCCCTCCTACGGCCGTCGTAGTCAGGGACGCGTCATTCGAACGAGGGGTTGAGCGAAATCGATGGGCGCATACGTTCGAAAGGGGGCGGAAGGAGCGTCCGGTGACGGACAGGCCCTCCGCGCCCCGCGCGCGGTACCGCATCAGCCGCGCCTCCTGACGCTCTGCCGCGAGATGTGCCGGGCGTCGAGTCCGGACAGCCCGCGCACCGCGACATACGCCTTCTCGTGCCCCGGCAGCGAGACCCGGCCGCGCAGCACGGCCTCCGGGTCGCGCTCGATACGGTCCAGCAGCCGCCGGTAGATCCCCGCCATGGCGGCCGTACAGGCACCGCTGCGCCGGTCCAGCAGGGGCAGCAGCCGCAGCCCCTCGGCGAACAGCGCGCGGGCGCGCCGTACCTCGAAGTGCACCAGCCCGGCGAAGTCGGCGCCGGGCGGCGGGGTGGCGCTCCGGAACCCGGCGGAGCAGCCGAACTTGGCGAGGTCGTCGGCGGGCAGATACGTCCGCCCGTTGCCCGCGTCCTCGCGCACGTCCCTGAGGATGTTGGTCAGCTGGAGGGCGAGCCCCAGCGTGTCGGCGTACTCGGCGGCGCGCTCGGCGCCCGGCGCGCCCTCCACCGTGCCGAACACACCGAGCGACACCCGGCCCACGGCGCCCGCGACACACCGGCAGTAGACCTTCAGGTCGTCCCAGGTCTCGTAGGTGTCGCCGCGCACGTCCATCAGGACGCCGTCGATCAGCTCGTCGAGTCCGCCGAGCGGGATCGGGAAGCGCCGGACGGCGTCCGCGAGCGCGACCGCGACCGGGTCGGTGTCGTACTCGTCGACCTCGCCCGCGCGGACTCGGTCCAGCAGGGCGCGGGTGTCGTCGAGCCGCGCCTGCTTGGTCTCCGGCGCCAGCGTGCCGTCACCGATGTCGTCCACCCGGCGGGCGAGGGCGTACATCGCGGACAAGGCCTGCCGCTTGTCGGTCGGCAGCAGTCTGATGCCGTAGGCGAAATTACGGGCCTGCTGTCCGGTGACGGCCTCGCAGTAGCTGTAGGCCGCCAGTACCGGCGCGGACATGGGCGTCTGTCCCTCCACGTTCCGGCTCACCCCTCTCTGTGCGCACTTCGCAGGACAGCTCCCACTTCGCGCAGCAGACGCGGCTTGGTGGGTTTGGGCGGCCCGGGCAGCACATCGTGCCCGGCGGCCGCGATCGAGACGAGGGCGGCGCGCCCTCCGGCGACGAATCCGGCGAGCAGCAGCCGGAGCCTGCCGTGGACGCTGCCCACCAGGGGCGCCCCTTCGGCGAGCAGCAGCCGGGCCCGTTCGGCCTCGTAAGCGATGAGGGTGCGCACCGACGCGTTCCCGGTCGGGGCGGACAGATCCGCCTCGGTGACACGGAAGCGCTTCATGTCCTCGGCGGGCAGATAGACGCGGTCGCGGCCGAGGTCCTCGGTCACGTCCTGGAGGTGCTCGACGATCTGGAGCGCCGTACAGACGGCGTCGGAGCGGCGGATCCGCTCGGGGGTCGCGGTGCCGGTGATGCCGAGGACGAGCCGGCCGACCGGGTTGGCGGACAGCTCGCAGTAGGCGAGCAGGTCGTCGTAGGTCTCGTACCGCCGGACCAGCTGGTCCTGGCGGTTGGCCGCGACCAGTCCGAGGAAGGGTTCCGGGGTGAGCGAGCGGCGCCGTACGGTCGGGATCAGGCCGCGCAGCAGCGGGTGCCGGGGCTCCGGTCCTTCCGTGGCGAAGACGCGCCGCAGGTCGGCCTCGAAGGCGTCGAGCAGCGCCACCCGGTCGTCGGCGCGCGCGAGCTCGACGCCGAGGTGGCGGGCGTCCGCGCCGCCGGGGGCCAGGTCGCCGTCGCCGATGTCGTCGACGAGCCGGGCGAAGCCGTACACGGCCATCAGGTCGTCGCGCCAGGCGCGCGGCAGGAAGAACGGGGCCACCGGGAAGTTCTCGTCGGCGGCCTTGTCCAGGGTGGTGCGCGAGGAGGAGTCGGGACGCGCCCGAGGGGTGGCCGTCACCGCGAACGGCCCGGTACGGGGACGGCGGAACTCTCGCGGAGCTGGAGATCTTCCGTCATTGCCGTCACATCTCCCGTTCTACACTGCCGACTCAATACATCCCATTTCGGACACGCCGCCCGTCACACCGAGTACCGGAGGCCGCTCGGCGGGCCGCTCGGCCCTGCGGGTATTGGCCCCACTTGCCGTGAATCGGCCCGGCCCAGCTTACGTTGTACGGCCAAGGGGAACACGCCGGGGTGTGGGGCGCGTTACAAGAGCGTCGCAATGTCCCCCAACCTTCCCCGGGCGCAATGGACTTGGCCCAGACATGACCCCCGGGGCCCCCGGCCCGCCCCCGCACGGCCCGGCCCCCGCCGGAGCCGCTCCGGCGGGGGCCGCACGTCCGCTCCGGGAACCGGCTACTTGCCGGTCTCCTTCTCGTACGCCTTGATGACCTCGTCGGTCGGGCCGTCCATCAGCAGCTCGCCCTTCTCCAGCCAGAGCACCCGGTCGCAGGTGTCCCTGATCGACTTGTTGCTGTGGCTGACCAGGAAGACCGTGCCGGCCTCCTTGCGCAGCTCGCGGATCCGCTGCTCGGAGCGGATCTGGAACCTGCGGTCGCCGGTGGCGAGCGCCTCGTCGATCATCAGCACGTCGTGGTCCTTGGCCGCGGCGATGGAGAACCGGAGCCGGGCAGCCATGCCGGAGGAGTACGTCCGCATCGGGAGGGTGATGAAGTCGCCCTTCTCGTTGATGCCGGAGAAGTCGACGATCGACTGGTACCGGTCACGGATCTGTTCGCGCGTCATGCCCATGGCGAGACCGCCGAGGATGACATTGCGCTCACCGGTCAGGTCGTTCATCAGGGCCGCGTTGACGCCCAGCAGCGAGGGCTGGCCGTCGGTGTAGACCTTGCCGCTCTCGGCGGGCAGCAGCCCGGCGATGGCGCGCAGCAGCGTCGACTTGCCCGAGCCGTTGGTGCCGATCAGTCCGATCGCCTCGCCGCGGTACGCGGTGAAGCTGACCCCCCGGACGGCGTGCACCTTGCGGACGCCGCGCGCCGACTCGGTCTTCTCGCGGCGGAGTATGCGGCTCAGGGCCGCGGTCGCGCTGCCCCTGGCACTGCCCCCGGTGTTGACGCGGTACACGATGTGCACGTCGTCGGCGATGACGGTGGGGATCCGTCCCTGCTTCTGCTCCTCAGCCACGGCCGTACCGCTCCTCAGCCTTCCAGAAGTACACGAAACCGGCCACGCTCAGCAGCACGGCCCACAGCAGCGCGACCGCCCAGACGTGCGCGGGCAGGTTCTCCGCTCCGTACCCGTCGATCAGCGCGTACCGGACGAGATCCATGTAGATCGCGGCCGGGTTGTACTGAAGGACGTCCGCGATCCAGGAGGGCTTGCCCTCCAGCATGACGGGGATGGAGAACATCACGCCGGACGCGTACATCCACGTCCGCATGATGAAGGGCATCAGCTGGGCGAGGTCGGGGGTCTTGCTGCCCAGCCGCGCCATGATCAGCGCGAGCCCGGTGTTGAAGAGGAACTGGAGCGCCAGCGCGGGCAGCACCAGCACCCAGGTCAGCCGCGGGTAGCTGCCGAAGGAGACGGCCACCACGATCAGCACGATCATCGAGAACATCAGCTGCTGGAGCTGCTGCAGCGCGAACGAGACCGGCAGCGAGGCCCGGGGGAAGTGCAGGGCCCTGACCAGTCCCAGGTTCCCGGAGATCGCGCGGACGCCCGCCATCACCGAGTTCTGCGTGAAGGTGAAGACGAAGACGCCGGTGACGAGGAAGGGGATGAAGACTTCCTGCGAGAAACCCTTCCTGGTACCGAGAATCAGTCCGAAGATCAGGTAGTAGACAAGGGCGTTCAGCAGCGGCGTCGCCACCTGCCAGAGCTGCCCGAGCTTCGCCTGGCTGTACTGGGCCGTGAGCTTCGCCTGGGAGAACGCCAGAATGAAGTGGCGCCTGCCCCACAGCCGGCTGACGTAGTCCCGCAGTCCGGGCCGGGCACCGCTCACCGCCAGCCCGTACTTGGCGGCGAGCTCCGCCGGGGACAGACCGTCGTCGGGCGAAGGGGGGGCGCTCACAGCGATCGCACCCTCTTGGGTTGTGTCACTCACAAGTTGAAACTTTCGTGTTCAAGATGCGCAGCCGGTCGGGCAGGGGGGTACGGAAACCGTGCCCCTGGGGGGAGTACGCCCGATGCTCTCAGAAGCGATGCGAGCTTGTCAGATGACGGGTGGTCGTCCCAACCGGGTCAGCCGCCACACCGTACGCCACTTCATGGGACGGCGCGGTCCGCACGGCGTCGCCCAGCCTTCCCTGAACCCGCCGAACCACGCCTTCAGCGCCGGTACGGAGGGCCGCCGGACCAGGGTGAGCAGCAGCCACACCCCGAGGTAGACGGGGACAAGGGGCGCCGGCAGATTGCGGCGGGCCAGCCAGACCCGGTTCCTGGCGACCATGCGGTGGTAGACCGCGTGCCGGGACGGCGGCATGGTGGGGTGCAGCAGCACCATGTCGGCGCGGTAGTCGATCATCCAGCCGGCGTCCAGCGCGCGCCAGGCGAGGTCGGTCTCCTCGTGCGCGTAGAAGAAGTCGCCGGGCAGCGGCCCGACGTCGGCGATGACCTTCGTCCGTACGGCGTTGGCCCCGCCGAGGAACGTCGTCACCCGGGACGACCGCAGCGGGTCCGCGGCGCGCAGCCGGGGCACGTGGCGGCGCTGGGTGAGTCCGGTCTCCGGGTCGGCGATCCGGAAGCCGACGATGCCGAGGGCGGGATCGCCGGCGAACGCGGCGCGGACCAGCTCGGCGGTGTCCGTCCGCTCCAGCAGCCCGTCGTCGTCGAGGAAGAGCAGTACGTCCACCTCGCGGCCGGCCTCGCCGAACGCCTCGATGCCGACGTTCCGGCCGCCGGGGATGCCCAGGTTCTCGGGCAGCTCGACGGTCCGCACCCCGGCCGGGACGGCGCCCACGGGGGCGCCGTTGCCGACCACGACGGTCTCGATCGGGTCGCCGTCCTGCCGGGCGACCGAGTCGAGCAGCGCCCGCAGCTCGACCGGGCGCTCCCCCATGGTGATGATCACCGCGCCCAGGGTCGGTCCTGACCGCGCGTCGCTCACTTCAGCCTGCTGGACGCCAGGATGGAGACCAGGTGCAGGAGCGTCTGGAGGAGCGCGATCCCGGCGAGGACCGCGATGCCGAGGCGGGTGAAGTACAGGTCGCCCCTGACCGAGTCCACGATCGCCAGGAGAAGGATCAGCAGGGACGCCTCGATACCGAGGATGAGCCGGTGGAACTTGAGCGCCCCGGCGGCCCTGCGGGCCAGCGCCATACCGGACGAGCGCGGCTCGGAGGCCGACTCCTTGACCGGGGCGAGCCCCTGCTGATGACGGGCGACGCCGACCAGGTCGGTCTCGGCCTTGACCAGGATGGCGCCGAGGGCGGCGAGCGTACCGAGGAAGGCCCACAGCCAGTCGATCCGGCCGGTGCCCCACAGGTCGGCGCCCCGCAGCCCGAAGCCGACCAGAACGGCGGCGTCGCACAGGTAAGCGGCGACCCGGTCCAGGTACACCCCGGTCATCGAGTACTGCTTCTTCCAGCGGGCGATCTCCCCGTCGACGCAGTCCAGCAGCAGATAGAGCTGGACGGCCACCACGGCGAGCAGCGGGCCCGTGATGCCCGGCACCAGGAGGGCGGGGGCGGCGAGGGCACCGGCGACGGTCATCACGTACGTCAGCTGGTTGGGCGTGACCCGCGTGTTCACCAGGTACCGGTCGACACGCAGCGAGATCTCCCGCATGTACAGGCGCCCGGCCCAGTGCTCACCGCTGCGCCGGTCCTTCACTCCCACCGGGTGTACGACCGGGCGGAGTTCAGCTACTGATGGTCTTGGCATAGTCGGCGTACGCGTCCCTGATCTGGTCGGTGGACAGGTCGAGGTGTTCCAGGATGGTGAAGCGGCCGGGACGGGTCTGCGGCGCGTAGGCGACGGCCTGGACGAACTCGTCGGGCGTGAAGCCGATCTCCTGGGGCAGCACCGGCAGTCCGTGCCGGCGCAGGACCTCGGTGAACAACTGTGACTCCTTGCGGGCGCCGCGCAGATGCATGGCGAAGGCCGCGCCGAGGCCGACCTGTTCGCCGTGGAGCGCGGCGCGCCGGGGGTGGAGCAGGTCGAAGGCGTGGCTGATCTCGTGGCAGGCGCCGGACGAGGGGCGGGTGTCACCGCTGATCGACATGGCGATGCCGGAGAGGACGAGCGCCTCGGCGAGGACGATGAGGAACTCGTCGTCGCCGACGCCGCCGGGATGGCGCAGCACGGCCTCGCCGGCGGTACGGGCCATGGCGGCGGCGAGCCCGTCGACGGACTCGCCGTTGATCCGGTGCGACAGCTCCCAGTCGGCGATGGCCGAGATGTTGGAGACGGCGTCCCCGATCCCGGAGCGTACGAAGCGCGGCGGGGCGTCCCTGATCACGTCGAGGTCGACGACCATCGCGATGGGCGTCGGAACGCCGTACGAGCCGCGGCCGTTGTCGTTGTCGAGGATGGAGACCGGCGAACAGATGCCGTCGTGCGAGAGGTTGGTGGCGACGGCCACCATCGGCAGCCCGACCCGGGCGGCGGCGTACTTGGCCACGTCGATGATCTTGCCGCCGCCGAGGCCGACCACCGCGTCGTACCGCTTGCCCTTGATGTCGTCGGCGAGCTTGACGGCCGAGTCGATCGTGCCGTCGGCGACGCCGCACCAGTCGGCGTCGGGGAGCACGGGACCGAGCCGGTCGCGCAGGGCCCGGCCCGAGCCGTCGCTGATGGCGATCGCGAGCCGGCCGGAGTTGGAGATCCGCTGGTCCGCGAGGAGCCCCGCGAGACCGTCCATGGCGCCGGTCCTGATGTCGACGACGACCGGCGAGGGGATCAGCCGGGTCAGTACTGGCACGCGATCTCCCGGCCCTTCGCGAGGTCGGCGTGGTTGTCGATCTCGACCCAGGGGATGTCGCCCACGGGCGTCACGTCGATGGTGAGGCCGCGGTCGATCAGCTCCTGGTAGCCGTCCTCGTAGTAGAGGTCGGGGTCGCGCTCGAAGGTGGTCCGCAGCGCGTCGGCGAGGTCGGCGGCGGCCTCGGGCTCGATCAGGGTGACCCCGATGTACTCGCCGGTGGCGGTGTCCGGGTCCATCAGCTTGGTGATGCGGGCGACGCGTCCGGCGCCGTCGGTGATGACCTTCATCTCCTCGTCGGCGAGGTGCTTCACCGTGTCGAGGGCGAGGATGATCCGGCGGCCCTCGCCGCGCGCGGCGAGCAGGTCCTTCTCGACGGAGACGGGGTGCACGGTGTCGCCGTTGGCGAGGATCACGCCCCGGGCGAGGACATCGCGGGCGCACCAGAGGGAGTAGGCGTTGTTCCACTCCTCGGCCTTGTCGTTGTCGATCAGGGTGAGCTTCAGCCCGTACGTCTCCTCCAGGGCGGCCTTGCGCGCGTACACGGCCTCCTTGCGGTAGCCGACGACGATGGCGGCCTCGGTCAGGCCGACCGCGGCGAAGTTGCCCAGCGTGAGGTCGAGGACGGTGGTGGTGCCCTCCCCGGCGGGGTCGACGGGCACGAGGGCCTTGGGCAGCGTGTCGGTGTAGGGGCGCAGGCGCCGTCCGGCACCGGCGGCGAGTACGAGGCCGATCATGCGGGTTCTCCTTCGTCATGTACGGCGGGGGCTCCGGAGGAGACCCAGAACCGGATGGACTCCACGAGCGCGACCAGCGCCACGGCGACGGCGAGGACCGTCAGGGCCGGCGGGAGGTCGAGTCCACGCGTGGCGAGGGCGGCGGCCAGCACGACCAGCAACGTACGGCCCTCGTGCCCGCCGAGCGCCAGGACGAGCCGGCGGGGCGGGGCTCCGGCGCCGCCGCGGATGCGGTACACCGTGTCGTAGTGATGGTAGGCGACGGCCGCCACGAGCCCGAACGCCGCGGGCAGGGCGCCGGGGACGTCGGCGCGGGCGCCGATGACCAGGACGGTGCTGTACTCGGCCGCCCGGAAGACCGGCGGGACGAGCCAGTCGAGGGCGCCGCCCATCCGGCGGGCGACGGCGAACCCCGAGGTCAGCACGTACACCAGGACACCGAGGAGGGGCACAGGGCCGTCGAGGGGCGCGAGGGCCCCGGCGGCGACGAGCGCGGCGCCGCCCGCGAGGGCGATCAGGAACGGCAGCGCGCCGGGGAGCGCGCGGGCCGGGCGGCGCAGCACCCGGCCGACACCCTCCGCGAGCGGTCCCGAGTCGGCGAGGTCCGCGAGCGCGCGGGCGGCGCGGTCGGTGCGGACGGCCTTGCGGGTCACCGATCGCAGCACCCGGCCGGCGGTGGTGTAGCAGGCGGCGAAGGCGCAGCCGGCGAGCAGGGCGTAGAAGACGATCCGGGGCGTGGTCAGGGCCGTCAGTACGGCGATCATGGCCCAGCGCTCGCCGATCGGCAGGACGATCATGCGGCGTACCCAGACCGTCCAGCCGACGCTGTCGAGCCGGCTGGAGAGCGCGGAGGTGGGGGTGCCCACCACGGCCTTGCCGTCGGCCGCCGCGGTGGCGGCGTCGGCGTTGGCCTCGTTGAACGAGAAGTCGATGAAGTGCCGGCAGCTCTGGAGGACCATCGCGGCGAGCGCGAGCGCCCATACGTCGTCGCCGCCGCGCGCCGCGCCGAGCGCGAGTCCCGCGTAGTACGCGTACTCCTTGGCGCGGTCGAACGTGGCGTCCAGCCAGGCGCCCAGCGTGGAGTACTGGAGCGAGTAGCGGGCGAGCTGTCCGTCGGTGCAGTCCAGGACGAACGAGAAGATCAGCAGCGCCCCGGCGGCGGCATAGCCGCCGCGGGTGCCGGTGGCCGCGCAGGCCGCCGCGATCAGCGCGGTGACGAGCGAGGCGGTGGTGACCTGGTTGGGGGTCAGTCCGCGCCGGGCGCACCAGCGGGCGAGATAGCGGGAGTACGGGCTGATGCAGAAGGTGGTGAAGAACCCGTCGCGGGCCTTCACGGCGGAGCGCAGCCGTACCGCCTCGTCGTCCACGGCGGCCACGGCGTCGGCCGCGCGCGTCCTGGCGTCCGGGTCGGCCGGTACGGCGGCGACGAGCGACCCCAGCTCCGGCCGGGTGACCGCGGTGCCGTCGGCGTCGAGCGCGCCGGCGAGGCGGTCGGGCAGGGCGGCGGCCGGGGATCCGGTGCGCGGCGCCTGGGCGGCGACGGCGGTGGCCGCGCTCCGGCCAGGACCGTCCGCGCCGGCCTGCGGCCGGTCGCCGGCGTCCGCCGCGGCGGTCAGGGCGCGCAGCAGCGCGGGCCTGGCCTCGGGCTGGACGGTGAGCGCGCCGGGGACGGCGGCGGCGGGGAACCGGGGGTCGGTGAGCCCCAGGCGCAGCGCGTGGACATGGCCGACGAAGCGGGGGTCGACGAGGGCGACCCGCTCACCGGGGGCGGCCGAGGCGATCAGCTGCCGGGCGCCGTCGGCGTCCGGTGCGGTGTGCACGTCGAAACCCAGCGCCCGGAGATCGCCTTCGAGCGGCGATCCGGGTACCGGAGGACCGGCGAGGATGGCGGTCGACAGACGAACTCACTCCTTGGCACTGACAGGGCTGGGGGCGCGGCGGGGCACCCGGGAAATCCGGGATGTCCGGGCGGCGGCACGTCGGCAGAGGCTATCGGATGGCGGGAAGCGGGAGTTCACCGCCCGTTCGGGGCTCGTTGTCCCGCCGGACGCCGGGTGGCCGCGTCATCACGCTCCACCTGGTGATCATCATCATCGATCGGCCCCGGCCCCACAAACCCCGGTCCGCTCCGGCCACGGACCCTGACCGTTCCCGGACACCGCCTAGGGTGGCCCCATGACGTGGCTGATCACAGGCGGAGCGGGTTATATCGGGGCACATGTCGCGCGGTCCATGACCGGCGCGGGTGAGCGGGTGGTCGTTCTCGACGATCTGTCGAGCGGCTTCGCCGAGCGGCTGCCGCCGGAGATCCCGCTGGTCGAGGGCTCGGTGCTGGACCGGGAGCTGGTCGACCGCACGCTCGCCGGGCACCGGGTCACCGGGGTGGTGCACCTCGCGGGGAAGAAGCGGGTGGGCGAGTCCGTCGAGCGCCCACTGGCGTACTACCGGGAGAACCTGCACGGGCTGACGGTGCTGCTGGAGGCCGTGGTGGCGGCGGATGTCCGGCGCTTCCTCTTCTCGTCGTCCGCCGCCGTGTACGGCGTGCCCGATGTGGAGTTGATCACGGAGAGCACCCCGGCCGTGCCGATCAATCCGTACGGCGAGACCAAGCTCGCGGGCGAGTGGCTGGTCCGGGCGGCCGGGCGGGCGCACGGGGTCGCCACCGGCTGTCTGCGCTACTTCAATGTGGCGGGCTCGGCCCGGCCCGAGCTGTCGGACACCGGGGTGTTCAACATCGTCCCGATGTTCTTCGACCGGATCTCCCGGGGCGAGGCTCCGGCGATCTTCGGCGCCGACTATCCGACCCCGGACGGCACCTGTGTCCGCGACTACATCCATGTCGCCGATCTCGCCGAGGCGCATCTCGCCGCCGCGCGCCGGCTGGCGGAGAGGGACGCGTCCGGGGAGTACGGGGACCTCACGGTCAACATCGGCCGCGGCGAGGGCGTCTCGGTCCGCGAGCTGGCCGGTCTGGTGGCGGACGTGACCGGCGACCGTACCCCGCCGGTGATCGGCCCGCGGCGGCCAGGGGACGCCGCGCGGGCGGTCGCCGCGGTCGGGCTGATCGCCGAGGAACTGGACTGGACGGCGCGGCGCGGGATGCGCGAGATGGTCGAGTCGGCCTGGGAGGGCTGGCGGCTGCGCCATCCGGTGGCCCCGGTCGGCTGAGCCGACTCCCGGCCGGGCCGTGCCGCCGCCCGAACCTCGCTGACCTGCGGACATTTCCGCAGGTCAGAGCAGATGACAACGGTGTTCAGTGCCGTGTTGCCGGATACCCCCCACCCGTGTTCATCTGGCGTGGTCGGGACATCGTCGGGACGACCGGGAAGGACGCCTCATGGGGGCAGGGCACAACCACGGACACACGCACGCGGGACCGCCGCCGGGCACCGCGACGGCCGCCTACCGCGGCCGGCTGCGGATCGCGCTGTCGATCACGCTGTCCGTGATGGTGATCGAGATCGTCGGCGGGATCCTCGCCGACTCGCTCGCCCTGCTCGCCGACGCGGCGCACATGGCGACGGACGCGGTGGGGCTGGCGATGGCGCTGCTGGCGATCCACTTCGCGGCCAGGCCGGCCGACACGAAGCGAACCTTCGGCTTCGCGCGGGCCGAGATCCTCGCCGCGCTGGCCAACTGTCTGCTGCTGCTCGGCGTGGGCGGCTTCCTGCTGTACGAGGCGATCGACCGTTTCGTCACACCGCCGGAGACCAAGGGCGGGCTGACCATCGTCTTCGCCGTCATCGGCATGCTCGCCAATCTGATCTCCCTCTCCCTGCTGATGCGCGGACAGCGCGAGAGCCTCAATGTGCGCGGCGCCTATCTGGAGGTCCTCGCGGACACGCTCGGCTCGTTCGCCGTGCTGGTCTCGGCCGCGATCATCCTGACCACCGGGTGGCAGACCGCCGACCCGATCGCGGGCCTGGTGATCGGCCTCATGATCGTTCCGCGTACGCTCAAGCTGCTCCGGGAGACGCTCGACGTGCTGCTGGAGGCGGCCCCGAAGGATGTGGACATGAACGAGGTACGGGCACACATGCTGGCCCTGCCCGGGGTCGCGGACGTGCACGATCTGCATGTCTGGACGATCACCTCGGGAATGCCGGTGCTCTCCGCGCATGTGGTGGTCGACCAGGACGCGCTGGACGCGGCCGGCCACGAGAAGATGCTCCACGATCTCCAGGGCTGCCTCGGCCATCACTTCGACGTCGAGCACTGCACGTTCCAGCTGGAGCCGGGGGGCCACGCGGAGCACGAGGCGGGGCTCTGCCACTGAACCGGACATGCCCGCGCCCCCGAAGTGCGGACACGGGGCTTTTGTACGGCAGACTTGGCAGCTGAGGCCCGAAGCGAAGGATGGTTATGCCGACCACACCAGTCACTACGGCGAACAGCTCGTCGAACGGCGCACAAGAAACGATCATGCTGGAGCTGGTCGACGAGAGCGGCAACACCATCGGCACCGCCGAGAAGCTCAGCGCCCATCAGCCACCGGGCCGGCTGCACCGGGCGTTCTCCGTCTTCCTCTTCGACCAGCGGGGACGGCTGCTGATCCAGCGCCGCGCGCTCGGCAAGTACCACTCCCCCGGTGTCTGGTCGAACACCTGCTGCGGGCATCCGTACCCCGGTGAGGCGCCGTTCGCCGCCGCCGCCCGCCGCACCCACGAGGAGCTGGGCATCTCGCCCTCGCTGCTCGCCGAGGCGGGCACGGTGCGCTACAACCACCCCGACCCCGAGTCCGGGCTGGTCGAGCAGGAGTACAACCACCTCTTCGTCGGGCTGGCGCCGTCCAGGCTCGCCCCGGACCCGGAGGAGGTCGGCGAGACCGCGTTCGTCACGCCGGCCGAGCTGGCCGCACGCCATGCCGAGGCGCCGTTCTCCGCGTGGTTCATGACCGTGCTGGACGCCGCGCGCCCGGCCGTCAGGGAACTCACCGGACCGGCCGGGGGCTGGTGACACTCCCGCCCGGCGGCTCCACGGCCACCGGGCACATGAGGGGCAGGACGGCCCAGACGATCTTTCCCCCGCCGGCGGTGTGCTCGACACCGCAGCCGCCGCCGGCCTCACGGGTGAGCTCGCGCACGAGCAGCAGCCCGCGCCCGCCGGTCCGCGCGTGGTCCGTCTCCAGGGCCGTGGGCCGGTAGGGATGGCCGTCCTCGACGGAGACCCGGATCCACTCCGCGCCGACGGCGATCTCCACGGCGAACTCGGGCGAGAGCACGGCCGCGTGCCGTACGGCGTTGGTGACCAGCTCGGAGACGATGAGCAGCACACTCCGCACGACGCCGTCCCTGACCGGTACGCGCCGGCGCCTCAGCAGATCGCGCACGGTGTGCCGGGCCCGCGGTACGGAGACGTCGACGGCGGGAGCGGTGAAGCGCCAGACCCCCTCGTACGGCAGCGGCCGGACCGCGGCCGGAACGCTCGTGCGGCTCTCCATGCTGGGGTACCCACCTTCGATTCGACCCTGTGCGATGCCCCCGAGTCTGCGGACCGGGCGGGCGCGCCCCGAGGTGTTGAACACAAGTCAGTGGTAATTGGCGCCTAATGGGCGTGACGGGATCGTCTCCGACCGCTGTCCGCCCCGGGGATACCATCCGGCGTATGGAGCCCGGACTGCTGCACACCGTCACGGACGGCATCGCGACGGTGGTCATCCACCACCCCGCCAAGCGCAACGCCATGACGGTGCCGATGTGGCGCGAGCTGCCGGCGCTGCTCGGCCGGCTGGCGGCGGATCCGGCCGTACGGGTGCTGGTGCTGACCGGCGCGGGCGACACCTTCTGCGCGGGCGCGGACATCGCGTCGCTGCGGGGGCCGGATTCCCGGGAGGATCCGCCGGCGCTGGCGGTACGGGCCGAGGAGGCGCTCGCGGCCTTTCCCCGGCCGACGATCGCCGCCGTACGGGGATACTGCGTGGGCGGCGGCTGCCAGTTGGCGGCGGCCTGCGATCTGCGGTTCACCGAGGAGGGCGCCCGGTTCGGCGTCACCCCGGCGCGGCTCGGCATCGTCTACCCGGAGCCGTCGACGCGGCGGCTGGTCTCGCTCGTGGGGCCCGCGACCGCCAAGTACCTGCTGTTCTCGGCCGAGTTGATCGACGCGGAGCGGGCGCTGCGCACCGGGCTGGTGGACGAGGTGCTGCCGGCCGGGGAACTGGACAAGCGGGTCCCGGAGTTCGCCCGGGTGCTCGGCACCCGCTCGGCGCTGACCCAGGAGGCGGCCAAGGAGTTCGTCGCCGGCCGTACCGACCGGGGCGCGTACTGGGCGGAGCGGGCGCGCGCCGGGGGCGACACGGCGGAGGGGGTCGCCGCCTTCCTGGAGGGGCGCGCGCCGGTGTTCGACCGGCCCGTACCCCACGCCCCTTCGGACGCCGGGTTCCGTCCTTAGGGCCTGTGTGGGGTTGTGATCTGGGCTCGCGGGGCGTGGCACGCACGCTCGCGGCGTTGCCGAAATGCCCTAGTAGCTCCGCTACGAGG
>NZ_JBFBEZ010000060.1:0-39944 GCF_040701725.1 Streptomyces sp. NPDC093109
GGTGAGCGAAGCGAAATCGGCGCAGCCGACGCGACGCAGGAGCGCCCTTTACACCTGACACGGAGACGCGACACTCACACCAGGAGGGGCGGCCCACCAACCCCACAACCCCCGCCACCCACCCACCCCACTCAACACCGCCCTGACCCGCACCCAACACCCGCAGCCCAGCCCCGCCCCCCACCACCGGCGCCCCACCACCCCGCATCGCCGTACCCTCGGACGCATGACTGACGCAGCAGCCGTAGCAGCCCGCGAGCCCGGCCGGCAGATCCAGATCCTCGACGCGCTCACCCCCGAACAGGCGGAAGACGTAGTCGGCCTGCTCGCGGAGGCCGCCGCCTCGGACGGCGTGCAGGCCGTCTCCGAGCAGGGCCGGCTCCAGCTGCGCGGCGGGCATCGGGAGGGCGTGCGGCACTTCCTGCTGACCGTCGAGGGGGATCTCGTCGGGTACGGACAGCTGGAGGACACCGACCCCATCGAGGCGCCCGCCGCCGAGCTGGTCGTCCGCCCCGGCCGCCGGGGACAGGGGCACGGCCGGGCGCTGGGGACGGCGCTGCTGGCCGCGTCCGGGAAGCGGCTGCGGGCGTGGGCGCACGGCGGCAAGGCGGCGGCCCGCCATCTGGCGCAGGTGCTCGGGCTGGCGCTCTTCCGCGAACTGCGCCAGCTCCGGCGCCCGTTGACCCCGACGGCGATCGACGAGCCGGTGCTGCCGGCCGGGGTCACCGTCCGTACGTTCGTCCCCGGTCAGGACGACGCGGCCTGGCTCGCCGTGAACGCCGCCGCCTTCGCCCACCACCCCGAGCAGGGCGCGCTCACGCAGCGGGACCTGGACGACCGTACGGCCGAGCCGTGGTTCGACCCGAAGGGCTTCTTCCTGGCGGAGCGCGACGGTGAGCTGATCGGCTTCCACTGGACCAAGGTGCACGCCGAGGAGCAGCTCGGCGAGGTGTACGTCGTCGGGATCAGCCCCGAGGCGCAGGGCGGCGGACTCGGCAAGGCGCTGACGGCGATCGGGCTGCGGCACCTGGCGGCGGAGGGGCTGACCACGGCGATGCTGTACGTGGACGCCGACAACACGGCGGCGGTGACGGTGTACGAGCGCCTCGGCTTCCGTACGCACGAGGTGGACCTGATGTACCGCACAGAGTCCTGAGCCCGGAGCACTGCCCCCTCACCCCTCACGCCCCGGCGGCCAGCACCGCCGCGCCCGCCAGCATCGTCACGGCCACCAGGCCATCGAGGACACGCCAGGACGAGGCGCGGCGGAAGAAGCCGGCCAGGAGGCGGGCCCCGTAGCCGAGCCCGGCGAACCAGCACAGGCTGGCCAGCACCGCGCCGGCGCCGAACTCCCAGCGCAGCGAGCCGTACGTGGCCGCGACGGCGCCGAGCAGCAGCACGGTGTCCAGGTAGACGTGGGGGTTCAGCCACGTCATGGCGAGGCAGGTCAGTACGGCCCGGCGGCCCGAGCGCTCCGCCGGGCCCTCGCCGTCCAGCGCGGCGGCGGGCCGCAGCGCCCGGCGGACGGCGAGCGCGCCGTAGGTGAGCAGGAAGGCCGCGCCGACGATACGTACCGCCACCAGCGCCGACGGCCAGGCGGTGACGAGCACGCCGAGGCCGCCGACTCCGCAGGCGATCAGCACCGCGTCCGAGAGCGCGCAGATCGCCACCACCGGCAGGACGGCCTCGCGTCGGATGCCCTGGCGCAGGACGAAGGCGTTCTGCGCGCCGATGGCGACGATGAGCGAGAGGCCGGTGCCGAATCCGGCGGCGGTGGCGGTGAGCGCGGTTCCCATACGGGCACGCTAAGGACCGGACGGCACCTTAGGCCAGCTAAATTTTCTTACGTACCATTAGAAGAAGTAATGTCGCCAGTACAGTGGCGCCGATAATGCAGCCATGCATTCCGTGATGTCCGAGCTGCCCCACGATCTGGTCCGCACCCTCCTCGCGGTGGTCGACGAGGGGACCTTCGACGCCGCCGCCACCGCCCTGCATGTGACGCCCTCCGCCGTGAGCCAGCGCGTCAAGGCGCTGGAGCAGCGCACCGGCCGCGTGCTGGTGACCCGTACCAAACCGGTCAGACCGACCGCGTCCGGACAGGTCGTGGTCCGCTTCGCGCGGCAGCTCGCCCGGCTGGAGGACGACGCGCGCGCAGAGCTCGGAATGAACGACGCCGAGGGGCACCCGCACCCGCGGCTGTCCATCGCGGTCAACGCGGACTCGCTGGCGACCTGGTTCCTGCCCGCGCTCACAGCACTCGCGGCACCCACGCCCCTCGCGCACGACACGCACGACTCCCACCACGCACACCACGCACACCACGCACACGACACGCACGACTCGAATGACGCACCACCGATCTACTTCGACCTGCGCCGCGAGGACGAGGCCCACACCACGGAGCTGCTGCGCGAGGGCGAGGTGATGGCGGCGGTGACCTCCTCGCCCGATCCGGTGGCGGGCTGCTCGGTGCGCCGGCTCGGCAGCATGCGCTATCTGCCCGTCGCCGCACCGGAGTTCGCCGCGCGGTGGCTGTCCGGCGACGACGTGGAACGGCTGCTGCCACGCGCGCCCCTGATCTGCTTCGACCGCCGCGACGAACTCCAGGACGCCTTCGTACGCGAACTCACCGGCGGACGTACCGGCGGGCGCGTCAACGCGAGCGCGCTGCGCCATCATGTCCCGTCCAACGAGGGCTTCGCCGACGCCGTGACGGCCGGTCTCGGCTGGGGGCTGGTGCCGAGGAGCCAGGCCGAACCCCGGCTGCGCGCGGGCACACTGGTCGGCTTCGCGCCGGGCCGCACGATGGAGGTGCCCCTGTACTGGCAGCAGTGGCGGCTCGACTCCCCCGCGCTGGCGACGGTGGCACGGGCGGTGGCCTCGGCGGCGGCACGGGCGCTCGAATGACCCGCTGAACGGGACGCACGGGACGCACAGTTCGCACCGGAAGTACGGGCCGCACCGTACAAGCGCTTGACGCCCGCCGCCCCCGTGCGGCACCCTTTCACTACTTCCTTAGCGAAAGGGTGGTTGAGCGGGTGATCGAGTACCGCATCGACCGGCGCAGCGGGGTGGCCACCTATCTCCAGATCGTGCAGCAGACCAAGCAGGCCCTGCGGCTCGGCCTGCTGGAGCCCGGCGACAAGCTGCCCACGGCACGCGAGGTGGTAGAGGCCACGGCCGTCAACGCGAACACCGTGCTCAAGGCGTACCGCGAACTGGAACGCGAGGGACTGGCCGAGGGACGGCGGGGGATGGGCACCTTCGTCCGGGGGACCCTCGGCCGCGGCTCCGCCGACAGCGCGCTGCGCGCGGAGCTGGCCGCCTGGACGGACCGCGCCCGCGCCGAGGGCCTGGACCGGGACGACATGACCGCGCTCTTCACGTCGGTGACGGAAGAGCGCTTCGCAACCGACACAACCGACAACGGGACCAGCAGGACCAACCCGGCCAACAGGGGGGACGAGGAGAGATGACAACGGCGACGACAGCGCCCGGGACAGCCATTGAGGCGGCGGGCCTCGGCAAACGGTACGGAAAGCCGCCCAACCCGATCCGGCGGCGGCGCCGGGAGCACTGGGCCCTGCGCGGCTGCTCCTTCCGTATCCCCACCGGGCGGATCTGCGCCCTCGTCGGCCCCAACGGCGCCGGCAAGTCCACCCTCCTCGCCCACGCGGCCGGGCTGCTGAAGCCCACCGAGGGCACGGTCGGCGTCCTCGGCGCGCCGGGCCCCGCGTCCGTACGGGCCAGGATCGCGTACGTGGCCCAGGACAAGCCGCTGTATCCGCGGCTGACCGTCGGGGAGACCCTGCGGATGGGCCGCGAGCTGAACGCGGAGCGATGGGACGACGCGCTCGCCGAGCGGGTCGTCGCGGGCGGCGGCCTGGACCACGGGTGGCGGGTCGATGCCCTCTCCGGTGGCCAGCGCACCCGGGTCGCGCTCGCCCTCGCGCTCGCCAAGCGCCCCGAACTGCTGCTGCTGGACGAACCGATGGCGGACCTCGACCCGCTCGCCCGGCACGAGCTGATGGGCACGCTGCTGGCCGAGGCGGCCGAGCAGGACACCACCGTCGTGATCTCCTCGCACATCCTCGCCGAGGTCGCCGAGACCTGTGACTACCTGCTGCTGGTGGACGGCGGCCGGATACGGCTCGGCGGCGAGACCGAGGACCTGCTCCTCGCGCACGCCCTGCTCACGGGCCCGGCGAGCGAGGCGGACGCGCTGGCGTCCCGCACGGTGGTCGAGTCCCGTACGACGGGACGGTCACTGACCGCGCTCGTACGGACGGAGGGCGGCCCCCCGCCGGCCGGCGACCGCTGGCGCACGGCCGAACCGTCGCTGGAGGAGCTGCTGCTCGCGTATCTGCGCTCGCCGGGGGCGCCGGTGCTGCTCACCCCGTCGGCCACGGCCACCCATACGGAAACGACGGAGACAGCGGAGACCACGGGCACGACGCAGACGGAGGTGACGGCATGAGCGCGCTGACCCTGCGCGGCCCGGACTGGGTGACCGGACGGCTGCACCGCCGGGCGCTGTGGACGGCGCTGGTGCTGCTGGTGCTCATGGCGGGCGTCACGGCCTACCTGTGGTGGAGGACCGCCGCCGCGTACAACGACTTCACTGCCACCGGTTGCGTCCTCCCCCACGAAGCGCCGCCGGCCGACGGCTGTGAGCTGCCGACCGAGCGGTACGAGGCGGTCGAGGACTGGTTCTTCTGGCTGCTCAAGAACCTCCAACTGCTGCTGCCGGTACTGCCCGCGGTCATCGGCTCGTTCGTCGCGGGCCCGGTGATCGCCCGCGAGCTGCAGGACGGCTCGTACAGGCTGGCCTGGACCCAGTCGGTCTCCCCCGCCCGCTGGCTGCTGTCGCGGCTCGCCCTGCCGACGGCGTGGGCGGTGCTGCTCACGGCGGTGTTCACCGTGGTCTTCCGCCTGGCCTGGTCCCACGGACCGCTCCACACGCACGACATCGACTACTACGACGACTTCTTCTACCTCGGGCTCGGTCCCGTCCTGGTGGGGTACGTGGTCTTCGGTATCGGGGTCGGAACGCTGGCGGCGGTGCTGACGCGCGAAACGGTCACAGCGATCTCGGTGACCAGTACGGCGGTGGTGATCGTCGGCTTCGCCTTCGCGGTCAAGCTGCGCGGCATGCTGCTGCCGACCACGACGACGGCGCCCGACGAGCCCCGACCCGACAACAGCTGGGTGGTCGACTGGCGCAGGGTGCCCATGCCGGAGAAGCCCGACCACGTCTACGAGCCCGGCATGACCGCCATGCAGGTGGACTACTACCCGGCCTCGCACTTCTGGCCGCTCCAGTTCATCGAGACCGGCATTCTGCTGGCCCTGGCGGCGCTGGCCGTCTACGGAGCGTTCCGGGCGCTGCGCAGGCTGCACGCGTAACGCCGTATCCATCCCGTGAGGGCTGTTACGGGGCCCGCAAGAGCCCCGCAACAGCCCTCACGCGGTCCCCGACCGCCCCCCGACCACCCCCACACCGCCCCCGCCGGTCCCCGTCCCGCTTCCCTACACGTCATGTCGCCGTTACCGGCCATTCAGACGCTCTTGCGACCCTCGCTGAATGCAGCCCGCTGTGCCCCCCACTCCGAGGAACGGCAGGATCCACCTCACCCCCGCTCTCTCCGACGCGCCCGTCATGCCCTCCGCGCGGAACAATGGGGACATGAGCCAGCAGCCCGCCGAGGTACCGGTCCAGAACGCGAAGCACCCCCACCAGCCCCCGCAGCCTCAGCCCCAGCCTCAGCCCCAGCCGCAGCCATCCGTGGGCTTCATAGCCGCGCACCGCCCCCACACGGTCGCCGCCACCGGTTCCGCGGGCGATCTCGAACCGGACCTCGACTCCGACCTCGACGACCTCGACGCGTACGAGGAGAGCGCCCTCGCCGCCCACCCCGACGGTACGGAGCTGCCCCAGGGCCGCTTCCTGGACCGGGAGCGCAGCTGGCTCGCCTTCAACGAGCGCGTCCTGGAGCTGGCCGAGGACCCCACCACCCCGCTCCTCGAACGGGCGAACTTCCTCGCCATCTTCGCGTCCAACCTGGACGAGTTCTTCATGGTCAGGGTCGCCGGGCTCAAGCGGCGCATCGCCACCGGCGTCGCCACCCGCTCCGCGTCCGGGCTCCAGCCGCGCGAGGTGCTGGACCTGATCTGGACCCGCTCGCGCGAGCTCATGGCCCGGCACGCCGCCTGCTACCAGCAGGACATCGCCCCCGCGCTCGCCGACGAGGGCGTCCACATCATCCGCTGGCCCGAGCTGACCGAGAAGGAGCAGGCGCGCCTCTTCACGCTCTTCCGCCAGCAGATCTTCCCCGTTCTCACCCCGCTGGCCGTCGACCCGGCGCACCCCTTCCCGTACATCTCCGGGCTCTCCCTCAACCTGGCCGTCGTCGTACGGAACCCGGTCAGCGGCCACCGCCACTTCGCGCGCGTCAAGGTGCCGCCGCTGCTCTCCCGCTTCCTGGAGGCGTCGCCGCAGCGGTACGTACCCCTCGAAGACGTGATAGCGGCGCATCTGGAGGAGCTGTTCCCGGGGATGGAGGTGCTGGCGCACCACATGTTCCGGGTCACGCGCAACGAGGACCTGGAAGTGGAGGAGGACGACGCCGAGAACCTCCTCAAGGCCCTCGAAAAGGAGCTGATGCGGCGCCGCTTCGGGCCGCCGGTGCGGCTGGAGGTCGAGGAGTCGATCGATCCGTACGTGCTCGATCTGCTGGTCCGCGAGCTGAAGGTGTCCGACGCGGAGGTCTATCCGCTGCCGGGGCCGCTCGATCTGACGGCGCTCTTCGGGATCTCGGCGCTGGACCGGCCCGAGCTGAAGTTCCCGAAGTTCATCGCGGGCACGCACCGCGATCTCGCCGAGGTGGAGTCGGCGTCGGCGCCGGACATCTTCGCCGCGCTGCGCGAGCGCGATGTGCTGCTGCACCACCCGTACGACTCGTTCTCGACGTCCGTGCAGGCGTTCCTGGAGCAGGCCGCGAGCGATCCGGACGTCCTGGCGATCAAGCAGACGCTGTACCGCACCTCGGGCGACTCGCCGATAGTGGACGCGCTGATCGACGCGGCCGAGTCGGGCAAGCAGGTGCTCGTCCTCGTCGAGATCAAGGCCCGCTTCGACGAGCAGGCGAACATCAAGTGGGCGCGGAAGCTGGAGGAGGCCGGCTGCCATGTGGTGTACGGCCTGGTCGGGCTGAAGACGCACTGCAAGCTGTCGCTGGTGGTACGGCAGGAGGGCGAGACCCTGCGCCGCTACTCGCACGTCGGGACGGGCAACTACCACCCGAAGACGGCCCGGCTCTACGAGGACCTCGGGCTGCTCACGGCGGACCCGCAGGTGGGCGCGGACCTCTCCGACCTCTTCAACCGGCTCTCGGGCTACTCGCGCCGGGAGACCTACCGCCGGCTGCTGGTCGCCCCGAAGTCGCTGCGCGACGGGCTCGTCTCCCGTATCAACAAGGAGGCGGCGCACCAGCGTGCCGGGCGGCCCGCGTATGTCCGTATCAAGGTCAACTCGCTGGTCGACGAGGCGGTCATCGACGCCTGCTACCGGGCCGCGCAGGCGGGTGTGCCGGTGGACATCTGGGTGCGCGGGATCTGCGCGGTACGGCCCGGGGTGGCCGGCCTCTCGGAGAACATCCGGGTCCGTTCGATACTGGGACGTTTCCTGGAGCACTCCCGGATCTTCGCGTTCGGCAACGGCGGCGAGCCGGAGGTCTGGCTCGGCAGCGCCGACATGATGCACCGCAATCTCGACCGCCGGATCGAGGCGCTGGTCCGGATCGCCGACCCGGCACACCGGGCGTCCATCACCCGGCTGCTGGAGACCGGGATGTCCGACTCGACGTCCTCCTGGCACCTGGGCGCGGACGGCAACTGGACGCGGCACGCCACGGATGCCGAGGGCCAGCCCCTGCGGCACGTACAGGAAATGCTCATTGACGCCCGGAGGCGAAGGCGTGCGGCACCATGAAGCGGACCCTCTGATGCGGGGGGCCACGGCGGACCCGGCTGACCTGCGGACGGACCTGCGGGCTGACCTACGGGCGGACCTGCGGGCGAACGCCGCCGTCCTGTCGGGCGGTGAGGTGCTGGCGGACTATCTGCACGGCCGCGCCGCCGACTTCCTGCGCGGGCTGCGGCTGTACGGCGAGAGCGGCGCGGACACGGAGGCGGCGGCGGAGGCGGCCCGCTCCCTGCGGGGCGCGGCGCGCCGGATCGGCGGCACCCTGCACACGTACCGGCCGCTGCTGGACGGGGGCTGGGCCGACCAGGTCCGTACGGAGCTGGGCTGGCTGTCGGGCACGCTCGCCCTGGAGCACGCGTGCGCGGCACGGGCCGGCCGGCTGCTGGGGGCGCTGGCCAGGCTGTCGGGGCCGCTGCCGCAGGCGCGCACGGAAGCGCAGCTCCCACCGGGCCCGCTAGGCCCGCCCGGACCCGCTTACGCGCCCCCTTCCAACCCGCCCCCTTCCAACCCGCCCCCTTCCAGCCCGGCCGCCCCCGACCGGACGCTCACGATGGGCGCGTCCCGGGCGGGCGCGCTGCTGGAGCGCCAGCTGACCCTGGCGCGGACCCGCGCGCACTCGGCGACGCTCCAGGCGCTGGGTTCTTCGCGCTTCCACGCGGTGGCCGACGCGGTGGCCGTACTCGCCTCGGAGGTACCGCTGACCGCGGCGGCCGAGGCCCCGGCCGGGGAGGTGCTGGCCGGTCCGGCGGAGGCGGCCGAGCGCAGGCTGCGGGACGCGGTGGCCACCCTGCCGCTGACCCGGGCCGCGCACCCGTACAACGCGGACGCCCTGATCCACGGCCTGGCCGCCGCGGCGGCGGGCGAGGCCCAGGACGCGCCGTGGCACCAGGTCAGACACCTGCTGCGGCTGCACCGCTACGCCGAGGAGGTACGGTCCGCCGGCAGCCTCCCCGACCCGGCACCGATCGCCGCGGGCCGGACCCTGGACCACCACCGCGACGCCGCCGAGGCCGCGTCGGCCGCCGCGAACGCGGCCCGCACCCCCAGGATCGCCCCGGCGACGGCGTACGCACTGGGCGTCCTGCACGCGGACCAGCGCCACGAGGTCGAGGCGGCACGCTTCGCGTTCCAGCAGGTGTGGCAGAAGGCGACGGTGACCACGCGGTGAGCGACCTGTCCGGCCCCGTGAGCCCCGTGAGCCCCGTAAGCCCTGTACGGGCGGCGGGCTGCGTCCTGTGGCGCCACGCCCCCGCCGGCGCCCCCGCCGGCGCCCCAGGCCCGTACATCTGCCTGGTCCACCGCCCCAAGTACGACGACTGGTCGCACCCGAAGGGCAAGCTCAAACGCGCCGAGACCCTGCTCGCCGCCGCCCTCCGAGAAGTCCTGGAGGAAACCGGCCACCACTGCACCCCGGGCCCCCTCCTCGACACCATCCACTACGAGGCCCAGGGCCGCCCCAAGGAAGTCACCTACTGGGCCGCCGAAGCCACCACCGGCACCTTCACCCCCAACTCCGAGGTGGACCGCCTCCTCTGGCTCCCCCCGGACCGCGCCCGCGCCCAACTCACCCAGCCCAGGGACCGCCTCCTGGTGGACGCGCTGCTGGCATCACTGCACGCGACGGAGTGACTCAGCCGGACCGGTCTCAGTCACCCGGACGGCTCGGACGGCTCGTACTCCTCGTGGGGAACCGCGTACTCCTCGTGCGGAACCGCCCGCTCCCACACCGCCTCGAAGGCCGCCGAGCACAGCCGCACCACGGCCGGATCGGCCGTACGCTCCTCGTCCCCCTCCGGGGACAGCTCGCCTTCCCCGGTGAAGTGGAGGAAGACGACCAGGCTGTCGTCGAGCAGCCAGAAGTCGTTGCCGGGAAGGGCGAGGTCCGAAGCCCGGCGCCGGGGAAGCCAGCGGACCTGCTCGCCGCCCGCCGTATTACCGGCCGTCAGATGGTGCTCGAACCGGATGTAGTCACTGACCGGCTCGGAAACGATCCGTGCCCGGCGCACCTCGACACCCCGACCGGTGATCTCCCGCATCAGCTCAAGCCAGGGCCGCTGATCCGGATCGCTGTCGGCGGAGACACTGCCCCGGTCCCGCTGCCAGGCGACGAAGCGGGGATCGGACCGCATATAGCCGTCCCGCATCTCCAAGTGCACCGCTGACCGCTCGGCCAGCCGGAACAGCTCGTCAAACGCCGGTTCCGCCGCCACCACTGACCTCCTGGAAGAACTGCGCCCTGTACCGCCATGTACGGGGGGATTTCCACAGCGGTCTCGTGGCCAGGCAGATCCAAGCGCGACAACCGCCCCTCTCCGCCAGTATCGCGTCAGACGATCACCGCGTCCCGGCTTGCGCCGAACGCACCGTCCGAGAACCCTCCGGAACGTCCTTGACGAACACAAGCCCGTCGCTGCCCGCCAAGTGGCCCGGGTCCAGCGGGGCGTAGCCGAACCACGGCGATACGCGGGGCGCCGGGCGCGTGGTGCCGAGGGTGGTGGCCAGCCGTCGGGCGTCGACGAGGGCGCGGTCCTGTGGGAGTGCGTACAGGAGACCTTCGACGGTGTCCGGCGGCGGGGTGTCCACTCCCTGGTGGCGGATCGTGCCGAGGGCCGTGGCCAGGAAGGCGTACTCCTCGCCCAGGTGGGCGCTCACCAGCGCGCCGGCGCTCCACCACTCCACCGGGCCCTGCCACATCTGCATCGCGCTCTTCTCCCGCTGGAGATGGGAGTTGTTGGCGTGGACCAGCGCCGGGCCCCGGGCGGCCGAGGCGACGGCGAGGAGGTTGTCGGCCATCATCCGGTCCCGCAGCGCGCACAGCCGAGCCATCCGGGCCGGTGAGGTGTCGGCCATCGCGTGGTGGTAACGCAGCAGACCGGCGGCGGTACGTCCGTACAGGCGCGCGCGTTCCCAGGCGTCCCGGGAGGTCGCCGCGATCAGGTGCGGCGTCTGTGCGTCGAGCAGCGTCACCAGATCGTCGGCGAGCAGCCGCAGCTCCCCGGCCTCGGCCGACCGCCCCACGGAGCGGGCCGGGTCCATCATCACGGCGGGATCGGCCCACCGGTCGTCGGTTTCGTCAGCCTCGTCGGCACCGTGGGCCTCGTCGACCTCGTCGGCACCGTGGGCCTCGTCGGCACCGTCGGCGCCGAGCAGGCGGTCGAGCGTCTCCGCCGTGCAGGGGAGCAGGTCCGCGTCCACCCACGCCGCGAGGTAGCCGTGGAGCGCGGTGAGGGCCCGGCGGGGGCTCTCGGCGTGGGTGATCTCCAGCGGGCCGTCGAACCCGGCGAAGCGGACCCGCTCCGGCTCGGGCCGGCCGTCGTTGTACGTCCGTATCCAGCGCACGAGTTCACGGTTGCCCTCGTGGGCGCCCCAACCGTGGCTGAATCCGTGCTCCATGACCTCGTCGAGGTCGCCCGTTCCCGAGGTGACGTAGTCGTCCACGACCAGGCCGCGCAGACAGTCGCTCTCGATCGCGATCGTCCCGTAGCCCTCCTCCTCGACGAGCTGCCGGAAGAGTTCGTTGCGCAGGCCGAGCAGCGCGTCCTCGCCGTGGGTGGGCTCGCCTAGGGCGAGCAGCCGGGGCCGTCCTGGGAGCAGCTTCATGACGGCGGAGGCGTCGACGGCATGGATGGTGTCCTTGATGTCAGTAGCCATGCCTTCAACGGTATCGTTGAACCCTCGGTGGAAACTTTTGCTCGATTCTTCCGCGATATCGTGGGCCTCATGGGACAGAACCTTCAAAGGGGTGAGCGGCTCCGGCCGGTCGATCTCGCGCGCGGGCACGGTCTGTCCACCCAGGCCGTCAGGAACTACGAGGACGCCGGCATCCTCCCGGCCGCCGACCGCACTCCGCACGGATACCGCGCCTACACCCCGCTGCACGCCCGGGCCCTGGCCGCGTTCCTCGCCCTCGTACCCGGCCACGGCCACGCGACGGCGACGGCGGTCATGCGGGCGGTGAACGAGGGCGCGCCCGAGGAGGCGTTCCGCCTCATCGACGAGAGCCACGCCCAGCTCCTCGACGACCGCCGGACCCTCCGGGCCGTGGAGAACGCCCTCCGCGACCTGACGCCCACCACCGCGCCCACCACCGCGCCCGGCCCCCGCACGCCGACCACCGCACCCGGCGGCGGCACCTTCATCGGGCCGCTCGCGGAGCAGCTCGGCATCCGGCCCGCGACGCTGCGCAAGTGGGAGCGCGCCGGGCTGATGCACCCGCGCCGCGACCCCCTCACCGGCTACCGCGTCTACGGCGAGGCCGACGTACGGGACGCCCGGCTGACCCACCAACTCCGGCGCGGAGGCTACCCGTTGGAGCGGATCGCCCCACTGATCACCCAGGTACGAACGGCCGGCGGCCTGGAGCCCCTGGCGCACGCACTGCACGACTGGCACAGCCGGCTCGCCACCCGCGGACGCGCGCTGCTGACCGGAGCCGCGGAACTGGACGCGTACCTCCGCGCCCGCGGCTGAGGCACCGTCGGCGTCACGGCCGAGGCGGCGGCGCGCCCGCTCACCCACCGCCCGACTCACCCACCACCCGACTCACCCGGCGCCTCCGTCAGCACCGCCGCGACAAGGGCGCGTCTGAGCCATACCTCGTACTCCTCGTGGGACCAACCGGCCTCCACGACCAGGCTGTCGTAAACACCGCCACTCATCAGCGCGACGGCGATATCCGCGGCCCGGAGTTCGACGTGTCGCCCGGTGACGCGGACGCGCGCGACGACCATGTCGACACCGAGCCTGTTGCGCCGGTTCCCCTCCGCCTGAGTGGCCGCGATCTCCGGGGCGACCGCGGCACCGGAGTTCAGCATGGTGACGATGTCACCGCAGCGCTCGCGCACCTGGCGGGCGGCCCTGGCCAGCAGTCCCAGCAGCGCGACGGGGTCCGTCAGCCGCGCCGCCTCGGCCATCAGGTCCGGGAGACCCGCCTCCTCGTCCATCAGGTCGACCAGCCCGTTGAGAACGCCGGCCTTGGAGCCGAAGTGGGCGTAGATCGTCTGCGGCGAGACGCCGGCCTCCTTCGCGATCGAACGGATCGGCGTGCGGGCGTAGCCGTGCTCGGCGAACAACCCGCGGGCCGCGGTGAGGATCGTGCGCAGCGCGAGCGCCTCGCGCCGGTCCCGGAGCCGGACGATTCCCGGCAGGTCCACCATGTAGGCTCCCGATTTAGAACAATGTTCCAGTAACTGGAATGACGTTCTCGACTCTATCAAGTCGCTACGACGAGGGAGAAGCAGATGACCGAGAAGCACATGAAGCTCCTGGTATTCGGAGCGAACGGCCCCACGGGACGGCTCGTCACCCAGCAGGCGCTCGCCGAGGGCCACCGGGTGACCGCCGTAACCCGGCGGCCCGACGCGTTCCCGGTCGACCACGCCCGGCTACGGGTGGCGGGCGCGGACGCGCTGGACCCCGCGGCGGTGGACGAGGTGATGGCCGGGCACGACCGTGTCATCTCGACCCTCGGCGTTCCGTACACCCGGGAACCGGTCACGCTCTATTCGCAGAGCGCCCGCCACATCGCGGCGGCGATGGGTCGGCACGGCCTGCGACGGCTGGTGTGCGTGACCTCGATCGGCGTGCACCCCGAGCTGCCGCCCGAAGAGAAGTTCTTCTTCCGCAAGGTCGTCGGGCCGATCCTGATGGCGATGGGGCGTCCGCTGTACGAGGACGCGCGCCGGATGGAGGAGGTCGTACGGGCCACCGATCTCGACTGGACGATCGTCCGCCCGTCCGGGCTGTTCGACGCCGCCGCCCTCTCCGACTACCGCGTCGCCGTCGCGCCACGGCGGCTGCCCGGCATGTTCACCTCCCGCACCGACCTGGCCGACGCGCTGCTGCGCGAGGCCGTCGACGACCGGCACCCACGCGCCTGCATCGAGGTGATCACCACCCAGGGCACCCCGAGCTACACCAGCGTGTTCCTCAAGGAGGCACTGCACATCGGCAAATGATCCGGGAAACGCCATCCGGAAACACCGTCCGGGAAATCACCGTCCGGGAAATCACCGAAAGTCACCGGCCGCCCGCCGTACCCGCCACCCCGCCGTAGCGGCCACCCACCACCCCCAGGCCCCTCCGGTGCGCCCCCGGAGGGGCCACACGCGCCCCGCACCCCGCACCCCACCTGCGCCCCACCCTCCCCGGCAGCCCCCGGCAGCCCCCACCCACCCCCGCCCACCTGCGGCGATCCCCCCACCCCCGGCCCCGGAGGCCCCCGTACCCCCCGCCGGGAGGCGGCCCCGCACCAGGCCGCCCGCCACGGTTCACCTTCCGTTCACTCGCACCCGTCGGCGGCTTCACCTGTTCTGCCTAATTTCGGCCTTACACGGTGCGTGGCAGACCGCCACGCCCGCCACCACCTCGCACGCCGCCGTAGAACGAGAGACACCCGGCGGCTCCTGGAAGGAAACACCCGAAGTGAAGCTTCTGCGCAAGAACGGGCTGCGCGCCACCGCGCTCGGTGCCCTCGCCGTCTCCGGCGCCCTGGTTCTCACGGCGTGCGGATCGGATGACAACAACGACGCTTCCAGCACACCCACGAAGTCCGACGCCGCCACCAGCGCCGTCTGCAAGGACGCCAAGGGGCAGCTGCTCGCTTCCGGTTCCAGCGCGCAGAAGAACGCCATGGACCTCTGGGTGAAGAACTACATGGCCACCTGTTCCGGTGTCCAGGTCAACTACAAGTCGTCGTCCTCCGGTGAGGGCATCGTCGCGTTCAACCAGGGCACCGTCGGCTTCGCCGGCTCCGACTCGGCGCTCAAGCCCGAAGAGGTCGCCGACTCGAAGAAGGTCTGCAAGGACGGCGGCCAGGGCATCAACCTGCCGATGGTCGGCGGCCCCATCGCGATCGGCTACCACCTGGAGGGCGTGGACAGCCTCGTCCTCGACGCTCCCACGCTCGCCAAGATCTTCGACAGCAAGATCAAGAACTGGGACGACGCGGCGATCAAGAAGCTCAACCCCGACGCCAAGCTCCCCAACAAGCCGATCCAGGCGTTCCACCGCTCCGAGGACTCCGGCACCACCCAGAACCTCGGCAAGTACCTGAGCGCCACCGCCTCCTCGGACTGGAAGTACGAGCCCGAGAAGAAGTGGCCGGCCCCGGGCGGCCAGGCGGCTTCCGGCTCGTCAGGCGTCGCCACCCAGGTGAAGCAGGTCGACGGCTCGATCGGTTACTTCGAGCTCTCCTACGCCACCTCGCAGAGCATCTCCACCGTCAAGATCGACACGGGCGCCAGCGCCCCCGTCGAGGCGACCTCCGAGAACGCCTCCAAGGCCATCGCCGCCGCCAAGATCAAGGGCACCGGCAAGGACCTGGCGCTGGACCTCGACTACACCACCAAGGCCGACGGCGCCTACCCGATCGTCCTCGTGACGTACGAGATCGCCTGCGACACGGGCAACAACCCCTCCACCCTCGCCACGGTCAAGTCCTTCCTGACCTACACCGCGAGCGCGGACGGCCAGAAGCTGCTCTCCGAGGCCGGCTACGCGCCGATCCCCGCGGAGATCAACAAGAAGGTCCAGGAGACGGTCGCCGCCCTGAGCTAAGACGCGAAAACGCTGAGGCGCGGAAACGCTACGGCGATACGGCGCGGAGGCGATACGGCGGCGATACGGCGCGGAGGCGCGCTACGGCGCCAAGGCGCGGTAACGCCCCAACGCCACCCACGGCGGCCGGTCCAGTGCCCCTAGGGCCCGGACCGGCCGCCACCGCCACACCCCCGTACCTCACGAAACACCCCCCACCCCCATCCGGTGCACCGCCGCCAGGGGAGCCCCGCTCCCCCACACAGACCGGAAAGACATGGCTTCCACCACACCGATAGACACGCCGCCGGCCCCGCCGGCTCCCCCCGCCGGCCGCTCCAGCAGCTCCACCGGCCGCGCGGGCGACAAGATCTTCGCCGGCCTCTCCAGCGGGTCCGGCATTCTGCTGCTCGTCATCATGGCGTCGATCGCGGGGTTCCTGACCTACCGCGCCGCCAACGCCATCTCCCAGGACCACGGCAACTTCCTCACCACGTTCGACTGGGACCCCTCCGCGAACCCGCCGGTCTTCGGCATCGCGGTCCTGCTCTTCGGTACGGTCGTCAGCTCGATCATCGCGATGGTCATCGCGGTTCCGATCGCTGTCGGCATCGCCCTGTTCATCTCGCACTACGCGCCCCGCCGGCTGGCCGCACCCCTCGCGTACGTCGTCGACCTGCTCGCCGCCGTGCCCAGCATCATCTACGGCATCTGGGGCGCCCTCGTCCTCGTGCCGTACCTCGGCGGTCTCAACAGCTGGCTCGACGAGTACTTCTCGTGGACGTACATCTTCGACCAGACCCAGCCCGGCGTGGCCCGCAACATGCTCACCGTCGGCATCCTGCTGGCGATCATGATCCTGCCGATCGTCACCAGCGTCAGCCGCGAGGTCTTCCTCCAGGTCCCGCGCATGAACGAGGAAGCCGCGCTCGCGCTCGGCGCGACCCGCTGGGAGGTGATCCGGCTCGCCGTCCTGCCCTTCGGACGCTCCGGTGTCATCTCCGCCTCGATGCTCGGGCTCGGCCGCGCGCTCGGCGAGACGATGGCCGTGGCCACCGTCCTCTCCCCGAACTACCTGATCTCGCTCCACCTGCTCGACCCGGGCGGCGGCACCTTCGCCCAGAACATCGCCGCGAAGTTCGACGAGGCCAACCCGCTCGGGCGCGACGCCCTGATCGCCTCCGGCCTCGTCCTCTTCATCCTCACCCTGCTGGTCAACAGCGCGGCCCGGCTGATCATCGCGCGCCGCAAGGAGTACTCGGGGGCCAACGCATGAGCCACACAGCCATAACGGACCAGCCGGCCCCGGTGGACCCGTCCAGCGGCCCGCGCGGCCACAGCAGCGGCAACCTCAGCCAGCGCAGCCTGCCGCGCTGGGCCCCCGCGGGCTTCGCCGTCCTCGCGGCCCTGATCGGCTCGGGCATCGGCGCCGGCGCCGGCCTCGACAGCAAGGTCCAGTGGGGCCTGATCGCCGTCGTGGCGTTCCTCGCCATCTCGTACGGCGTGACGACCGCGGTCGAGAACCAGCGCCAGGCCAGGGACCGCCTCGCCACCAGCGTCGTCTGGGTGTGCTTCGTCCTCGCCGTCATCCCGCTCTTCTCGCTGCTCTGGACGACCATCAGCCGCGGGGTGAAGGCCCTCGACATCAACTTCCTCACCCACTCGATGGCCGGGGTGCTCGGCTCCGAGGAGGGCGGCGGCGTCTACCACGCGCTGCTCGGCACGCTGGAGCAGGTCGGGATCGCCACCGTGATCTCCGTACCGCTCGGGCTGCTCACCGCCGTCTACCTGGTGGAGTACGGCAAGGGCGCGCTGGCCAAGGCCGTCACGTTCTTCGTGGACGTCATGACCGGCATCCCGTCCATCGTCGCGGGCCTCTTCATCCTGTCGCTCATGCTGATGACCGACACCCAGCCGTCCGGTCTGATGGGCTCGCTCGCGCTGACCATCCTGATGATCCCGGTCGTGGTGCGCTCCACCGAGGAGATGCTCAAGCTCGTCCCGAACGAGCTGCGCGAATCCGCGCTCGCGCTCGGCGTACCGAAGTGGCGCATGATCCTCAAGGTCGTCCTGCCGACCGCGATCGGCGGTATCACCACCGGCGTCATGCTCGCCATCGCGCGCATCGCCGGTGAGACCGCGCCGATCATCCTGCTGGTCTTCGGCAGCCAGCTGATCAACGCGAACCCCTTCGAAGGTGCCCAGTCCTCACTGCCCTTCTACATCTACGAGCAGTACAAGGTCGGCGAGGTGGCAGCGATCGACCGGGCCTGGGCAGCGGCCCTGGTCCTGATCGCGTTCGTCATGATCCTCAATCTGGTGGCCCGCGGCATCGCCCGCTGGAAGGCCCCGAAGACCGGCCGCTGAGGCCCCGAAAGAGACAGTGGTTCCATCATGGCCAAGCGAATCGACGTCAGCGGACTGACCGCCTACTACGGCTCCCACCGGGCCATCGACGACATCTCGATGACCGTGGAGCCCCGCTCCGTGACGGCCTTCATCGGCCCGTCCGGCTGCGGCAAGTCCACCTTCCTGCGCACCCTGAACCGGATGCACGAGGTCACCCCCGGCGGGCGCGTCGAGGGCAAGGTGCTCCTGGACGACCAGAACCTGTACGGCGCGAACGTCGACCCCGTCGCGGTGCGCCGCACGGTCGGCATGGTCTTCCAGCGCCCGAACCCGTTCCCCACCATGTCGATCTTCGACAACGTCGCGGCCGGTCTGCGGCTGAACGGCCTCGCCCGCAAGTCCGAGCTGTCGGACGTCGTCGAGAAGTCCCTCAAGGGCGCCAACCTCTGGAACGAGGTCAAGGACCGCCTGAACAAGCCGGGCTCCGGCCTCTCCGGCGGCCAGCAGCAGCGCCTGTGCATCGCCCGCGCGATCGCGGTCGAGCCGGAGGTGCTGCTGATGGACGAGCCGTGCTCGGCCCTCGACCCGATCTCGACGCTCGCGATCGAGGACCTGATCGGCGAGCTGAAGGAACGCTTCACCATCGTCATCGTGACGCACAACATGCAGCAGGCCGCGCGCGTCTCGGACCGTACGGCCTTCTTCAACCTGGCCGCCGTCGGCCAGCCCGGCAAGCTCGTCGAGATCGACGAGACCGAACGAATCTTCGCCAACCCGTCCGTACAGGCCACGGAGGACTACATCTCCGGCCGCTTCGGATAAGCCTTCGGGCAACCTTCGGGTAATCGGGTAAGGCGCCTCGACGTCCTGCGGTGCTGCATGGCGGTGCCACCGCAAGGCGAAGGGCCCGCCCCCTCTCCCAGGGGGCGGGCCCACTTTTCGTACGTAGGCGGTCAGCGGTCAGCCGAAGGCCAGGTTGACGATCCAACTGTGTCTCCCCGGGGGCAACCCCCGGACCCCCGGCCGGAACAGCCGCCCCGCGCCGAGACCGTCAGCCGAAGGCCAGGTTGACGATCCAGAAGCTCAGCGCCGCCACCAGCGCCGCCGCCGGCATCGTGATGAACCAGCCCAGAATGATGTTCTTGGCGATCCCCCAGCGCACCGCCTTCACGCGCTTCGTCGCCCCGACCCCCATGATCGCCGAGGTGATCACATGCGTCGTCGAGATCGGCGCGTGGAACAGGAACGCCGAGCCGAACATGATCGTCGCGCCGGTCGTCTCCGCCGCGAAACCCTGCGGCGGGTCCAGCTCGATGATCTTCCGGCCGAGCGTCCGCATGATGCGCCAGCCGCCCGCGTACGTACCGAGCGACAGCATCAGCGCACAGCTGATCTTCACCCAGACCGGGATCGCGTCGCCCTGGTCCTCCACATCGGCGATGACCAGGGCCATCACCACGATGCCCATCGTCTTCTGCGCGTCCTGGAGACCGTGGCCGAGCGCCATCCCCGCCGCCGACACCGTCTGCGCTATGCGGAAGCCGCGCTTGGCCTTGTGCGGGTTGGTCCTGCGGAACATCCACATGATCCCGACCATCACCAGATAGCCGAAGACCAGCCCGATCACGGGGGAGATGAACATCGGGATGACGATCTTCTCCAGCACGCCGCCCCAGATCACATCCGTACCGCCGGCCAGCGCCGCTCCCACCATGCCGCCGAACAGCGCGTGCGAGGAGGAGGACGGGAGCCCGAAGTACCAGGTGACCAGATTCCAGACGACCGCGCCGACGAGCGCGGCGAAGAGGATGCCCATCCCCCGCGAACCGTGCGGGGTGGCGATCAGCCCCTTGCTGACGGTATTGGCGACCCCCTGGCCGAGGAAGGCCCCGGCGAGGTTCATCACCGCGGCCATCGCGAGGGCGGCACGCGGGGTGAGGGCCCGGGTCGACACCGACGTCGCGATCGCGTTCGCGGAGTCGTGGAAGCCGTTCGTGTACGTGAAGCCGAGCGCGACGCCAATGGTCACGATCAGCGCAAAGGTGTCCACGTGGTTCAGGACTCCTTGACCGCGATGGTCTCCACCGTGTTCGCGACGTGTTCGAACGCGTCGGCGGCCTCTTCAAGCACGTCGACGATCTGCTTGAGCTTGAGCACCTCCATCGCGTCGTACTTACCGTTGAAGAGGTGGGCCAGCAGCTTGCGGTGGATCTGGTCGGCCTGGTTCTCCAGGCGGTTGACCTCGATCCAGTACTCGGTGAGGTTGCTCATCGTCCGCAGATGCGGCATGGCCTCGGCGGTCAGCTCGGCGGCCCTGGCGAGAACCTCGATCTGCTGCTCGACGCCCTTGGGCAGCTCTTCGATGTTGTAGAGGACGACGAGATCGACGGCCTCCTCCATGTAATCCATGATGTCGTCGAGCTGGGACGCGAGGCTGTAGATGTCCTCACGGTCGAACGGCGTGATGAAGGAGGAGTTGAGCTGATGGAAGATCGCGTGCGTGGCGTCGTCTCCCGCGTGCTCGGCCGCCCTCATCCGCTCCGCGATCTCGGCCCGGGCGGAGGAATCCGCCCCGAGGAGTTCCATGAGGAGCTTGGAGCCCGTGACGATGTTGTCCGCGGACGCGGCGAACATGTCGTAGAAGCTCGTCTCCCTGGGGGTCAGACGAAAGCGCACCTGGGGTCCTCGGGTTACATGGAATCGGTCAGGGGTGATGCTAAGCGCATCATCCGGCCACTGCTAACCGGCTGTCCCAGTGTCACTCATGGGGCAAGGTCATGAGACAGGGCCCTGCCCCAAGGCTCACAGACGGGTACCATATACCCAGGTGGGGTATATACCCCTTTTCGTACAACGGGAGGACGCGATGACGACCACCGACGCGGCCGGCTCCACGGCCCCCGCCGCGACCGTGCACGGCTACCACAAACAGAAGGACGAGCACCTCAAGCGGCTGCGCCGGATCGAGGGCCAGATCCGGGGGCTCCAGCGGCTGGTCGACGAGGATGTGTACTGCATCGACATACTGACGCAGGTCTCGGCCTCGACCAAGGCCCTTCAGTCCTTCGCGCTCCAGCTGCTGGAGGAGCATTTGCGCCACTGCGTGGCCGACGCGGCGGTCAAGGGCGGCGCGGAGATCGACGCGAAGGTGGAGGAGGCGACGAAGGCGATCGCCCGGCTCCTGCGCACCTGACGTCGTCGCGGTCGCGGTCGCGTTCCCGCGTGCCGACACCGCCGGTCGCGCCGCCGCGCTCGCGCCGTACGTTCAGCACCTCGTCGATACGGTCCGGGCTGAGCCGCTCCCCGTCCGTCGCCGACGCGGCGATCATCAGCTCTCCGCACCACTCGATCTCGGCGAGCGCCACATGGTCATGGACGGTCGGCGTGCGCAACAGAGCCACGGGCAATCACCTCTTCCAGCCGGTATCGACGAGCAAGCCCTAGCGTAGGGAGAGCGATACACACCGCGCATGGCACGTCCGGACCATTTCCGGCTAGGTCCTGGAGGGTTACGGCCCCGGATCGGGCGCGGGAAGGGAAGGAAAGGGGCAAGCCGGTCTACTCAAGGCGCCCAGCAGTCACCTCAGGTCATCTCGGGGCACCTCAGCTCACCTCAGCTCACCTCACCTCAGCTCAGGTCCCGATCTCGCCCTCGTAGATGTCGCCGCTCGGGGGCAGCGTGATGGTGACCGGCTCCCCGAACGCGTACAGGAGCGTCGTCGAGGCGACCTCGACCGTACGTCCCTGGTTGACGTAGCTGAACCGGTGGCGCACCTTGCGCAGCCGCCCGGCGTCGTCCAGATACGCGTCGAACGGCACCGCCGCCTTGGCGAACCCTTTCGCCGCGGCGGTCAGCGCCGCGCGGGCGTACGGCGACGCCTGCCGGCCCGCCCGCGCGATGTCCGCCACCCCCCGGTAGTGCCGCACCCGGGTACCGGCCAGATCCTGCTCCGCGACGAACGTCACATCCGTGGCGCTCCGCAGCAGCTCGGCGGCGGTCAGCGGGTCCGTCACCCCGCCGGTGACCAGGTTCCCGTCGTCCAGGGCCGTCGAGTCGACGCGGACCCACTTGTCGTCCGGGACCCCGGCACCGCGATTCTTCATATAGAGAACGTCGGGCGACAGCAGCTCCGTGATGGGCAGGTGCTCGTCCGCGCCCGAGGGGTCCTTCGGCAGCACGACCCGCAGCCGCCCCATCCGCCGCCCGAAGTCGTACCCGCCCTCGCCCCTGATGGTCACCCGGGTCCCGCCGGCCGCCATCTCCATCGACGTACTGGCCTTGGAGCTGCCGGCGGCGAGCAGGACATCCGCCGCCTCCCGTACGCGTACGACGTCGGCGTCCCGGCCCGGCCGCCCGTCCGCCGCCGACGTACTACCGCCGCCGCCTCCGCCACTGCCTCCGCCACTGCCCGCGCAGCCGCCGGCCGTGGCCACGACCCCCGCCACGGCCATGGCCGCGAACGCCACGCCTCCGCGTCTGTGCTGCCGCGCCACCACCGTGCCAACCCCCAACGCCCAACCGCCGCTTGCCCGAACCGCACCCGCTGTCCCCACCCACTGCGCATAACGACGCCCCCCGCACACCGTCACGCCAGAACCGGCCGCGAGCGGCGGATACCGGACACGAGCACGCGGGTACGGTGGAACCGTGAGCGAGCAAGACACCGACGCCCCGGTCACCTCGGTCCCCCCGGGCAGCGCCGAGCCGTCCCATGTGACATCGACGTTCGAACGCGGCTCGTTCTGCCTGGCCCGCTGCTCCTGCGGCTGGTCGGGCCCAGCCCGAAGATCCCGCGACCTCGCCCGCACGGACGCGGCCAACCACGGCGCGTAACCGCGCTGGGTGGTTGCGCTGGGTAGTCGCGCTGGGTAACGGCACTGGTGATCGCGGCGTGCGCACGGGTGCGGGTCAGAGCAACGCTGAGTGGGGTGGGTCGGTGGCGGGGGTTGTGGGTGTGGGGCCGCCCCCTTCGGCCGTCATTTTCGCGCTTCCGGGCCGGGTATCAAGGGCGCTCCTCCGTCGCGTCGGCTACGCCGATTCCGCTGCGCTCCACCCCTGACACCCAACCCTCCAGCGCAAGTGCAGGAGTGGAGGGGGCGGCCGGGGGGTGAGGGGGGCCCAAGAGGTCCGCTGCCCTGACGGTCGGCTCAGGGGCTGGCGGGCTGGTGGGCCCTGCGGGGCTGCGCGGCAGTGGCATGGGGCTGCCGGGCTCGTCTCGGCGGCTGACGGCCGCCGGTTGGCCGGCACTCATGCCCCGCTGGTCACTGTTGCGTTGTGGTGCCCGGGAGGTGGGCGGTGCCTGCTGTCCGGTCGGGGTCTTGGGGCCGGTCCGGGGGCCTCCGGGCGGTGCCCGGGGCGGGGAGTGTGACGTTAGAGCCACTTCCGGCACGTCAGATGGTCGCAGCGTCGCAGTTTTCGGGATCAAGCACTCCACCACCCGCCGATCTGTACCATATGGGGTGGTTTGGAAGGCGGTTGGGGGTCTCTCCGGACGGCACATGTGTCCTCAGGTGCGTTACACGCACTCCTCGGCGCGAAGACGGCCTCCGGGAGCCCACTTACCGCCACACGAGTCCCACCAGTCCCACCCCCACCCGGAGTGACCGGCGGGGCATGAGTCGCAACCAACAACAGACCGCTGGCCGCCGAGCCGGTGCCGAGTCACCCCATGCCACTGCCGCGTGGCCCCGCAGGGTCCACCGGGCCGCCGGCCCCTGAACCGGCCGCCAGAAAAGCAGACCCCCGGGCAACCCCTCACCCCCCGGCCGCCCCTCCCACACCCGCACTTGCGACTCCGGGACAGGTGTCAAGGGCGGAGCGCAGCGCAGTCGGCGCAGCCGACGCGACGCCAGGAGCGCCCTTTACACCTGTCACGGAGACGCGACACTCACAGCTGGAGGGGCGGCCCCGCGCTCCACGCTCGCCCCCGTGCACCCCACCTGGCGTTCGTACTGACCCGCGCCCGACAACTCCACGGCGACCAGCTGAGCCCATCGGGCCGCCGGGCCCCGAACCGGCCGGCAGGACAGCGGGCCTCCCGGGCAACCCCACGCCCACGACCTCGCCCCCGTACACCCCGGTCCACCCCTTGGCACCGCCCCGCACCGCCCCGCACCGCCCCGCACCCGCTCACCCTCCCGGGGCGCGGCATGGCTGAAAAGCGCCCATGCGCCCATGCGCCGGTACTCCGGTACTCCGGCGCGCCTCTGGCGGCCTCGTACCGGAGCAGGCGCTTAACCCGTACGACACGCTGAAGTGGCCGTGCGGACCGGCGGGCGGTGGCCTGTACGTAGCAACCGCACCAGGGGGACACCAACCCGACTCGCAAGGGCGTACCCATGCACCGAACCGGACCCTGCCGCCGGATAACCGCACGCATCGCACGCGCCACGCCCACCACACCCGCCGCACTCGCCACGGTCACCCTGCTGCTCCTCGCGCTCACCGTCACCACCGCCGAGCGCGCCGTCGCCGTGACCCGGCCGTCCGATCCCGGCGAACTGACGCTCATCGACACGGCGATGGGCCGGGTGCTGGCGGACAAGGACGGCTACGCGCTCTACCTGCGGCAGGCCGACGCACCCAACCAGCCGGGGTGCACGGGCGCCTGCGCGGTGACCTGGCCCGCCGCGACCGGCCGCCCGACGCGGGCGCGGGGCGTTGCCGCGCCCACCTCGGTGACCCCGCTGAGCGCGGTGGGCAGCACCGAGCGGCAGGTCGTGTTCGGCACGCATCCGCTGTACTACTTCAGGAGCGACCGGCCACGCCGCCCCGAGGGCCAGCATGTGCCGGGCTTCAGCCTGGTCTCGGCGAACGGTACGGCGGTGGCACCGGGCGCCTCGGCGGCGGAGACCGCGTCGTCGACATCGAGGCCGAAACCGAAACCGACGCAGACGCAGACGCGGCCCCCCACACGAACCTCCACACGAACCCCAACGCCGAAACCGAAGACCAGCAAGCCCCCGCCGAAGCCGTCCCCACCCACACCCGAGACACCCAGGACAACGCCCGCCGCCACCCGTTCCCCGGCCCCCGCCACCGTCGGCGCCCTCAGGGTCACCCCCTCCGGCGCGGCCCGTGGCGGCGCCGACCACCCGGCCGCCGCCGCGACGGCCGTGCCCCCGTCCGGTCGCTCGGCCGTCGCCGAACTCGCCCTCGCCATCGGCGCCACCGCCGCCGCGTCCGCCGGAACGATCCTGCTGGTGCGCCGGCTCCAGCGGCGTGCGACGGGCGGGGAGCACTGACCGCGAACCGGGCGGACGGAACGGACCAGGCGGGCCAGGCGGGCCAGGCGAGCCGGACGAGCCGGACGAGCCGATCAACCAAGGCGGTCCTGGTGCTCTTCACCTCGGCGGTCCTCTGCGCGATCGCCGCCGTACTCCTGCACCTGCACCTGCTCCCCGACCGCCGCATACCGCCCGCCCCCACAACGGCCCCCGCCCCCGCCGAGCCCCGCGTCGTCCAGGTCCCCGACACGGCCTCCGCGCCCGTACGGCTGCGCATCCCGGCGCTCGGCGTGAACGCCGGCGTGCTGCCGCTCGCGCTCGGCGCCGACGGCCGGCTGGACGCGCCGGGCTTCCGGCACGCGATGCGGGTCGGCTGGTACGCGAACGGCCCCCGCCCCGGCGAGCCGGGGCCCGCCGTGCTCGTCGGCCACCGCGACGCCCCGGCCAACCCGGGCACCGCCCCCGTACGCAACGGCCGGGACGACATCAAGAACGCCGTCTTCGCCAGACTCGGCAGGCTGCGCCCCGGCGACCGGGTCGAGGTGGAGCTGGGAGACCGGCGGCGGGTGCCGTTCCGGGTGACGGCCGTGGACACGTACCGGACGGAACGCTTCCCCACCGAACGGGTCTACGGCCCGACGCCCACCCCACAGCTGCGCCTGATCACCTGCGGCGGAGTGATCGACGCCCGCGGCCACTGGGACTCGAACGTCGTGGTCACCGCCGCGGCGCTGCGGTGATGAGCGCGCGGGCCTTCTCCACGACGGGCGGCATCTTTCCCTGCGGCGGGTCGATGTTGGAGAGGATCACGGAGACCCAGCCGCTGTCCGGGTACATCTGCACATCCGTCGACTGCCCCGGGGACCCGCCGCTGTGCCCGACGCCCCACTGCCCGTTCAGCAGCGTCCTCATCGGCCCGTAGCACTGCAACATCGCCCGCGGCCCGGAGCCCGGCCCGGTGGGCAGGGGCGCTCGGCCGGGCGGCGTGACGGCGGGCGGAAACTTCCCGCCGAGCGTCAGCTCCGTGAACGCGGCACCCACCAGCCGCTCCCCCGCCAGCGCGTGCGCGAAGCGCGCCATGTCCCGGCCGGTGGCGAACGCGTCCCCGGCCGGGGAGCCCACGAAGACCTTCTCCCCGACGATGTCCGCCCGCTCTCCCGAGGGCCGGACGGCGTACGGGTGGGCGAGGCGCGGGTCGGTGCGCCACTGGTCCCGGGTGAAGAAGTCCGTGTCGGTCATGCCGGCCGGGCGGAAGACGTGTTCGCGGATGTAGTCGAAGTAGGACAGGCCCGACACCTGTTGTACGAGCGCGCCGAGCACGTGGTAGCCGGAGTTGCTGTAGCCGAAGCCGGCTCCCGGCGTGAACTCGGGCTCGGTGCCCCGGATGAGGTCCGTCGCGGAGTCCATCGCCTCCTGGTGGCCCGACCACGTCTCCGCCGCCGCCCAGAAGCCCGGAATCCCGAACAGGTCGCCGAGTCCCGAGGTGTGGGTGAGGAGATGGTGGACGGTCACCCTGTCGGCGACGCTCCGCGGGAAGCCGTCGAGGTGGGCGCCCACGGTGTCCTCGTAGAAGATCCTGCCCGCCTGGGCGAGCTGCGCGATGGCCGTCGCCGTGAACAGTTTCGTCACCGAGGCCAGCGCGAAGAGCGTCCCGGCACCGTTCGCGAGGCCGCGTGCCTCGTCGGCCGGACCGTACGAGCGGGCGAGCACGGTCCGCTCGCGGTACGCCAGCAGCACGCTGCCGGAGAACGTGCCGGCCTCCGCCTGCTGCCGTACGAACCGGTCGAACTCGCCGCCCGGCCGCAGCGCCTCCGGTATCCCCCCGCTGCCGCTGCCCTTGCCGGTCCCGCCGACGCCGACGCCGATGCCGGTCCCGCCGGCGCCGGCGCCGACGCCGATGCCGACGCCCGCACCGGCGCCGACGCCAACGCCTGCCGACGCCGTGGCCGGAGCGGCGGCGGCCACGCCGGGCCGGCCGGCCACCGCGGCCCCGACGGTGGACGCGCCAAGAACGCCGAGCAGCGCTCGCCGAGTCGTCATCATGAACCTCGCCTGTTTCTCGTGGGTGACTTCGCCGGTTACTGGCCTCCCACTTCTATCCGCGCATCCGTACGAGCCACCGATGACCGGACCATACGAAATCCATATGCCGGGCCCGAAAGGATGGCCCGATGCGGATTCTGCTGGTCGAGGACGAGCAGCCCCTGGCCAAATACGTCGCCGCCGGGCTGCGCAAACACGGCTTCGCCGTCGACCTCGCCCCCGACGGCCGCACCGCCCTGGACAAGTGGGAGTGCGCGACCTACGACGTGGTCGTGCTCGACCGTGACCTGCCCGTGGTCCACGGCGATACGGTGTGCCGTCGGCTGGCGGAGCACGGCGGCTCGCGCATCCTCATGCTCACGGCCTCGGGTACGGTCCAGGACCGGGTCGAGGGCCTGACGCTGGGCGCCGACGACTATCTGGGCAAGCCGTTCGCGTTCGCCGAGCTTCTCGCCCGGGTCCATGCCCTCTCCCGCCGCAGCGCCCCCGCCCGGCCGCCCGTGCTGCGGGCCGCCGACCTCGTCCTCGATCCCGCCCGCCGGACCGCCGAACGCGGCGGGCGGCTGCTGCACCTGGCACCGAAGGAGTTCGGCGTCCTTGAGCACCTCATGGCGGCCAGGGGCGACGTGATCAGCGCGGAGACGCTGCTGGAGAAGGTGTGGGACGAGCACGCCGACCCGTTCACCAACGCCGTCCGCATCACCATCGGCACGCTGCGCCGCAAGCTCGGCGATCCGCCGCTCATCACCACCGTGACCGGCTCCGGCTATCGGCTCGAACCGTGAGGCTCCCGCACCTCCCGCGCCCCGCCCACCTCCCGCGCCTCCCGCGCCTCGCCCACCTCCCGCGCCTCGCAGGCCCCCCGCACCTCCCGCACCTCCCACGCCTCCCACGCCTCCCACGCCTCCCACGCCTCCACCTCACCGCGCGCGGCAGGCTCACCCTCCTGTACACCGGCCTGGTCCTGGCCGCCGGCGTGCTGCTGACCGGTCTCACCTACCTGCTGATGAGGCAGCACCTCGGCATGCGCCTCACGACACTCGTCCGCCTACCCGTCCCAGCCCCCGGTCCCGGTCCCGACCCGAGCGCGAACCCGAACGCGAATCCGCCCCCTGCCCCGGACCCGGAGCCCCTGCCCGACCTGCGGCTCCCCCCGCCGGTCGACAGCCTCCGGGACCTGACGCTTTCGGCGTTCCTCACCCAGTCCGCGATCGCGCTCGCCGTGGTGACCGTGCTGGCCGCCCTCTCGGCCTGGCTCGTGGCCGGCCGCGTGCTGCGCCCCATCCGTACGATCTCCGCCACCGCCCGGCGCCTGTCCGCCGAGAATCTCTTCGAACGTGTCCCGGTCGGCACCCCGGCCGACGAACTCACCACCCTGTCCGCCACGATCAACGGCATGCTGGACCGCATCCAGCACGGCATCGCCGAACGCGACAGGGTGCTGCACAGCCAGCGGATGTTCACCGGCAACGCCGCCCACGAGCTGCGCACCCCGCTGGCCACCATGACCACCGCCATCGAGGTCACCCTCGACGGCGAGCCGAGCAGGGCCGAACTCCTCGCCATGGCAGCGGATGTCGAGGCCGAGGTCGCCAAGAGCCGGCGCATCCTGGACGGCCTCCTGCTCCTGGCCCGCAGCCAGGCGGGCTCCACCACCCGGCGCCCGGTGGACCTCGCCGGCCTGGTGACGGCCTCCCTCGGCGCCGCCGCCGACGAGCTGAGCGCCCGCCGGCTCACCACCCGCACCGAGCTGGGTCCCGCCGTCGCCCTCGGCGAAACCGTCCTGCTGGAGCGGCTGGTGGACAACCTCGTCGACAACGCCGTACGCCACAACCACGCAGGAGGCCACATCGAGATCGTCACCGGCACCTCGGGCACGGAGGCGTTCCTGCGTATCGCGAACTCCGGACCGGTCATCGCGCCCGACGAGGAGGCCCGGCTCCTGGAGCCCTTCGTCCGCGGCGCGGGCGCCCGCCTCCACGTCGAGGGCGGCACCGGCCTCGGCCTCTCCATCGCCCAGGCCGTCGTCACCGCCCACGCGGGCCGCCTGCTCCCCACTCCACGCCCCACCGGCGGGCTCACGCTCTCCGTCCACCTCCCGGCCGCCGACATCGGTGTCGCCGGTGCCGGCGGTGCCGCCGGTGCCGGGATCAGCCACCAACCGCCTTAGCGGCCCGGCGGAAGCGCCGCCCCGCACCGCGCCCGTCAAACCTCGCCCAAGCCGCCCTCAGGCTGCCAGGTTGTTGTCGTCCGGCCGCTGCTCCGGGATCCCCAGCGGGCGCGTACCGCCGAGCGCGCCCGTCCCCGCCGCTCCGCCGTCCGTCTCGCGCGCGGCCTTCGACCGTACGAGCGGGGCGAGCCGGGACGTGCGGGCGACCGCCGAGACCAGCGGGGTGAGCAGGGCGAGTGCGAGGGGGGTGAGCAGCAGCGCGACCGCCGTGCCCAGGGCGAAGCCGCCGATGACGTCGGTCGGGTAGTGCACGCCCAGGTAGACGCGGGTGAAGCCTTCGAGGAGCGCGAGTCCGAGCGCGAAGAGGCCGAACCTGCGGTGGACGATGAAGACGCCGGCGCCGATGGCCATCGCCATGGTCGCGTGGTCGCTGACGAACGAGTAGTCGGTCTTCCCCGTGACCAGGACTTCAAGGCCCTTGTGGTCGAGGAAGGGTCTCGGCCGCTCCACGAACCCCCGGATCGGGATGTTGACCAGCAGCGCGACGCCCGCCGCGAGCGGTGCCCAGAGGAGCCCGGCGACGCCGGTGACCGCGTCCTCGGCGGATCCGCTCCTGCGCACGCTCCACCAGGCGCAGAGGACGACGAGGACCAGCGCGATCATGATCCCGTACTCGCCGGTGAACTCCATGGTGCGGTCGAACCACGACGGGGCGTCCTTGGCCAGGCCGTTGATGTCATAGAGCAGGCTGACATCAGGGTTCGACCCATCCAGTACGAGTCCAGCCATCTGCCGCGGCCCCTTGTCTCGATCTCTCCCGCGCGCGGCACACTTCCGCGTGCGTCGCTTCCGCCAACCCCCTTGGTCGGTACGGAAAATGCTGCGTAAACATGATGTGTAACGTGATGCGTGAAGTTGTGCGTAACGTGCTGCGTAAACATGCTGCGTGATCCATACCGCAGCCCTCGTCCGGGGAACGGGCCACACGCCGCCCGCGTTCCAGCCGCTACCGAAAGATCACCATGCCGTTATCGAAGAGTGACACATAGTCGCGGGTCAGGCTCGGGTCAGGCTTCGGGACGGCTCTCGGGAAGGGCGGTGGGGAGCGATTTGGCGCCATCCTCGGTCACCCGGGTGGCCCCGAAATAGTCCGGAGTGTCGATCTTGTCGAAGCGAATGACCGACCCCGTATAAGGCGCGTTGATCATATAGCCGCCGCCGACATAGATTCCCACGTGCCGGATCAGCCGTGAATTAGTGAGATCGTCGGAGAAGAAGACGAGATCACCGGGGAGCAGTTCATCCCGTGCGGGATGCGCGCCGGCGTTGTACTGATCGTTCGCCACCCGCGGCAGCTCGATCCCGACCGTCCGGTACGCGGCCTGGGTCAGCCCGGAGCAGTCGAACCGCCCTCCCTGGTCAGCCGTGCCGTTCCCGCCCCACAGATAGGGCGTCCCGAGCTTCTGCTGGGCGAAGTGGATCGCGGAGGCGGCCTGCTTCGACGGCGCCACCCGCCCGACCGGCGCGGCGAAGCTCTGCTCCAGGGTGCGGATGATCTTCACGTAGTTCTGCGTCTCGCTGTACGGCGGCACGCCCCCGTACTTGATGACGGCGTACGCCCCCGCGTTGTACGCCGCGAGCATGTTGCTGGTCTGATCGCCCGGCACGTCCTTGACGTACCCGGCCAGTTCGCAGTCGTACGAGGCGGCGGACGGAATCGCGTCCTCCGGGTTCCAGATGTCCTTCACGCCATCGTTGTTGCCGTCGACGGCGTGCGCCGCCCAGGTGCCGGGGATGAACTGCGCGATCCCCTTGGCGTTGGCCGGACTCTGCGCGGTGGGGTTCCAACCGCTCTCCTGGTAGAGCTGCGCGGCCAGCAGGGCGGGGTTGATGGCGGGGCAGAGGTTCCCCCACTGCCGCACCAGCGGCTGGTACTTCGCCGGCACGGCCCCCTTCGCCAGCCCCACGCTCTGCCCGGCGGCCCCGGCCAGCCCCGCGGCGGCGGAGTACGTCCCGATAACGAGCAGGGCGACGAAGCTCGTCCCCAGCCCGCCGACAGCGGCCACGACCACCCATGCCTTACGCACCGTCAAACACCCTCCGCGTCAGGGCTACCGCCGCCCGCCAGTGTAGGCGCGACAGGGCCCGAACCCGAAGAGGTGACCGCGTGACCGTAAAGGTGTAACAACGACAGTCATTGCCCAAAGTCACGCAGCGTGATACACAGAGTAACCATACGCGGCCCCGTATATCCGATCCGTACCAGGTCAGCGCACCGACGTCGGTCATACGTGCGGGGATCGGGTAAAGAGAGCAGCCAAGCGGCATACGTGGCTGGATCCATCAGCGAAGATAGAGCGTGACCCGTGCCATGGGGGTGCGGGCGAGAACGACCCAACAGGGGCGGTGAGTTACATGTACCTGGCGGCCGAGAAGGGCGACATCACCACCATCATCGGTGGCATCGCACCGAACTGGGGGCCTTTCGGAACTCTGGGGAACGAGGCCCGCATCATGATCGAGGTGGTGATGGCCGTGGCCATCCTGCTCTGCCTCGGCATCGCGATCTGGGGCGCGGCCAAACAGCGGATCGGCGCGACGGCGCTGCGGGACACGTTCAGCGCCGAGCAGGGCAAGGGCCTGATCGTCGCCGGGCTGACCGGAGTCTTCATCATCGGGTCGCTGGGCACGCTCTTCACGATCGTGTACGGCATGGCCGTTTAGCCCCGCGACTCAGCCCGCACCCCGCGGCCCACACCCCCGGGTCCGCACACCCCGGACCGCACCCGGCCCGCGCACCCCGTCCCCCATCCCTGTCCCCTTCAACACCACCCGTCCGTCGCGCCCAACGGCTGAGGTTGCGTCTCCCTGATGTCCCTGATGTCGAGTCACCACACCGCGCCCGCGCGGCAACCAGCACGGCTACCGTCGTACTACGCGGGCATCGCAGGCAACGCGGACCGGCACACGGCTGAGGGGGCGTACCCGGCATGAGCTTCGGCGACGACCACGGCTACGGCGGGGATTCCGGCCGTAAGGACGACCGCTTCGGCGGTACGGGCCAGACCCGTACCCGCCTGCCCGACGGCAGAACCGGCGACCCGTACGGCGACCCCTACGACGGCGCCCGCCGGCCGCCCCGGCCCTCACGCTCCATCATCACGGTCATGGGCGTCGTGGTGCTCCTCATCGCGGCCATCGCCTTCGCGAACCGCGGCGGCCAGAACAGCGGCGACAACCCCACGACCCGCTCCGCCACCGGCCCGGACGCCACCGACCCGACCGCGGCCTCCGGCGTCAAACCCGTCACCGGCAAAACCGGCACCATCCCCTCCGGTTTCGCCCGCACCGAACAGGGCGCGGCCAGCGCGGCGGCCAACTACGCGGTGGCGCTCGGCTCGGACGGCATGTTCGACGCCGCAGGACGCGACACCATCATCCGGGCCACCCACGATCCCGCGAAGGCCGACGCCCTGCTGAGCGACCTCGACGGGGCCTACTCGCCCGCGTTCCTGGAGAACGTCGGGCTCACCAAGGACGGTTCGCCGCCCCAGGGCCTCACCTTCGTCTCCAGAACCGTCCCCATCGGTACGAAGGTCATCAAGGCCGGCGCCGACGCCGCCACCGTCGAGGTGTGGTCCACCGGACTGGTGGGCCTGGCCGGCGAGGGCTCCACCAAGCCGGTGACCGAGAGCTGGTTCACCCTCACCGAACAGCTCCGCTGGATCGACGGGGACTGGAAGATCTCCTCGTCGAGCCAGACCCAGGGACCCACGCCGGTCAGCAGCGGCAACCGGGCCTCCTCCGCGGACGACATCGCCCAGGCTGTGCAGGGATACGGAGGCTTCACCTATGCCCGGTAGCCAGACGGACGCTCCACGGACATCCCGTCACCCCAGCTTGCGCGCGCGCCTGCCGCTGTCCCTCGCGGGCGCCTCCGCACTGATCGTCACGCTGGCCACTCCCGCCGCCGCCGAACCCACGCCTTCCCCCTCCCCCTCACCCACGGCGAGCGCCAGTGAGAACCCCTGCGAGCTGATCCAGGGCCTGGCCAGGGACTACTGCGAGGACGGCGCGAAGGCGGGCACCAACGGGGGCGGTACGAACACCAGCACCCTCGAAGCCGGCGACCCCCTCGCCTCCCTCGCCCGGGGCTGCGCGGACGCCGCGTACTGGATCGTCGGCAAGCTCAGCGCCGCCGTGAAGGAGACCGCCAACGTCGACTTCACCAACCCGTCCTTCCTCCGCCAGTACGCCGTCGTCTTCGCCGCCTCCACCGTCCTCACCCTCGTCCTCTGGCTCCTCGCCGTCGCCAAACGCGCCATCCGGGGCGTACCGCTCACCACCGCGCTCTCCGAGGCCATCGGCTTCCTCTGGCTGACCGTCCTCGCCTCCGCCTTCACCCCGCTGATCCTCTACACCGTCGTCTCCGCCACCGACAGCGTCACCGAGGTCGTCTCCTCCGCCACCGGTGGCCAGACCGACGTGTTCTTCGGCGGCTTCGCCGAAGCCCTCAAGAAGGGCGACAGCATCGGCGGCGGCCCGATCATGCTGATCGTCGTCTCCCTCGTCTCGATCCTCGCCGCCGGCGTCCTCTGGCTGGAGCTGGTGATCCGGGCCGCCCTGCTGTACGTCGGCGCCCTCCTCGGCACCGTCGTCTACGCCGGGCTCGTCGACAAGAACATGTGGGGCCACGTCCGCCGCTGGGCCGGCATCATGATCGCCGTCATCATGGTCAAACCGGTCATCGTGATCGTCCTCGGCCTCGCCGGCGCGCTCTCCGCCGACGAAGGCCCCGACGCCCTCTCGGCCGTCGTCTCCGGCCTCTCGATCATCCTGCTCGCCATCTTCGCCTCCGCGATGATCTACCGCTTCGTACCGGGCTTCGGCGACGAGATCGCCTCCTCCCGCACCAACCGCAAGCAGGCCACCGACGGCGCCCAGGCCGCCGCCATGATCAGCTCCCCCGCCGCCCTCGTCTCCCAGGGCATCAAGACGCACAGCAGCCGCGGCGGCGGCCAGAGCGACAGCGGCGGTGGCGGCGGAGGCGGCTCCCGGCCCGGCAACACCCTCGCCGGCGGCGTCGCCGCGCACAGCTCGCGCGGCTCCACATCCGGAGGCGGGACCGGCGGCGGACATGTCCCCTCCGCCGCCCCTCCGCCCCGTAACAGCAGCCCGACCAGCGGCACCCCGCACAGCTCACGCGGCTCGGGCGGCGCACGAGGTTCCGGCACCGGCAACAACAGCACAGGAGGTGGCGGGCGTTGACCACACAGTCCCATCCGATCGCGCCCCGCCGTACGTATCTCATCGGCCGCGCGCGGCCGAACGCGATCGTCGGCAAGAACCGTGAAACCGGCGAGATCGCCCTGATCATCGCCGGCGCCTTCGTCGGCATGATGTGCGGACTCCTCGTCCCCGTCCTCTCCCTGCGGATCGTGACGCTCACCGGCTTCCCGATGCTCGGCCTCGCCGCCGTATACGTCCCGTACAAGCAGCGCACGTTCTACAAGTGGTTTGAAATCAACCGCAGCTATAAGCGCACGCTCCGGCGCGGCACCACCTACCGCTCCGCGGTCATGGAGGCGGGCACCCGCTCCGACGGCCGCGAGGTCGAGATCGGCCCGCCCCCCGGCATCGGCCGGATCAACTGGCTCGCCGCCCCCTTCGGCCCCGACGAGATCGCCGTCCTCCTCCACGCCGACCGCCGCACCGTCACCGCCGCCATCGAGATCGAGGGCCCCGGCGTCGGCCTGCGCGACAGCGAGGACCAGGAGGCGCTTGTCGACCGCTTCGGCACCCTCCTCAAGCACGTCGCCAACGGGGACGGCTTCGTCACCCGCCTCCAGATGCTCGCCCGCACCCTGCCCGCCGACCCCGACGCGCACGAGAAGGACGTCGCCCAGCGCGGCGACACCAAGGCCCCCGGCTGGCTCCAGGACTCCTACGACCAGCTCCAGTCGATGGTCTCCACCTCCAGCGAGCAGCACCGCGCGTACCTCGTCGCCTGCATGCACTACACCCGCGAACTCGCCGCCGAGGGCTCCGCCATGGCCCGCGCCGCCCGCCAGGCCACCGGCACCCGCAAGCTCGACCGGGACGCCGGCCTCGCCGTCGTCATGGCCCGCGAGCTCACCGACATCTGCGCCCGGCTCGCCGAGGCCGACATCCGGGTACGCCAGCCCCTCGGCCAGGGCCGGCTCTCCTCCCTCGTGCACTCCATGTACGACCCCGACCACCCCATCGACCACATCCAGGCCATGACGAAACGAAACGCCTGGCCGGCCGAGCTGGACGCCATGGAACCCACGTATCTCCAGGCCAAGACGCGGGAGTCGTCCACCCGCGCGCCCTGGTGCCACGCCACCGCCTGGGTCAAGGAGTGGCCGATGACGCCGGTCGGCGTGAACTTCCTCGCCCCGCTCCTCGTCCACACCCCCGACGTGATCCGTACGGTCTCCGTCACCATGGACCTCGAACCCACCGAGATCGCCATCGAGCGCATGCTCACCGAGAAGACCAACGACGACGCCGAGGCCAGCCGCGCCGCCAAGATGAACCGCACCGTCGACCCGCGCGACATCGCCGCGCACGGCCGGCTCGACCAGCGGGGTGAAGATCTCGCCAGCGGGGCGGCCGGAGTCAACCTCGTCGGGTACATCACCGTGTCCTCCAGGTCCCCGGAGAGCCTCGCCAGGGACAAGCGGACGATCAGGGCGTCGGCCGGCAAGTCGTATCTGAAGCTGGAGTGGTGCGATCGCGAGCACCACCGCGCCTTCGTGAACACCCTGCCGTTCGCGACCGGCATCCGCCGCTAGCTCCGCCGCCGAACCGCAGCCGAACCGCCGTCAGAACCGCCGCCGAACCGCCGCCGTAACGCAGCCGAACCGCCGCCCAACCGCCGCCGTACCGCCGTCAGAACCGAAAGGGGCCTGTGGTGCGAGATCCGCTGACCATCCTCACGGACGCCTTCACCGGCTTCCTCTTCGGGAAGGTGGAGACGACCCGCCTGCCGGTCCGTACGTCCACGGGCCAGGCCCAGGCCGTCTATCTGCCCACCGCCGCCCCCGGACTCGGCGACTCCGGCGTCATCATCGGCCGGGAGGTCTACAGCGGCAAGGGCTACATCTACGACCCCTTCCAGCTGTACGGACAGCAGCTCCCCGCCCCGCACTGGCTGGTCCTCGGCGAATCCGGCAACGGCAAGTCCGCGCTGGAGAAGACCTACGTCCTGCGCCAGCTCCGCTTCCGCGACCGCCAGGTCGTCGTCCTCGACGCCCAGGGCGAGGACGGCGCCGGCGAGTGGAACCTGATCGCCCAGGAGCTGGGTATAACCCCCATCCGGCTGGACGCGATGGCCGCGCTCGACCACGGCATCCGGCTCAACCCGCTCGACCCGGCGATCACCACCACCGGCCAGCTCGCCCTGCTCCGTACGATCATCGAAGTCGCCATGGGCCACGGCCTCGACGAGCGCTCCGGCTTCGCCCTCAAGGTCGCCCACGCCTACGTCAACGAGACCATCACCGACCGCCAGCCGGTCCTGATGGACATCGTCGAGCAACTGCGCCACCCCGAGCCCGAGTCCGCCCTCGCCATGAACGTCGACCTCGACGACGTACGGGCCTGGGGCCTCGACGTGGCCCTGGTGCTCGACCGGCTGGTCGACGGTGACCTGCGCGGCATGTTCGACGGCCCGACGACCGTCGGCATCGATCTCGACGCCCCGCTGATCGTCTTCGACCTCTCGCACATCGACCGCAACTCGATCGCCATGCCGATCCTGATGGCGATCGTCGGCGTCTGGCTGGAGCACACCTGGATCCGCCCCGACCGCAAGAAGCGCATCTTCCTCGTAGAGGAAGCCTGGCACATCATCAACTCGCCCTTCGTGGCCCAGCTCTTCCAGCGCCTCCTGAAGTTCGGCCGCCGCCTCGGCCTGTCGTTCGTCGCCGTCGTCCACCATCTCTCCGACGTCGTCGACGGAGCGGCGGCCAAGGAAGCGGCGGCCATCCTCAAGATGGCCTCGACCCGCACGGTCTACGCGCAGAAGGCCGACGAGGCACGGGCGACCGGCCTGGTCCTCGGCCTGCCCCGGTGGGCCGTCGAGATCATCCCCACGCTCACCCCCGGCATCGCCGTCTGGGACGTCAACGGCAACGTCCAGGTCGTCAAACACCTGGTCACGGAGGCGGAACGGCCGCTCGTCTTCACCGACCGCGCCATGACGGAGAACTCCGCCGCCTCCAACGCCTCGGACGCCGCCGACGCCTTCGCCCTGGGCGGCGGCGAACTGCCCGCGGACATGAGGGCCGCGGAGTGGGAGGCGGAACAGCAGACGGCCCTGCTGGAGAGGCAACGCCGGTTCGACGAATCCTCCGAGTCGACGGTGGCATGACATGCCGGCCCCGTACGACAGCAGGGACAGCAGGGGCAACCGAGGCGCCCACGACACCCGCCGCAACGCCCAGGGCGGCATCCCGGACGGCCTGCTCGTCGGCCTCCTCGGCTTCCTCCTCGGCCTGACGCTCCTGGTCTGGACGGCCACCGGCCTGGCGGGCCTGTTCACCCACGGCGCCTGGCCGCAGGGCGTGACCTTCACGCGTACCCCGATGGCCATGCGCGAACTCGCCGCCGCCCCGCACGACCTGCCGGCGGCCTGGCCGGACACCCCGCCGGCGGCGCTGTCGGGATACGGGCTGTTCTGGGGCCTGCTGATCAGCCAGCTGATGGTGCTGATCGTCCTCTCGGTGTTCGCGCTGGGGGTCACGGCCCGCTACCGCGTGGTACGGGCCCGACGCCGCGAGCAGCCGCCGGAGCCGACGGAGAGCGCGCCGGTGGAGCACGTATCGGTGGAGCACGTACCGCCGACGCCCATCCCCCTGGCAAAGCCGACCCCACCCCCACCCCCCGAGCCCACACCAGCACCGGCACCAACACCGGCACCAACCGCCACACCGGCCTCCGAACCGTCGCTCTCCGTACCGTCACCGCGCGTACGGTACGGCGACCCGCGCGCCCGCCGCCCGACGGCCGTGCAGGCCATCCTCGACGCCCAGGGCCCGGCGCTCGTCGTCACGTCGAATCCGGCCGTATGGGCGGAGACCAAGGACACCCGGGCCAAGCTGGGCCCCGTCCTCGTCTACGACCCCGGCCACCTCTGCGACACCCCGTCCCGGCTGCGCTGGTCCCCGACAGCCGGCTGCGAGGACGCCGCCACGGCGACGGCCCGGTCCCACGCGCTGCTCGCCCCCGTACGCCCCAGAGCCCTTCTCGACGCGGCGATGGCCGACACCGCGGAGACGCTGCTGCGCTGCTGGCTGCACGCGGCGGCCGTGGACGGCAGACCGGTGAAGCAGGTACTGCGCTGGGCCCAGGGCAGCGGCGCGCAGGAGGCCGTCCGGATACTCCGCACCCACCCGAACGCCGCCTCGGGCCTGGCCGGCCTGCTCGAATCCGCCCTCACCGCACACGCCGAACGCCGCGAGGTCGCCCAGGAGCTGACCGCCCGTGCGCTGAGCGCCCTGTCCTCGGTCCACATCCGGGACGCCAGCACACCGAACCGAACTGATTCGCTGACTTTGGATTCTTTCGTCAACGAGGGGGGCACGCTCTATGTGGTGGGCGAGCCGATCGAAGATCCTCGTTCCCGCCCGGGTGCGATGCCGCTGCTCACCGCACTCACCTCGCACGTGGTCGAGCACGGCCGCCGCATGGCCGCACGGTCATCTGACGGTCGGCTCGACCCACCAATGACGCTCGTCCTCGACGACATCGCCGCCGTGGCCCCGCTCCCCCAGCTCCCGGAGCTGCTGACGACGGGCGAACAGCAGGGCCTCCCGACCCTTGCTCTCCTCCGCTCCCCCCAGCAGGGCAAGGACCGCTGGCCACGCCACGAACTGCACGAGCTGTCGAGCTGAGGCAGGCTATGGGCGCGTGATCGCCAACTCCAGCTCGCTCAGCAGCGGATCGTCCTCCAGCGGCACACCAACGCCGGTGGGGGCGAACCCGAGCTTCAGATAGGCGGCGTGGGCCCGCTGATTCCCTTCGTGGACATAGAGCCGTACGCGGCCCAGCCGGGGATCCTCCACCGACCACGCCCAGTCGAGTGCGGCCCCGACCAGCGCGCCGATCAGCCCGGTGCCACGGTGCTCAGGACGTACGTACACGCCGATGAGATGGCCCTGCGCCCGCTCGGACACGTTGCCGAAGAAGTCCCCGGTGCCGGCCTCCTCGACCATGACGGCCACCGTTCCGATCCAACCGCCGTCAGACGCCTCCGCCACGAACTGCCGGATGTGAGGACGCGCGGCACGCTCACGCCAGTGGTCGTCGGAGTGCGCGACGGCCTGCTCATACGTCTCCAGGAACGCCAGCGGCGCCGCCGGGTCCTGGAGCGAGACAAGGCGCAACGCCTTCGCCTCGGCCCACTCGTCGGGCCGTACGGCGCGAATCGTCACGCGGTCCATATCGTTCATGAAGCAATCCTCCGCGCGGACCGCACAGGTCCGCAACGCAGTTACCGCCCGAACGAACCGGTCCTGAACGCAGAAATGCCCCGCACCAGATACCTGGTGCGGGGCATTCCCACAATAATTGTTCGGCGGCGTCCTACTCTCCCACAGGGTCCCC
>NZ_JBFBEZ010000061.1:0-37696 GCF_040701725.1 Streptomyces sp. NPDC093109
CCACTGCGCGCCCGAGCGGAACTTCCAGATCACACCCTCGAACTGCTCGCGCAGTTTCGTGGGGTACGGCCCGTACTCGCCGATCGGCAGGTACGACTCCACGTACCCCCACTCCTTGTCCGTCAGCTGTCTCCGCGTCATGCACACCGGACTACAGGACCCGCCCCCGAAGCGAGGGCGAATCCCGCAGATTGATCACGACTCGATACAGGCCCTAGCATCCGTGCCTCCGCAGAACAGTTGGACGACGGCAGGGACGACCAATCGGCGTGGATCGATCACGCGGTGTGGCATTCGCCGTGCTCTGGACGGCTGGGTAGGGTCGCGGTACCCGAGCTGGAGAGGTAGTTGCATGGCCCACGAGATTGTGATCGCGCAGACGACCAGTGCCGACGAGGATCAGGCGAAGGCGCTGGCCCGGGGCGCGGTCGAGAGCAAGTTGGCGGCGGGCGTTCACATCGATGCGCCGATTACCGCCTTCTACTGGTGGAAGGGGAAGGTCGAGACGGCGCAGGAGTGGCGGATCTCGTACATGACTACGACGGACCGTCTCCCGGCGCTGGAGGCGTGGCTGCACGAGAAGCACCCGTACGACGTCCCCCAGTGGATCACGCTGCCTGTGACCGGAGGGTCGGAGGCATACCTGTCCTGGGTTGTCGACGAGACGGCATAGGGCCGAGGGACGACGGGCCTGCCGTACGACGGCGTTCGCGTCCCGGGCTTGCCCGCGTACCGCGCGAGGAGGCTCAGGATGCGAACTGCCGCAGGTAGACGGCAAGATCCTGCTCTCTGTCGGGGAGCGCCGCTGCGACAGTCGCTGCTCGCTCCTTGCCCATCGTGTTGGGCTTGGCTTGTGCCGCCGTAGCAAATTGGCGTGACACGTAGACGCCTTGGTCGATGTCTCCTCCACGCAGCAGGGCGGAAGCAAGATCGCCGAGAACCACGACGCCCCCGTCCGGTAGGTCATCTCCGAGGCGGACGACTGCGGTGTCGGCCGTGGAAGCGAGTTCCGGGCGCCGCAACTGCCCGTATACGGAGAGGGCCAGCGAGTCCATCCGGTAGGGGGTCACGAACCGGACCCACGGCTGCTCGCTGGTGTGATCCGCGAAGTCGTAGGCGAAGCGTGCTCGGTCCAATGCCCGGAGCGCCGCCGTCTCGTCGCCGGCAGCGGCAGCCTCTTCCGCGTGCCTGCCGAGGACCCAGGCGGCAGCAGTAGCATTGCCGCGGCCTCGCACGTCGTTGGCCGCTTGGGCAAGGAATTCCAGCTTCGTCTTCGGCGTCGAAGCGGCGTAGCTGGTGTAGGTCAGGGCCAGGGCTCGGAGTGGAGGGTGCCCGGCGGTCGCCGCGCACTGCGACGTGACCTTGTAGTAGGCATCGGCTTTGTCGAGTTCGCCCAGGTCCCAGGCCACCCAACCGGCCAGTGCAGCGGTTTCGCCGGCGGCGATGGTGAGGGCCCGTTCGTGCTCGCCGGCACGAGGCAGAGCCGCGGTGATCGCGTCAAGATGCGACTCAACCGTGCTTTGCAGTCGCCTGGCGCTGAGGTTGAGCTCCTGGACGTGCAGTTCAGCGGCCCGGTCGATAAGCGCGACGGCAGAGGGTGAATCGATCCTGGCCCCTTTGCCGAGAGCCATAGCGAGTCGTCCCCAGGGCTCGGCAGCCGCGCTCACGCCGACAGCAGCACCACCCAGCAGCGTGCGACGCTTCACGTCGCCCTGGTCCTCTCCTGCATGGGCATGCATCTTTCGCTTCCGGGCGCGGGCGGCTTTGGCCTCCCGCTGCAGTTCCTCGAAGGGGACACCACAGGCTGCCGCGATATGGCCGATTGTGTGATTGGTCGGGATGTTCTCGAAGCTCTCGTAGCGGCTGATCTCGCGGCGGGTCATGGTGTATCGGCCGGAGACAGCGTTGATCGCGTCTGCCTGCTCCTCCTGCGTCCGACCCGCGTCCTGCCGAAGCCGGAGGAGCAGGTCGGCGAACGGATCTGGCATGAGTGTGACCTCTGTTGGTGGGCGGAATCCAATGATGGCGTCAATTTCCCCCTCCTGTTTCCCCCTTGACAGATATTTTCCCCCTCTGGATTCCCCTGGTCGACGGCTTCGCTGGGCGGTGCGATAGCTCCCATGACCAGGCTCCAAGAGGCACCTCCGCCCGGCGGGGGCATCCGTAGCGTTGCGGCCACAGCAGGCACGTCATTCGTGAGGTCGGTTCAGGAGGTTCGGCGCAGCGGATCGGCATGGGCAGACGTACCGGCGTCGCGTGACTGCCAGGCGGCGTTTCTGCCTGATCTCAGGAGAATTGGGGAGATGCGGCAGACAACCAGAGCTTTCCTGGGACGGTGTCGTGTTTCGAAGCCGGTGGTGGGGGTCGTCGTACTGGCCGTGTCGGAGCTGGTCACCAACGCGGTGGTTCATGGTGAGGGCGAAGTCGTGCTCCGGATCACGGTGGCCGTCGACGTGGTGCGCGTCTCGGTAACCGACCACAACCCGGCCCCAGCTGTACTCAAGGAAGCCGGACGCGATGGTGAATCCGGTCGCGGGATCCGGCTTGTCGACGCGACCTCAGACGCGTGGGAGAGCAACGGCAAGGAGACATGGTGTGAGTTTCGGGACGCGAGGGCTGCGGTTTGAGTCCGGCTTTCAGCCGGTCCCCGACCAAGCGGCTGACGAGCGGCACAGCGCAGTCGCTCTCGCTACGCCGAGTACTCCGAGGGCCGTTCGCTGACGTTCGCCCAGTAGTCCGGTTCAAGCATCTGGCCAGGCCATGCCGGCTGACGGATGGGGCCCCGGGGCCCCATCTGCTCGAAGTACGGCGCCAAGTCGATCACGGGCGTCCCGTCAACGGCGTCGAGGTCAGTGACCAAGAGGTCGCGGCCTTCGACCTTGAGCAACCTCGGGTAACTGACCGCCAGTTGGTTGGGACGCCGGTGGTTGCGGTGGACGAACGTACCCGTTGCCGGCCAGTTCTGGTTTCCCCGAGGACTGCGTGCGTGGAGCTGGACGTCTTCGGGTCGTGCCAGGTGGAAGCGCCAGGTCACGGTCAGGTGGGAGAACTCCTCGATTCCTTTCAGCGTTTCGAGGGGATACGCCTCATCGAGCCTGATGATCGATTCGACCCCGCCCTGGTAGTCGTCCTGAACGCGGGTGTGGCCCCCGACGACCGTTGCGATCGATTCGACCTCGTACGTCGTCATCAGCGCTCGTTCCTCTCCCTGGGCGTAGCGTGTGCGGCGGCCTCCCGGAGGCACCGTAGATCTACTCTGCGGTCAGCCTATGGCGCGCAGCATGTTTCGCACGCGCCGGTCCAGTTCGGCGACGTGGCGACCACCGCGTTGCCGGACGGGCGAGAGGTCGCTCTGCATGCGGACGATGACGTCGCGGGCGCGGCCGGACTGGACGCCGGTCATGGCGTCGAGCGCTTGGTTCCAGGTGGCGCACGCCTCCTCAAGGCGTCCCTGCTGCACCTGGACGGCGCCGAGGTAGCCGAGGGTCACGCTGTGGGTGCGGGCGTACTGCTGGCGGCGGCGAGTGGCGACACTGCGCTGGAAGTGGATCTCCGCATCCCGCGGCTGGCCGAGGTCACGCAGGGCGCAGGCGGTCTCGTGGGCCAGGGAGGCTTCTTGAAAGAAGCCCACGCGGCCGGGGGCGTCGCTGTTGTCGGCGCGGGAGAAGTCCCGCTCTGCGCGGCTGATGGCCGCGAGGGTGCCGGTGCGGTCGTCGTCGGCCGCGAGGGCTCGGGCATGAACGATCGCGAGCAGGGCCTTCTCTCGGTGGCTTGCTTGGCCGTAGCGGTCGCCGGTCATGGAGGCGTCGGCCAGGGCACGCGCTCGATGGGAGTGCCCGAGGTCCACGGCTTGGTGCGCGAGGGCGCGCAGGATGTGGCCGCCGAGCGGCCCGTCGCCCGCTTCGGCCGCGATACGGGCGGCAAGGGTGAGGTAGCGCTGGGCCGTGCGGTGCTCGGAGGCGTCGAAAGCCATCCACCCCGCCAGATATGTCATCTCCGCGACGGCCGAGTACGTGTCACGACGAAGCTGTTCCGTGCGAAACCTGCTGCCAAGCAGGGGCACCGCTTCGTCGCGGAGGTGGCCGGCCAGGGCCGAGCGCCCGGATGCTCCACCGCGCTGCTGGTCCCGCGCGGAGTAAAAGGTCGTCAGGTCGCGGACATCATCGATGTCGGCTTGGGCCACCGGCCGGGTGGAGACTGCTGGGCGCTTGGTCGCTGCGGCACGGGCGGCTTCCCACCACGAAGCGGTGGGCAATGCGAGGCCGGCGGCCGAGTACGCGGCGGTCGCCAGCAGCTTGCGTCGGTGCATATCGAGGTCGTCGCTTCCCAGCTCGGCCAGCACGGTCAGAGGGTCGACGCTCCAGTCGGAACCGCTGTCGGTCGTGCCTGTCGGCTCTCCTTCCAGCCCGAGGTCAGCCAGTGTGAGGCGGCGGCCGAGCCTACGGGACAGCGTCTCGCAAAGGATATGGGGTGCTCTTCCACTCGGCCGCGTGCCCTGGACCCACATGGCGATGTGCGAGCGGGAGATGGCGTCCAGCTCGCGCGCCCCGCACTCCACGGCTACGCGGGCAACCGCGGCGGCTGCTTGTGGCTGGGACCAGCCTGCTTCGCGCAGGAGCGCGGCGAGGGCGATGTTTCGCACGCGGGCCATGGGCTGCCCTTCGGTTCCGAAATGATCTTTGACGCCTTTGACGGCCTTGGGAGCCGTGTAGGCATACCCCTCGGCGGGGTTTCGCGGTTCGCTCAACGTAGCCGCTGGATCACTCATTCTGCACGCCAGCCATCGGCTCCGTACGACGGTCTCCAACTTGGCTTGATCCGAAAAGGAGTTGTGTCATGCGTCTCTCGCTGGCTCCGCAGCGGAATCAAGCGCCGTCCGCAGCCGCGGCGGTGAAGCTCGTGCGGGACGAGACCTCGCCGCTTCCTGAAAGTTCCGCCGCTGTGGAGAGCCTCGCGCGGCGAACGCGTGGCCACATCAGCCAGTTCGGCTCGGACGGTGCGTCTGAGAGCCATATGCCTCACCGTAAGTACCCGGTCAGGCTCGCCAAATTGCCCCAGGAACTCGTTGGAACCGTGCGGTCTCATAGCGCCGGCCGCGCAGAGCCGACGCGGAGACGACGTTGGCGGAAGCCGCAGATCAACGTACTGCGCGGCGCGGTTTTCGCAGTCGCCTTCGCCTCCTTGGTTCTGGCCGCTTCGGTATCCCGGACATGACCATCACCGGGGCGGTTCTGATCACGCTGATTCTCGGCCCCATGGCATGGCTGGCTCTCTGCGGAGTCGCGTGAAGGGTCCTGATGTTCCGGCAAACGAGGACTCCATCACAACTCAGATCGAACCTCCCTCCCTCCGGTGACCACCGGAGTCTCTCATCACCGACCGCTCCTGGCCGTTTCGACGGCCATGACGCCACCCCCGGATCTGCGGGGCCTAACGGAGACCCACACGATGAAGCGCCTTCCGCGTATCGAGCAGTACGGCCTGATTGGTGACATGCAGACCAGCGCGCATGTCTGTGACGACGGCTCGATCGACTGGCTGTGCCTGCCCCGCTTCGACTCGGCGGCCGTCTTCGCCGCTCTGCTCGGCACCCCGAACCACGGCGCCTGGCGAATCAGCCCGGCCCCCGCCCACGAAGCCGTCCCGGCCGTTGCCTCCAGGCGCGCCTACCGTGGTGACTCGCTTGTCCTCGAATCCGAATGGAACACTCCTTTCGGCAGCGTGCAGGTGGTCGACTTCATGCCGCCCCGCGGCGGTGCGCCGCAGCTCATCCGGATTGTCGAGGGGCTGACCGGCGGTGTGCCGATGGTCTCGTCGCTGCGTCCGCGGCCGGGTTACGGCCGTGTCAGTCCATGGATTCATGAGGACGGCGGGCGAATGGTCGCCGAGGCCGGGGCGGATGCCCTGTGGCTCGACTCCTCGGTGCAGAAGGCTGAGAAGGACGGCAGCATCGTCAGCACGTTCACCGTGGCCGCGGGCGAGAGGGTCGCGTTCACGCTGAGCTGGGGCCTGTCCCACGCGGCTTCACCGGAGATTCCGGACCCTGATGCCGCTCTGGCTGCGACGCTGGCGTTCTGGCAGCGCTGGACGGCGCAGTGCACTTACGACGGCCCGGACCGGGAGGCGGTTATACGGTCTCTGGTCACGTTGAAGGCGATGACGTACGCGCCGAGCGGCGGGATCGTGGCGGCGCCGACCACGTCGCTGCCCGAGGAGATCGGCGGCGCGAGGAACTGGGACTACCGCTACACCTGGCTGCGTGACGCCTCCACAACGTTGGCCGCTCTGCTGGGCACCGGATACCGGCAGGAGGCGGAGGCGTGGCGGCGTTGGCTGCTGCGGGCGGTGGCCGGTGACCCGGAGAATCTGCAGGTCATGTACGGGGTCGCCGGGGAGCGTGATCTGCGGGAGCGGGTGCTGTCGTGGCTTCCTGGGTACGAGGGCTCGGCTCCGGTCCGGGTCGGCAACGATGCCGCGGCCCAGCTGCAGCTCGATGTGTACGGCGAAGTGGTCGAGACCCTCTGCCTCGCGCACCAGCGCGGTGTCGCCCGCTGCGAGGACACAGCGATCCTGCACCAGCGGCTTGTGGAGCACCTGGCGGAACGGTGGCAGGAGCCGGACGAGGGGATCTGGGAGGTCCGGGGGCAGCGCCGGCACTTCGTGCACTCGAAGGTGATGGCCTGGGTGGCGGTCGACCGGACGATCCGTCTGGCCGAGGCCGGTGCACTGGACGTTGATCTGTTCGCGCTGGTGGAACTGCGCGAGGCCATCCACCACGAGGTCTGTACCGAGGGCTTCGACCCGGTGCGCAACACCTTCACCCAGTCCTACGGTTCCGCGGAGCTGGACGCGGCCCTGCTGCTGATCCCCCGGTCCGGGTTCCTCCCGCCCGACGACCCACGGGTCGCCGGAACCGTGGAGGCGGTCCGCCGGGAGCTGTCCACCCCGGACGGGCTCGTCCGGCGCTACCAGACCGCCGGCAGCCGTGCCGGTGTGGACGGTCTCGCCGGGGACGAAGGGGCCTTCCTGCTCTGCTCGTTCTGGATGGTCGATGCCCTCGCGCTCACCGGCCGCACCGGCGAAGCCCGAGACCTGTTCGACCGCCTCCTGGCGCTGCGCAGCGGTCTCGGTCTGCTGGCCGAGGAGTACGACCCGGTGGCCGGGCGACAGCTCGGGAACTTCCCGCAGGCGTTCAGCCATATGGGCCTCATCGAGAGCGCCTTGCTGCTCCAGCGCCTCGCCCCATCGTCGCCGCCTGAAGCCGATGCCGTGGTGGCTCCGTGCTCTTCCTTCGACCGTCGTGTCAGCACCGGTGTCTCCAGGGCCGCCACGATTCTCGCGAGGGCCCGATGATCACGCTGACACTCGCTCTCGCCGTGCTGATGGCCGTGGCCGGCGCGGTGCTGGCGGCGCAGTTCCGCCGCACGTCGCGTCGCGCGGAGCGCAGGGCCGCAGAGTTCCACGAGCACAAGGAGAGGCTGGCGCAGCAGTTGCGGGCGGTCGAGCAGTTCGTCGGTTATGTGGCGGAGACCGTGGTCCCGGCCGCTGCGGTGAAGGCGCGGACCGGGCGGTTGTACGGTCCCGACCTCGCTGCGCCGCCGCAGCTGGCAGGCACTTCGATCGCCGGCGCCCTCAGTGCCCTCGCCGGTCAAGTCGCCTCCGTCATCGCCCTGACCGGGCAACAGGCCCAGAAGGCGACTGAGGAGCAGCTCGTCCGGGCGCGGCGGGATGCTGATCGTCGGGTGGCTCTGGTGCGGAAGGAGTCGGGGGATGTGGCGCGGGCGGCGGTGCGTGCTTTCGCTTCCAGTACGGTGCAGCGGGCGTCGAAGCTGAGTACGCAGATCAGTGCCGGGGTGCGCCGGCATGTGTCCGACGAGGCGTACGAGACGCTGGTCGAGATAGATCACCTGGCGCAGCAGATGCTGCTGACCGCCTCCGGCTACGCCGTTCTGGCCGGGGAGAAGCTGTCGCGGCGTCATCCGGCGACCGCGCTCTCCGATGTTGTCCGCTCTGCCATGGGCCGTGTCGAGGGCTATCAGCGGGTGCTGCACCCCGAGATGGACACGCTCGCGGTGGAGAGCCGGGCGGTGGAGGCGGTGGTCCACACGCTGGCGATTCTGCTGGACAACGCCCTGCGGTACTCGCCTCCGAACGCCCGTGTTCATGTCTCGCTGGAGCACGGCAACGGTGCGGTGTTCCTGATCGTGGACGATGCCGGGCTGCGGATGGAGGACGAGCGGCTGGAGTGGGCGCGCAGGGTGATGTCGAGCGCGGAGCGCGACGACATCACCGCTCTGGGCGCCTACCCCCAGACCGGGCTGCGTGTGGCCGCCGTCCTGGCCGCCGGCTACGGATACCGCGTCGAAGTAACAGCCCCCAACGTCTACGGCGGCACCCGGGCCTTCCTCATGCTCCCGCAGAACCTGCTCACCGCTCCGCCGCCACCGTCCGTACCGACCCCGCCGAAGCGCCCGCAGCCCACTCCGGTGCCGAAGCCGGTGGCGTCCTCGACCACGGCGAACGGGCTCACCGTCCGTCAGCGCCCCGCGCGCCCCGCCCCTGCCTCGCGTACGGCTTCTGTTGCCCCGCCGGTGGATCCGGGGCGGCCGGAGGTCTCTGTGGCCTGGCTGGAAGGAACCCGCCGGGGCCGCGCGATGCCGAGCAATCCTCCCGAGACCGAAGGACGTTGACCATGGATACGACCAGCAACACCCTGGGCTGGCTGCTGGACGAACAGCTCGGCACGGTCGAGGGCGTCCGGTACGCCGTACTGATGAGCAGCGACGGCCTGCTCCGGGCCCGCACCAAAACCCTCAACCAGGAGGACGGGGAGAAGCTCGCCGCGCTGACCGCTTCCCTGCGGGCTTCGGGCCGCGCCTGGGACGAGTTCACCGGCGGTGGCGGTGTGCGCCAGCAGATGATCGAGTCCGTCGAGCGGATCGGGCTGACGACCGCGGCCGGCCGGCACACGATGCTGTCGGTGTGCACCACCGGGCCCCACGCCGACATCGGCCTGATCAGCCGGCGCATGGCCCATCTCGCCGTGCAGGTCGGCGAACGCCTCGGCACCGAGGAACGCGGGATGCCGGAGGCGGACGCGGACGGCGGCTCGGTGGCATGAGCGGGCCGCGGCATGACCCGGACATCGTCAGGCCCTACGTCCGAACGGGCGGGCGGGCCCGCCCCCGCCGGGATGTGCGTCTGGAGAGTGTGGTCATCGCCGCAGCCGGCCCGATAACCGATCTGGGGGCTGATGCCCGCCTGGTGATGGGTCTGTTCGCGGGCGGGCGTGGCGGGCTCGCGGTCGCGGACATCGCCGCCGCACTGCGGATGCCGCCCTCCACGGTGCGGATCCTCGTCTCCTTCCTCGTCGACACCGGCCACCTGACCAGCCCGGTCGCCGCCGCCCCCGGCCGGCCCGAAACCAACCTCATGCGAAGGGTCCTCGATGGACTACGAGAACTGGTCTGACCCGCCCGTCGCCTACGTGCCCGCCACGGTGACCGAGTCCGCCAAGATCGTGGTCGCCGGCGGCTTCGGCGTGGGCAAGACGACCCTCATCGGCAGCGTGTCCGAGGTGACCCCGCTGCGCATGGAGGAACCACTCACCGTGGACAGCGCGGGAGTCGACGACCTCAGCGGGGTACCGGAGAAAACCACGACGACCGTGGGCATGGACTTCGGCCGCCTCCACATGGCCGGCGGACAACTCGTCCTCTACCTGTTCGGACTGCCGGGACAGCTCCGGTTCCAGCCGCTCTGGGAGGACCTCGCCGAAGGCGCCCTGGGTTGCCTGATCCTCGCCGACACCCGCAGCCTCGACGCCTGCCACGGCGCCCTCAGCCTGCTCGACGCACACGGAACCCCCTACGCCGTCGCGATCAACACCTTTCCCGGCGCCCCCGTTTACGCGGAGCCCGAACTCCGCCACGCCCTCGCCCTCGATCCCGGTACGCCGCTGACCACCTGCGACGCCCGCGACCGCACCTCCTCGCTGTACGCCCTCATCACGCTCATGGAACACCTCCTCGCGCACCGCACAGCCGCACCCCAGGAGCCCCCGCGATGAACCCCAGCAACCTCGAACCCGGGACCGGACCTGCGACCCGATCCGGACCGGACAGGTTCCCCTTGTACGTACCGGAGTTCGCCGCCGACCCGCACGCCGCCTACCAGCGGATGCGGGAAACCCACGGTGCTCTGGTGCCCGTTGAGCTGTCCCCGGGTATCCCCGCGACGCTGGTGATCGGCTACCTTCAGGCCCGCCGTATCCTCAACGACCCGCTGCGCTTCCCCGCCGATCCCCGCGTGTGGCAGCAGCAGGTGCCGGGGTCCTGTCCGGTGCGGCCGATGATGGAGTGGCGGCCCAACGCCCTGCGCAGCGGCGGCGGCGAGCACTACCGCTACCGCTCGGCCAACACCGCCAGTATCGACGCGGTCGACCAGCACGAGCTGCGTGCCCTTGTCGAGAACGTCGCCGACTCCGCCATCGCCACCTTCCGGACCGCCGGGCGCGCGGACCTCGTTTCCCAGTACGCGTTCCCGATCGCCTTCCGGGTCCTGAGCACACTGCTGGGCTGTCCCGACGAGATCGGTGGCCGCATCGCGGATGGCATGGCCGCCATCTTCAACGCCACCGACGCCGACCGCGGAAACCACATCCTCGGGCGGGGCGTTGCGGACCTCGTCACACTGCGCCGCCATCAGCCGGCCGACGACATCACCTCCCGCATGATGGCCCACCCCGCACACCTGGACGACGTGGAGATGGCACACCAGCTGGTCACTCTTTACGGCGCGGGCATCGAGCCGCTGACCAATCTCATCGTCAACACCTGCCGGAAAATCCTCACAGACGAGGACTTCTCCGCCGCCCTCCACGCCGCCCAGTTCCTCGTCCGTGACGCGCTCGACACCGTCCTGTACAGGGACCCGCCGCTGGCGAACTACTGCATCACCTACCCGCCCTACCCGGCCGACGTCGACGGCACCCTATTGCCTGCCCATCAGCCGGTCGTGATCTCCATGGCCGCCTGCAACAACGACCCCGAACTCACCCGCGGACTCCCGCCGGACGCGGTCGCCGGTAACCGCGCTCATCTGGCCTGGAGCGCCGGCCCGCACACCTGTCCGGCGCGTTCCCACGCCTACCTCATCGCCGAGACCGCCATCAGCCACCTGCTGGACGCCTTCCCGCAGATGGACCTCGCCGTCCCCGCAGGCGAACTGCGGTGGCGGCCGGGCCCGTTCCACCGCGCCCTGGAATCCCTCCCCGTCGTCATGCCCGCCACCCGTTGAAGGAGCCTCTTGTGTCCGAGCAGCCGATACTCGTCCTGGACCCCACCGGTTCGAACCACCACGCCGAGCACGAAACGCTGCGCTCGCGCGGTCCGGCCACCCGGGTCGACATCCTCGGCGTCACCGCGTGGTCCGTCTCCGACCCCGCCCTCCTCAAGCAGCTCCTCACCAGCCCCCAGGTGTCCAAGGACGGCCGCGCCCACTGGCCGGCCTTCAACGACACGGTCCCCACCTGGCCGCTCGCCCTGTGGATCGCGGTGAACAACATGTTCACCGCCCACGGCGGAGACCACCGACGACTGCGCCGCATGGTCGCCCCGGCATTCAGCGCCCGCCGCATCCACGCCATGCGGTCCGCCGTCGAAGCGATCGTCACCACCCTCCTCGACGACCTCGACAACCGTCCGGCCGGGGAGAGTGTCGACCTGCGCGAGCACCTCGCCCACCCGCTGCCCATCGCGGTCATCGGCCGGCTCGTGGGCGTCCCCGATGATCAGCGTGACAGCTTCCGTGCCGTGGTCGACGGAGTCTTCGACACCACCCTCACCAACTACCAGGCCGCCGGCAACACCGCCGCCCTGTACAAGCTCCTCGACGAGCTGATCGCCGCCAAACGCGCCGAGTCCGGCGACGACATGACGTCCCTCCTCATCGCCGCCCGCGACGACGAAGACGAAGGAGACGGCAACGGTTTCACCGACGACGAGCTGCGCGACACTCTGCTGCTGATGATCAGCGCCGGTTACGAGACCACCGTCAACGGGATCGACCACGCCACCACCGCCCTCCTGGCCGACCCCGAACAGCTCGCCCACCTCCGCGCCGGCCGCGCCGACTGGAACGACGTCGTCGAGGAAACCCTCCGGCACGAACCCGCCATCAAACACCTCCCCCTGCGCTACGCCCTCACCGACATCCCCCTGCCCGACGGCCAGACCATCACCCGGGGCGAGGCGATCCTCGCCTCCTACGCCGCCGCCAACCGCCACCCCCACTGGCACGGCGAGAACGCCGACCGCTTCGACATCACCCGGACGGCCAAAGAACACCTCGCCTTCGGACACGGCGTCCACTTCTGCCTCGGCGCCCCACTCGCCCGCCTCGAAATCACCACCACCCTCCAACTTCTCTTCGAACGCTTCCCCGAACTCCAACTCGCCGTACCCGCCGAGAAGCTGAAGCCGCTGCCCTCCCTGATCAGCAACGGACACCAGACCCTCCCCGTCCACCTGCGACCCGCCACAGACCAGACCTCCAACCCGGCCGCGAAGACCCGTGCGGCCGACGCCGTCCCCATCACGCTCACCCCGGCCGAACGGCGCGTCGCCGAACACCTCGCACGCGGCTTCGCACCCCGCGACATCGCCGCCGCGGCACACCTCTCCCCGCACACGGTCAGGAGCTACATGCGCACGCTGCGCAGAAAGCTCCAGACCCCGCCTCGCTGCGCACTTCACGTCCTCGTACACACCCTCCTCATGACGGGCCAGATCCCCCCGCCCGCCACCACCAAGCCGACTCCCGACCTCTCCCCCGAGCAGCGGCTGCTGCTCCGGGCGGTCGCCGAACACACCGATACCCACGACATCGCCCGGGCCGCCCGCATCGCCCCCGCCGACGTCAGCAAGAAAGTCGACGCGCTGCTCACCAGCACCCAGACCTCCGACACCACCCAGCTCGTCGCCCTCGCCCACGCCTGGAGCCTGCTCGGCACCGACCACAACACGCCGGCCTCGGCCGGAGCAGACCGATGAGCACCGCCAGTCCCCCGCACGCACACGAACAGCACCTCCGGATACCGCCCGAGAACAACGCACGGATCCGGTCGGCGTACGAGATGCGGCCCCTGCACACCGCCGCCGAACGCGCGGAAGCCGGCGCCCTCGTCGAGGACAGCCTCGGCCTGGTCGCACACCAGCGTCTCCCCCTTCTCTGCGAGGGAGACATCCCGGGGCTCTTCCGTGACGAGCAGAGCGAGCCCGTGGGACTGTTCGAGGACGACGATGTCCTGCTCGGCTGCCTGATCCCCGATCAGAAGCCGAACCTCGCGCATTGGGGCATCACCGGAGCCGGACCCAGCCTGTTCCTCCACCACGTCCACACACTCCCGGACCGGTGGGACAGCATCATGCGCCTGATCACACTGTGGGCCTCCGACTACGCCGCCCGCCGCGAACTCTCACGCATCCGCGCCGAAGCCCCCGCCCACCGGCGCGACCTCGACTCGCTTCGCGACATGGGCTGGGAAACCTGCGGAACCGGCCCCGGAGCGGACGGAGGGCCGACCATCCGGCTCGAACTCCGTCCCGAGCCACACCCCCGGCTCACACCCCTCATCCGCTGCACCGTCTCTCCCCCGAACCACGCCCCGCCGGACCGCTACCGGAGCGCACCATGACCACCACCCCGCCCCTGCGCCCGGACCTCGCCCGGGAACTGGTGGCCCGCGCCGAGCAGTCGACCGAGCGCTGGTCCCGGCTCGTCCGCGACCAGCTCGACGCCATCCACCTCGGCCAGAGCCGGCACGCCGACCACGCCAACGCGGCCGTCCTGCGGCGCATCCTCGCCGACCACGGATGGCCCGGCCACCGCCTCGTCGGCCCGGACGCGAGCCGGGCCGCGTGGCAACTCGCCCTGCGCGCGGACCACGACCCGAACTTCCAGCACCTGGCGGCCCGACTCCTCCACCGAGCCGTCCACAACGATGACGCCCCCACCACGCAGTGGGCTCACCTCCACGACCGCGCCCTCGTCAACAACGGCCACCCCCAGGAGTACGGCACGCAATACCGCGTCGCAGCCGACAATCTGAAACCGCACCCCGTACGCGAACCGGCCACCCTGGACACCCGACGGATACGCGTGGGCCTCCCACCCGCCGCCACCGCACTGCACGCCCTCCGACACCGCCTCACTGCCACACCGGACCACACCGACACGACAACCGACACCATCATCCTCACCGCCCTGGCCGATGCAGCATGAGCCTCCCCGCCCACACACCACACCGGATTCGAGCCGCAGGCCGTGACACATCGAGAGAACGCGGACGGGACGGAAAGCCGTACATCGGTGGGAGTACGCGCTCGGGATCCGATTTCCCAGGCGGGAGTCACCAGCCAATTGCGCACCAGACCGGAGGTGAGCCTGCTTGCCTCCGACGACGAGGAACTCACCCCGCAGGTCGTCGTGGTGGTGGTGGATGTCATCGACGAGGAAGTATTGCGCACGCTGCGCGTCATTCAGCGCGGCGGCACCACACGCGGAGTGCTGGTGGCCACCGAGATCGACGAACAGAAGCTGGTCAGCGCGGCGGAGTGCGGTGTGGCCGGAGTGGTACGCCGCTCGGAGGCAAGCCCGGACCATCTGGCGCGGGTCATCGCCTCCGTGGCAAAGGGCGAGGGGCATGTGCCCGCCGATCTTCTCGGCCGACTCCTGGATCAGGTGGGACGGCTGCAGGGCCAGGTCCGCGGACCGCGCGGCCTGTACTTCGCCAGCCTCTCCTCAAGGGAGACGGACGTCCTGCGACTCGTCGCCGAGGGATACGACACCTCGGAGATCGCCACGAGGCTCGCTTACTCCGAACGCACGATAAAGAACGTCCTGCATGAAGTCATGACCAGGCTCCAGCTGCGAAACCGGTCCCACGCAGTCGCGTACGCACTACGAAACCGGCTGATCTGACCCCCGGCACCGCGCAAGTGTCAAAGCCTCGGGGCCGACCGGCGCCTCGGACCGTATCGGGACGAGGCGGATTGCCGAGTCGCTCAGTGCAATGCCCCCACATCCTGCCAGCGTCTGACGCGAAAGGAGGCAGCTGCCGTGAGCAGCAGTTCGATGCGTCCGACGCTGTCGGTGCGTGAAGTTCTCCGCGCTGCGCGGCTAAGCGGCGGTCCCGTCGGTACGAATCGGCGCGGGGAGGGCGCGCAGGCGCTCGGCCAGGGCGGCTCCCGGGCCGGCCGTCGTCGTGTTGAGGAGATGCTCGAGACGGGCCAGACGGGTGCGGGCGGTGGCCCGCAGCCGCGCGGGCGGGATGAGGTCGAGTACATCCAGTGCCCGGCCGGCTGCCTGATCGGGGGCGTCGCGGGCTTCGGCGAGTGCGAGAACGAGGGTGGCTGCCACCCAGCCCGGGGTGTGGGCAGGTGCTGCCGCGATGGACTCGTGGGCCACGTCGGCGGCCCGGTCGTAGCGCTCCAGGGTCAGATGGGCTTCGGCGACGTGGAGGCGGTGTTCGGCGCGGTCGTAGCCGAAGCGGCCGGGCAACTCCGTGGCGGAACGCATGATCTCGTCGCTCTCGCTGACGACGTCGTCGGCTTCCGGGGCCCGCTTGAGGGCAGCGAGCGTGGGCAGCAGGGCCCAGCCCAGGAGCTGCGCGCGGCGCAGGCCCTCGGGAGCATGCTGAAGACCGTATTCGGCGTGCCCGCGGGCATGGTTCCAGTCCTTGCGGGCGGTGGCGACCATGGCCAGCGCCCCGCTGGTCCAGGCCGTCAGCGCCGGCTCCTGGGTGGATTCACCGAGGGCGCCCGCCAAGGTGAGATGGGTACGGGCTCCAGCGCGATCGTCCAGGTGGTAGGCGAGGTTGCCGAGAAGCGCGGACAGCCATCCGACCTGCCGCCGAAGGCCCTGAGCGGTCTCGCGGTCTGCCGTGGCCACCGCGGTCGACAGCAGGTTGCGGGTCCCCCGGACCTCTTCGAGCAGGACCGCCGGAGGGTGCTTGCTGTAGTTGAGGGCGTAGTGCTCGACGGCCGCCTCCGCCAGGGCCACGACGGCCGGGGAGGCTCCTGGCGCGTCCAGGACGGCCCACTGCACGGATTCACGGATGGCGGGCAGCCCGCTGGCGGTCGTCATGGGGGCCTCTCGGTCGGTGATCGTCTCCTCGCGCTGGTGCTGACCGTAGTGGAGTGGCGGCGGAGATGCGCAGGTGCTGCACCACAGGCAGCGTGTCTCCAGGGCGAGCTGGTCGGGGCGGGCCCCGTACGCGCGGGAGATCATCAGCCGGTACTCGTCTCCGGGCTCCTCCTGGCCATGCTCGTACCGGCACAGCGTGGCCGGCGTCAGCCCCGGCGGCAGCAGCCCGTCGGCACGGTAGACGGCGGCGACCTCGCGGATCGCCTGGGGTCGCGACCATCCCAGCGCGAGGCGCCACGCCTCCAGGGCCGTCAGCTCCGGCAGCGCCGTCCGGAGGGTGGTGACGATCCGTTCCTGGGTGTGCCCGTCACGCTGGCACTGAGCACGGATCCGGGATGCCTCCCGCTGGATCTCCGCACGTCGACCTCGGGTGACTCCGCCCACTGCCCGGCCCTCCGCCCCTCCGCCACACCCCTGGCCCGCCACGGTCCACGTGGACACCGGACGGGCATTGCGCAGACCCGTCAATGTTCCTACGAAACAGTGGCAATGACGGTCGGTCAGTCGCACATGCATCGTGATGGGCAGCGTCTACTGCGCGCTGAACTTCCCACTGATCGCCGCTTCGCCCCCGACTCACGAAGGAAGATCATGGATCTCAGTTCCGTTCAGCTGCCGCCCGGGGCCTTCACCATCGGCAAGAAGTTCGGATTCGAGGCCGGCCACCGGCTTGCCGGGCTGGTGCCCGGGCACAAGTGTGCCCGGCAGCACGGCCACAGCTACGAGGTCGAGGTCCTCCTGACCGCTCCCGGCCTGGAGGAACCCGGCTTCGTCACGGACTTCGGCGCGCTCGCCCCGTTCAAAGAGTTCCTGGCCGACGAGCTGGACCACCGCAACCTGCACGAGATCCTTCCCTTCGAACCGACCTCGGAGCGCCTGGCCCAGTTCCTGGCCGGCTGGTTCATCCAGAACCTTCAGCCGGAGATACCCGGCCGTCTGGTCGCTGTCCTCGTCCGCGAGACGGCGAGCAGCTGGGCCCGCTTCGATGTGGAGGAGCGGTGACCGCCTCCGAGCCGATTGACATCGACCTGGCGGCAGGCGACGCCGAGTTCCGGCTGATCGTCGCGGAGTGCTTCGGCGTCGAGGTGCCGACCTTCCAGGGCGAGGGCCCGAGCTGCGGGCACCCCGCCCTGTTCATCCGCTTGTCCCGGTGCAATCTCACCTGCACCAAGTGCGATACGAAGTACACCTGGGACTGGTCCCGGTTCGATCCCCGCAAGGAGTCGACGAAGCGGACGGTGGCCGGCCTCTTGGCCTGGGCCACGTCCTCGCCGGTGGAGCTGGTCGTGATCACCGGTGGGGAGCCACTGCTCCAGCAGGCGCGTCTGGTGCCGCTCGTCGAGCAGTTGCTGGCCGCCGGGAAGCGGGTGGAGTTCGAGACGAACGGCACCCTCCCGCCCATGCCCGAGCTGGTGGTCGATGGGGTCCGCTTCAACGTGTCGCCCAAGATCGCCAGCTTCGGCATGGACGAGGCCAAGAGCGTGGTGCCCGCCGCGCTGGAGGCGTTCGTGGCGTCCGGGCGGGCGGTGTTCAAGTTCGTCGCGTCCTCGGTGACCGACCTCGACCGGATCGCCGAGCTGGCCGACGCGCACCGGCTGGCGCCGGTGTGGGTGATGCCCGAGGGCACCACCGCAGACGCGATCACCGCGGTGACCCGCGTCCTCGCGGACGCGGTCTCGGCCCGGCACTGGCACTTCACCACCCGGCTCCACGTGCTCGCCTTCGCTGACGCGCGAGGCCGCTGATATCCCGCCCTACCCCTCCGTTCCCCAGCCCCTGGAAGCGAGAGAAGCCCATGACGACCTCCGTCACCGGCCCTGAGGCGGCCCTGAGCACCGCCGTACCCGCACACGCCCGGCCCGCGCCGAGCATCGACACCGATCGGGTCGCCGGCCTGATCGCCCAGCTCCTGGTCGCGCTGGGCGAGGACCCCACCCGGGACGGGCTGCTCGGTACCCCGGACCGCGTCGCGGCCTGGTGGAACGACTTCCTGTCCTCCGACGGTGCCGCGACGGCCACCTGCTTCGCCGAGTCCCAGCTGAGCGGTCAGCTGGTCATCGTCGGCGGCATGAATGTCTGGTCGCTGTGTGAGCACCACATGCTGCCCATGAGTTTGCAGGTCACCGCCGGATACGTAGCGGACGGTGAGGTGCTGGGCTTGTCCAAGTTCGGGCGGATCGCGCAGCGTTTCGCCGGTCGGCTCCAGGTCCAGGAACGCTTCACCCGCCAGGTCTTCGCATACCTCACCGACGTGATCGGGCGCGAGGACGTCGCCGTCCGCGTACGCGGTACGCACCTGTGCATGAGCATGCGGGGCGTGCGGATGGATGCTGCCCGCACCACCACTGTGCAGGTCGGCGGCCGGTTCGAAAACGACCCGGTGCTCTCCCAGCAGTTCCTCACCCTCGCCGCCGCCCAGTGACGCGCTCCCAGGTCCCGGCAAGTAAGTCGACCGAGAAGGAGGCAGAGCAGATGGCACCGTCGTCGACTCCGTCGATACGTGCTGACCGGCCCGGCCCCATGTACGTGACGTGGGACGACCTCACTGCCGCGACGAGGGCCCTCGCGCATCAGGTGACTGCCGCAGGGAAACCGCAGGTGGTGGTGGGCATCGTCCGCGGCGGCATGATCCCGGCCGCGTGGCTCGCCCACCGGCTCGCGATCCGCGACGTGCGGACCGTCGAGGTCACCCGCACCACCAGCGACGGCATCAACGCTGCCAAGAGCACGCTTCCCACCACCCGGAACCCCGCATCGCTCGGCGACCTCACGGGCCTGGACGTGCTGCTCGTCGACGACATCGCCGGCAGTGGCGTGACCCTCAACCACACGGCCCGGATGATCCGCGACCTCGGCCCCGCCCAGGTGCGCACCGCGGTCCTCGCCGTGAACCGGGCCAACTGGACACAAGAACCCGCCCCCCAGCACCGCATCGACTACATCGCCTCACTGACGGATACCTGGGTCGTCTTCCCCTGGGAGGAGCAGCATGAGCGCTGAAGTGGAGTCCCACGCCGGGCGCGCCGCGGATCGAAGGGAGACGGAGGGCATGATGGCGCCGACCGTTCCCGGTCCCCGTGCCGCTGCCGGTCGTGTCCGGCCTCTGTGGGTGAGCGTCGAGGGCCTCAATGGCGTGGGCAAGAGCGAGGCGATCCGCGCGGTCGCGGCCGAGCTGGGCCCGCGGTGCCTGCGGCTGAGCGAATTGACGGACAAGGACGGTGACACGCTGCCCGGCCAGGTGATCGCAGCTCTCCGCTCAACGGGGGACGTCTTCCTGCGGAGGGGGCATCCCGTCGTCGAGACCCTGGCCTTTCTCGCCTTGAAGGTCCGCGAGTTCGAGCGCCTGAGCGAGGGCGACTTGACCGGCGTCGAGGTGATTCTCGAAGACCGTGGTGTCGACAGCACCGCCATCTACCAGGCGGTAATCCTGGCCGCCCAGCACCCGGGCCTACAGCCGATGGCACTGGCGGAGCGCATCCTGGCGACCATGGCTCCGTGGCGTCCCGCCCCCGACGCGACGGTACTGCTGACCGGCGACCGGGAGGTCGCCACCAGCCGGTTCGCCGCCCGGACCGGCCGGGTGCTCGCCGACCGGGACCTCGTGGTAATCGAACAGGCCGAGGTCCTTTACCGCGACTTCGCCCGCGCCCACCCCGACCGGTTCACCGTCCTGAACGTGAACGGCTACAGCCGGGCCGAGAGCGCGAAGGCACTCCGGGGTGCCGTGGAGGACCTGATCCAGCGGCAGGAGGCCGTCCATGCGTCGTGACATCACGCTCCTGTGGGGACTGCGCTCCCGCTGCGCCGTGGCCTGCCTGTACTGCTACTTCGGCACCGTGGAGGAGCACAAGGCCAGCCCACCGGACCAACTCGGCATCCTGTCGCACATCTCCCGCAACGACCTGAGCCGGAAGGTGATCACCGCGTTCGCGCGGACCCTGGAAGGCTCCCCGGTCGAGCGGGTCGTCATCGCAGGCGGCGAGCCGCTGGACTGGCCCGCCTCCTTGGACCTGATCGAGATCATCAAGAACGCGGGATGCGAGGTGGTCATCGCCACGAACGGAATCCCCCTCACCCGCCCGGGCATCGCCGAACGTCTCGTCGAGCTCCAGGTCGACGGGGTGTCGGTGTCCCTGGACAGTGTGGACCCGGCCTCCAACGACCGGCTGCGGCCGTCCCGCTCCAGGAAGTTCGGCCACGCCGACGTGGTGGCCGGCATCCAGGCACTGCTGCGGGCCCGCGGCACCGGTCCGGCGCCGCGAGTCGGGATCTACAGCGTGGTGATGAAGCCAGCGCCGCAGGAGATCACGGAGGTGGCGCGGCTGGGCACCGCGCTCGGCGTGGACTACTTCGTGCCGCAGCCGATCTCCCTGGCACCCGATCACAAGCTATTCGCCGAGCTCGCACACACCCCCGAGGACACGGTGACCGTGGCCCAGGAACTGGCCCGCCTGCAAGCTGACCCGGCGGGCCTGGCGGTTCCCTCGCCCGACTCCATGCTGCGCTTTGTCTCCGCGATCTCCACCCAAGCGAGTGGGCGCGTGCGGGAGTGCTTCGGCGGGGCGCAGCTGTTCTTCGTCCAGCCGGACGGCTCGCTGTGGGACTGCCCGTCCGATCGCCGGATCGCCGCGACCCCTGTCGAGCGGCGGCGGACGATTGCCGGGGCGGACGCCCGGACGTTGTTCGACGGGCGTCCCGCGTGCACGGACTGCTCTCACTTCAGCCGGGACTGCGTGAACATGTGGCCGCTGGTCCTGGATATGCCGCGCCTGCTCAACAAGGAGACCGGCCGATGAGCCTTCCCCCGCCCCCCGACACGGCGCCGCTGCTGCTGCTGGAGGTGACCGCCTGTCTGTCGGCCATGCCCGACCCGGCGGCCTCCGGCCATCTGCGGATGTTCGAGGAAGAAGCCGCGCACAAGCTCGGCACCGCTCACGCAGTCGCCGTGTCCTCGGGCACCTCTGCTCTGCACGCCGCGTTGTCCGCCTGCGGAATCGGAGCGGGTGACGAGGTCCTCGTTCCGGCGCTGACCGTGATCATGACTGTGGCACCAGTGCGCGCGCTCGGGGCAACGCCGGTGTTCGTCGACAGCGACCCGGCCACCTTGGACTTGGACTACAAGGACGCGGCCCGTAAGGTCACCGCGCGGACCCGGGCGATCATCCCGGTCCACCTGTGGGGCCGGATGGGAGACCCGGGCTCCCTGGCAGCGTTCGCGGCCGAGCACGGACTGGCCGTCATCGAGGACGCGGCCCAAGCAGTCGGCACCGCGCGGAACGAACAGCTGGCCGGCACGGTCGGCATGGCCGGCTGCTTCAGCATGAAGGACGGCAAAATCCTGTGGAGCGGCGAAGGCGGGTTCCTCACCACGGCCAGCGAAGAGGTCGCCGCGCACGCGCGCGCCTTCCGGAGCCACTGGCAGCCCGCCCCGCCCGGCGAAGACCCCTTCAGCCGCCTGGCAACCAACTCCCGCCTCGCCGCACCCTTGGCCGCCCTCGCCCTGGCCAACCTCCGCCGGCTCCCTGACCTGATCGAACTGCGCCGCGCCCAGACCCAATACCTCCTGAACGCCCTGGAGCAGGTCCCCGGACTGACTGCCCTTGCTCCCTCCGCAGGTGAGGAGTGGAACGGCTTCTCCCCACTGCTTCACATCAAGCTGTCCGGCTCCCGGGCGTTCGCCGAACATCTCGCGCAGCAGGGAGTGCCGAACTCCACCGGCAGCTTCCGGCTCGTGCCCTGCGACAGCCGGCCGCCGTTCCCCAGGCCGGAGCAGCCGTGCCGCGGCACGGCCGAGATCCTCGACCGCACGCTCGCCGTCATCCTGACCGAACGCGACACCCAGGCCACCCTCGACCACTACGCCGACGTCATCGCCCGGGCAGCCGCCGCGTGGGCACCGTGACCGCTACACACGTCCGGAACAGCCGTTCCGGCGCCCTGTCCTCGTCTCCGAAAGGAGCACGCCACGTGACGATCACACCGGTACGCCACGCGTGTACCCGCGGCCCGCTGATCTCCGCCGAGGGCCTCAACGGCGTCGGCAAGACCTACCTGACCAACCGCGCCGTCGAAGCCCTCGACGAGAAGCCGCTGATGCTGGACGAGTTCTCCCAGCGGGCGAACGGACGCCCCGGGCTGGGCGAAGCGCTGCTCCAGGTGCTGCGCGAGGCCAGCGCCGGCGATCCGTTCCTCCGCGGGGGCACCCCCATGGCCGAGGCACTCCTCCTGATGGCCATCAAGCGCCATGACCTCGACACTCTGCTCCCCGACCTGGCCCGCGGACGCACAGTCGTCGAAGGGCGCAGCGTCGATACCACGGCGGTGTGCCAGGCACTGCTGCTGCACCCCGACCACCCGGACCGGGCCCTTGAGAGCGCCCTGGCGCTGCTCGGCCTCGCGTCCTCCTACCGGCCGCTGCCCGACCTCACGATCCTCGTTACCGACGACGCCGACCAGGCCCTCGTGCGCGCGCAGCGCCGCGACCGGCGGGTCTTCACCACCGAGCAGGCCATGTTCATGCGCAAGGCGTGCGCGCTGTTCGAACGGGTCGCCGCTACCGATCCGGCCCGCTACCGCGTCGTTGACCGGCGTGTCACCGACGAGTACGAGGCCGCCGCGCAGATCTGGGAGTGGATCGGCGGCGCCGGACCCGGCCTGGGCTGCCTGCGTGAGCCGTGGATGGGCGAGGGTGCACCGTGCATGTGCTGCGGACACCGCGCGGAACCGGTGCCGGCGTGAACGAGACGACCCGCCCACCGGGCATCCCGATCCCCGCCCTTGACGAAAGCTGCTCGCCAGCCGTCCCCGACGGCGTCTTGGCTGTGATCTTCGATTTCGACGGAACCCTCGCCGACACGACAGCCCATCAGGAGCAGTCCCTGCGCGCGGCGCTCCAGCCGTACGGGCTCGACCTGGACGCGGACTGGTACCGCCGGCACTTCGGCCTGTCCATCCACGACCTGCTCGCCGCGCTCCCGGGCGCACGGCAGCTGCCCCACGACGAGATCATCCGCCGCAGCCGCGCCCACCTCCTGGCGAACATGCACACCATCGCTCCCGTCGAATGCAGCGTCACGCTCCTGCGCACGGCGCGCCGGGCCGGGCTGCCCTGTGCCGTGGCGTCCGCGGCCAGCCGTATCCTCGTCCGTCCCGGGATCGAGACCCTGGGCCTGAGCCCCGAGTTCGCAGCCGTCGTCACCCGGGAGAACGCCGCGCGCGGCAAGCCCGCCCCCGACGTGTTCCTGGAGGCTGCCCGCCGTATCAGCGTCCCGCCGGAGTGCTGCCTCGCCGTGGAGGACGCCCCGGACGGTATCGCCTCCGCGCTCGCGGCCGGCATGCACGTGCTCAGAGTGATCGACGGCCACCTGTCCCCCATCGGTGAAGACACCGAGGACACCGCGGGCCTGCCTTCAGGAGCAGGAGCACCGATGCCGCGCGGCTGCGCGCGCGGGCAGGCCGCCGCCCGCGAGCCGGCCACCTGCCCCAGCCCCGCATCGGCACCCGCGCCGCCCACCTCCGATTCCGACCAGTGACGGCCCCAGCCGTCGCAGCAGAGGAGCATGATGCCTGTCCTCCACTCGACCAAAAACCTGAAGATCATCACCCCTGCCACGGAGACCAGTGCGGGCGTCGGGATCTTCGAGTACACCGACGCCTACACGGTGTTCCACTACGGCCGGATGCCGGACCTGATCCCCGGCAAGGGCGAGGCCATCTGCCGCATGGCCGCCTTCAACTTCGCCCTGCTGGAGGAAGCCGGCGTACGGACCCACTTCCGCCGGTTCATCGTCCCCCACCGCATCGAGTTCGATCTCGCACGCCTTCCCGCCCCGGACGCCGTGCCCCTGGTACCCGGCTCCCGCAACGCCCTGATCCCCGTGCAAGTCCTTGTCCGCACCGAACTCCCGCAGGGGAGCTCCGTCCACCGCCGTCTCGCCGCCGGCACCCTCACCCCGGCCCAGGCCGGACTCAGCTCCCTCCCCGCGGTCGGGGAGGAGCTGAAGGAGCCGTTTGTCGAGTTCGCGACCATGCTGGACGACGTCAACCAGTACATCGACGCGGCAGAAGCCCAGCGGCTCACGGGCCTGGACGACGACCGGTTCCGCGCCCTGCTCGACACCACCGTCACGGTCAACCGCGTGCTGACCGAGCACGCGCGCACAGTGGGCCTGCGGCACTGCGACGGAAAACTCGAATTCGTGGTGGCGGGCGACGGCGGCCTTGTACTCGCCGACAGCCCCGGCACACCCGACGAGAGCCGCCTGGCGTACGGCGGCGTGCACTGCGGCAAGCAGGTCCTGCGGAACTGGTACGTGGACAACGGGTTCGAAGTCCCCGTCAACCAGCTGATCGCCGAGGGCGTCCCCCGGCATCGGTGGCCCACACCGACGCCCCTGCCGGGCGACTTCCTGCCGGTGATGTCGGACCTCTACCGGTCCTTGTGCGAGACCTGGACCGGCGAGCGCCGGTGGAACGCACCGGACCTGCAGGCCGCCACGGCGGCCGTGGCCCGCGTCATCAGGCACTGACCAGGAACTCACCCCGAGCAGGCGCCGGCGTGTGCTCTCCTCGACGAGCAGGGCACGCGCCGGCGGTGCCATCCAACCGACGTGAACGGCGGACGCATGGGCAGTTTGACCGACGACCCCGACTTCCGGGCAACGACGTTCGTGGTCGTCGACTTCGAGACGACGACGCCGGCGGGCCACCCGGCGCAGCCCATCGAAGTCGCCGCTCTCGCCCTTCGCTGCCAGGACGGAGCGTGGACGGAGGCGGGGAGGAGCACCTCGCTCATCCGGCCGCCCGTGTTCGCCCCGGTGACACCGGCCGACACGGACCAGACCGGCCTGACAGTCGCAGACCTGGACAACGCCCCGGACGTGGCTCACGTCATGGGAGCCCTGGACCGTCGATTCACCCCTGCCGGCCGGTACCTGCTCGTGGCGCAGCACGCCGCCACCGAGGCCAACGTCATCCACAACGCCCGCGAGTACTGCCCGAACCTGGCCCGTGTCGACTTCCTCGACACCATCCCCCTCGCCAAGCACCTGGTCCCCGGCCTGGCGAACTACAAGCTCGACACCCTCCTGGCGCACTTCGCCATCCCCCAGCCGGCCGCCCGCCACAGGGCCTACGCCGACGTCGACGTCACAGCGAAGGTGTTCCTCCGCCTCCTCGGCGCCGCGGACGACACCTCGCAGCTCACCGACCTCGCCGCCCTGGTGAAGGTCGCCGGGCGCACTGCCAAGAGCAACATCCCTGTCCAGGGCGGGCTGTTCGACATCTAGCCCGTCCACCGGACGACGAGCCATGCGGTACCACTGGGAGATTGGACGGTACGCATCATGACGATCAAGGAAGAGACCCGCTACGGCGAGGTCCACGAGGTCCCGTTCTGGTTCGATCCGCTGTGCCCCTGGGCCTGGATCACCTCCCGCTGGCTCCTGGAGGTTGAGCAGGTCCGGCCGGTGCGCGCCGACTGGCGGATCATGTCGCTCGCCTACCTCAACCTCGACCAGCGCAAGGGCAAGGGCCTCAGCGAGGACTACCGGAAGCTGATGGAGACGGCCTGGGGATCGGTGCGCGTCTGCGCTGCAGCCGCCGAGCACAGCGGCCACAGAGTCCTGGGGCCGCTGTACACGGCCATCGGTACCCGGCTGCACAACCAGCGGCGCCGTGAAGATCCCTCCGTGATCACCGAAGCCCTGGCGGAAGCCGGGCTGCCGCTCTCGCTGGCCTCAGCAGCCACCAGCACGGTGTTCGACCAGCGCATCAGGGACTCGCACCACGAGGCGTTCGACGAGGTCGGGTTCGACGTCGGAACCCCCGTCCTGCGGATCGCCGGCACAACCCTGTTCGGCCCCGTGGTCACCCCGGCCCCGCGGGGCGAAGCCGCCGGACAGCTCTGGGACGGCCTGCTGATGGTCGCAGCGACGGACGGCTTCTTCGAGCTCAAGCGGAGCCGCAACACCAAGCCGTCCTTCGACTGAACCTGCCGCAACTCGAACGGGTCGAAGAGCACGCAGAACACCCGCGTCCGTACCCCCGGTCCGACCCTGAGCGGAGATCCGGATCCCCTCCACCACCGCCACGTGCAGTACCCCGACTACGAGAACGAGGTGAACCCGTTGGAGTACGACGCCCTCACCGGCTGGGACGACGACGCCACCGCCGAGACCTACGCCGCTTTCACCCGCGCCTACCCCATGTACAGCGCCTCCAGCCGCGACCTTGCCGCACGTGCCGGGCTCACCAACAGCCGTGTCATCGTCGACCTGTGCGGCGGCACCGGTACGACGGCCGAGGCCATCCTCGCCCTGGCACCGCCCGACGCCACCATCGTCTCCCTCGACAGCTCCGCCGCCATGCAGCGCATCGGCCGCCACCTCCTGACCGACTCCCGGCTGACCTGGGTCAACGCACCCGCCGAAAACCTGGCCGGTCATGTCCCGTCACACAGCGTCGATGCCGTCGTGTGCAACTCGGCCCTGTGGAAGACCAACGTCGCCGCCGTGGTCACCGCGGTCCGCCGTGTTCTGCGGCCCGGAGGCCGGTTCGTCTTCAACATCGGCGGCACATTCGCCGGCGTCACCCACCCCGACACACTGGTCCCACCGACCGGGCCTTCCCTCACCACCCTGATCCATCAGATCGCCACCCGGGACTACGTCATCGCCCCGCCGACAGCCGCCATGCCTCCCAAGCTGCCGCTCCCCGCCATCACCCGGCTTCTGGCCGACACCGGGCTGAACGTCGTCGCCGCGGAGGTCACCGGTCAGCACACCACCACTGCCGAGAGGGCGGCTTGGCTGTCCATCCCGGTCTTCGCCCACCCCGAGGGCGCCCTCTCCTACGAGCAGAAGATGGCGATCCTCGCGGAGGCATCCGCCCGGACCAGACCGGACGATGTCACGGTGACGAGCTGGCTCGTGATCGTCGCCAAGCTCCCGGAGAAGGCAGCGTGACATCGAACTCCCGTACCCCAGCGCCTTCCACAAGGGCATGTTCCCTGCGCGTCAGCCGTCAGAGGCCAGGGCATCAGGTGGCGGAAGGGTTACCCGATTCCGATCGATGCGGTGACCGCCCGCGCGATCCGGGGCCCGACGAGGCGCTCTGCCAGATCCAGCGGATACCAGGCGGCGCCGGTCACCTCGGACTCCTGGATGCGTCCGACCTCAGCATCGGCTGTCGCGAAGACATAGCCGATGTCCAGGTGGTAGTGGTCCGGCTCGTCCTTCGCGGGCCTGGCCGGCACCTGGCCGAACTCGACATAGGCAGGCTGCATCGAGACGGGGACGACCTGCTCGGGGTCGATGCCAGTCTCCTCGGACAGCTCCCGCAAGGCCGCGCCGACCAGCGTCATATCAGTCGGCTCAAGATGACCGCCCGGCTGCAAAGTGATCCCGTACGCAAGGTGTTCGATCAGAAGGACCTCGGCGCCGCGGACCAGCAGCGCGCCCGCGGTGACGTGCATCGGGAAGGTCCGCCGCGAGGCGAACCCCTGGCCTTCGGCCAGGAGCCGCAGCGGCTCGGCCAGCTGCCCGGCCTCCTCCGGGTAGCGCTCAAGGTAGGCGGCAAGCACTCCCGCGATGCCGACATCAGTAACCGCCACAGGTCATCGCCCTCCTTCGGCCCGAGGAGGGATTCCACCGAGACCGGCCGCCCGAAGGCAGCCACCAAAGACATACACAGTCAGCTCCACAAGGGTCGTGGCGTACTTGAAGTCCCGCACTCTACAAGTCCGCCCGGCCCCATACGCGCCAACGCGCCTGTTGCCGTAAGGCACTTGGCAACCTCGGCGATTTGGCCAACCACCATAGACGCGAGTGCCGTTGCAGAAGCTGGCCGGTGCAGCTTCCACGGTCTCTCGCATGCTCCATCCCGGCACTTAAGGGCTGACCGAAAAACGCGTGCTCGACATCCGGGCTGCGTCGTTGAGCCTCGCGAACCAGCTGTGACCGACCGACAGGGGGGATCAACGTGATCTCGGACAGCACTTCCACGCAGCCGCGCACAGACGAATCGGAGGGAGCACCACCGGACAGCGCGGGTGTGGCGCAGGAGGAGGAGTTCCAGTACCGGGACGAGTCCCGGCTCCAGGCCGGCGCACAGATGACGACCGCCACGATGGCGCGGCGCCTGCCCGTGCTGGTGCGCCGGTCGTTGCGGATGGCGTGGCAGGTGGACCGGGGCGCGACGGCCGGGCTGCTCGCGTGCCAGATCGGCACGGGTGTGCTGGCCGCGCTGGGCCTGTTCGCCGTGACCGGGAGCCTCACGGCGCTGATCTCCTCCGGTGACATCACCGAACGGCTTCGGGAAGCGGCTCCGCAGTTAGCCGTGATCGCCGTGGCTGCGGGGCTGCGGGCCCTGCTGGGGATTACCGTGGCCTGGCTGACCGGGCGGCTACGGCCGGTGCTCGCCCGGGCTGCGGAGGTCAGCATGGTCGAGGCGGCACTCGGCGCCGAGGCCGCGGCGAACAACAAGCCGGGGTACAACGACTTCTACGACATCGCCGACCGCGGTGCCCAGGTCACTCCAGACCTCGTGGCTCTGGTGGCGATGACGCGGCCGCGGACGCACTCGGTCTTGACCAGTATCCACAGGTTCTCCGCCAGGGCGTTGTCGTAGGAGTCCCCGACTGAGCCCATGGACGCCTCAATTCCCGCGCGTAAAAGGCGTGTTGTCAGCTTGATCGACGTGTACTGGCAGCCGTGGTCCGCATGATGGATCAGTTTCCCGGGCTCGGTCTCCCGGCTGGCGAGGGCGTACTCCAGCGAGGACAGGACGAGGTCGGCGTCCGCGCGGGCGGAGGTTTCCCAGGCCACCACGCGGCGGGAGAAGGCATCCCGGATCGCGGAGAGCCACAGCGGCCCCTCGCCGGTGGGGATCATCGTGAGGTCGGTGACCCACAGCCGGTTCGGCGCGGGCGCGGTGAAGTCGCGCCGGACCAGGTCGGGTGCGAGGGTGGCGGCCGGGTCCCGGTGGGTGAAGCCCTTGCCGTGCCGGCGTGGGCTGATTCCGTGCAGGCCGGCCTCGCGCATCAGGCGCTCGACCCGTTTGCGGCCGGTCGCGGCGCCCTCGCGCCGCAGGACGGCGTGGACACGCGGGGAGCCGTAGACGCCGCCGGAGTCCGCGTGGATCTGCCGGATCCGCGCGGTCAGCTCGGCGTCCCGGCGGCTGTGTTCGCAGGGGTCACTCTCACGTCGGCGCCAGCGGTAGTAGGTGGAGGAGGGGATGTGCAGTTCCCGCAGGACAGGCTCGACACCGAGGTCACCGCGTTCCTTGAGGAACGTCAGTACCTTCGCCGGGTCGTGTCGAGCTCCTGGGCGAAAAAAACCGAGGCGGCCTTGAGGATCTCGTTCGACCGCTTGAGCTGGGCGTTCTCCTTGCGCAGAGCCGCGAGTTCCTCGCGTTCGGCGGTCGTCGGCCGGTCGTCGCGCTCGCCGTGGTCGGCCTCGGCCTGACGGATCCAGCCCCGCAGAGCCTCGGGATGCACACCCAGCTCGTCGGCCATCCGCTTGATCACCGGCCTCGGCTCGGTGGTGCGATACATCCGCACCGCACGCTCACGCAACTCCAGCGGATACTTTCTCGGTGCAGGCATCGTCGATGTTCCTCTCATGAGAACCATCTGACCTCCTGTCAACGCTGCCCGCATCTCGGTCGAGTAGCCGGAGGGAATCGCACCCTCCGGCCCTCACAGAACCGTGCGTAACGATCTCTCGTTACACGGCTCTTGTCGCTCTGGTCACCAGACGGCGGGAGCCCATGTGACCCATCGCCAGTGGGCGAAGAAGCCCGGCCGCAGCCGGATCGCCCTCTCCCACGAGTCGCGGGCCTTCTTGTGCCCCTGCAGCCGCTTGTACTTCTTCCGCATCCATCGCACCAGGTAGGCGTTGATGCGTCCCAGGAGGGGATACAGCGCGGACCGGTAGAACGCGCCGGTTGAGTCGGGCCGGGGCGCGGTGCCGACCTTGCGGCCAGTCCGTTTCCCCGACCCGCTCTCCGCACCCGGCGTGCGGCTCTCACCGCACCGGGCGCTCCACGTGTCTTTCCCGTTGGTCAGCTGCCGGTGACAGCTGCTGCCGATCTGGTAGTCCATGGGGTCGGAATGTTGCGACCGCGGTAGCGGTAGCGGGTCACTTCGACGCTGGCAGCGCCGGTGAAAACGACCCCGTTGTAGGCGAATCTCCACCCCTGGTCGCAGAAACGACGGCGTAGTTCCTTCATGGACAGCCGGGTTTTGCCCGCGTACTTGGCGCGTGTCCAGCGCATGAGCCGACCCCATACGAAGGAGTCGACCGCGCTGAAGGTCGCCTTGGACACCCCGTGCCGGAAGTAGTTCGCCCACCCCACCAAAGACCTGTTCACATCGGCGATCAGCTCGCCCAGGTCCTGGTAGCGGGTTGACCTGTACGTCTTGACCTTCACCTTGTCCTTGATCGACTGAACAGCCTTCTTGGACGGCTTGGTGTAGACGTAGTGCTTGCTGGTTCCTCGCTTGCGCATCCTGCGGATGTCGAAACCGAGGAACGTAAAGCCCTCGTCGACGTGGACCACCTGGGTCTTCTCCGGCGCCAACCGCAGTCCCAGCGGGGCTAGCACGGCCGACACCTCCTCACGCAACGCCTCGGCAATTACCGAGACCTTTATTCCTGCGCTGACGCCGCTGCTTGTCATTGCCCATCTCCTGAAGCCATAGCTGGTCGAAGTGTTCGTCCAGTGCTGACAGGGCGATGTTGGCGAGCAACGGCGATAGAATCCCACCTTGTGGTGTCCCCGTTTGGGTCTCTTCCTTGTTTCCGAATTCGGTGAGGATCCCGGACTTCAGGAACGCCTTCACCGTCGAGCAGATACGCTTGTCCTTGACCCTCCTCCGCAGGCGGTCCATCAGAGCCGTGTGATCGATTTCGTCGAAGCAGGCTTTGATGTCGCACTCCAGAACCCAGTGATATCCACTGGTCCCGAGGAGGTGGATCTCGGAGATCGCGTCGTGTGCGCGGCGGTTGGGACGGAATCCATACGAACAGGGTTTGAAGTCTGCCTCAAATATGGGTTCGAGCACCAGTTTCAGGCTCGCCTGAACCACGCGATCGGCAACGGTTGGAATTCCGAGCTTTCGGAAGTTCCCTGAATTCCCCTTCGGGATCAGTACCTGTCGCACTTCGACCGGCCGGAACTCACCCGACTTCAGCGAACCCCGGATTTGTTCCAGGAAAGCCTCGACCCCAACCCAGGTCCTAATCAGGCCCGCTGTGGCCTTGTCAACCCCTGCGGTCTTGGCACCCTTGTTGGTGGAAACGCGTTCCCACGCTGCCACCAGGAATGCCGGGTTGTAGACGAGGTTGAACAGATCACCAAATCGACGACCAGGATCTTCGGTCGCCCAACGGTGCAATTTGGTCTGCATCCTCCGTACCGCGAAGTGCGCCGAATCAGGATCCGGCCACCCTGCGGCGCCGGTATTCACCGACGCGTCTTCGAACATTGCTTTCCCTCCTTGGACTGACACGCTGCCGCCCTTCCCCGTGTGCGCGGGCTTTCCCCGGCTCTGAGTAGTACGGCGGCTCCGCCCCATCCGCGCCTTCAGCCGGCATCGCGCCTATCCAAACCCCCGTCCCTCTGGGCGAGGGCGAGGCGTGGAACGGCCACGGATGGTTCCCGCGTTCACTGCTATCCGGTTGACGGGTTAGGCACCCGGCTCTACCCCTGCGGCATCGCCATGGTTACGCCGTAGTCCTTCACCATGGCCTCCCGACGCGAGCTACTAAGACCCTGTCGGGAGTTCTCCACCCGTCGCAAAGAAGACAACGGATGGATACGCACCGCGAACCAGCCCACATCCGTCGGGTTAGAGCTGGCGGATAATCAAGAGGCGTAACAACACCGGTTCCTCGCGTATACCTTCCCGTCTCGCTCACCGCGCCCGGCCCATCCGACAGTGCTGGACCGACGCGACTTTGTCGAGGCTGCTCCCGCCCTCCCCGGCGATCCCCGGATCAGGCTTCCTCCAGCTTCAATCCGCCGCTACGACGGCGAATAGACGGGTCCTTTCACCCCATCCGGAAATAGCAGCGCCTCGCGGCGCACTAGTAGTTCATCCAGCCTCGCACGATGGGATTGATCCACTGCGCGAGGTCCGCTTCGGAAAGACCGGTGTGCTGGTGCAGCCGCCAGGACCGCACCTGCGCACCGATCGTCTTCAGAGCGTCCTTGCTGATCGCGGGCATGAAGGAGCTGAACATCCGCCCCTGCCTGTCCCGCGCCCCGCGAGCCCGGAAGGTGAACCCCAAGAACGTGAACGCCGTGTCCCGGTACGGGCCCTGGCGCTTATCGTCCTTGCAGTACACAACCCGGGTCTTGTCCGGGTGCAGCTCCAGTCCGACCTCACGCATCCGTTTCCCGAGCGCCACCAGGACCTCACGGGCCTGGCGCTCGGTGACGCAGTGCACCACCGCATCGTCCGCATACCGCTCGAACCGGACAGCCGGGAACTCCCGGGCCAACCAGGCATCGAGTAGGGTCGGGGACTGGCGCGGTGGATGAATCTCCGTTTCCAGTCCCCGCCGCTTCAAACCGGACATGCGGTTCTCCCGCATCCGGCTTTCCGACATCGTTCACCGCTGGGCATGCACCGTCGCCCCGTGCCACTTTCCGGACAGGCGGAAGACCCCGAGCCGACTGATCCACCCGTAGTTGTAACGGGCGGCCCAATTCCGGCCCGAGAGGCCATGTTTACTGCTGGTGAAAATCGCCAGCCGCTCGTGGACGTACTGGTCTACCGCTATGAACTTCCGCGCAGAGTTTCCCTTACGGAAGTATCCGGCCCATCCCCGGAGTACAGGGTTGAGCTCGGCCACCACGGCAGCCACCGGCCTCTCGGTCCGAGAGCGCGAGGTAGCCGCGCGGACTTTGTCCCGCAGCACCTGCAACGCCCGTTGCGAGGGCCACCGGTACAGGTAGAACCTGCCCCGCCACTTCCACGACTCCACTTTCCGGTGGTGGAAGCCGAGGAACTCGAAGCCCTGCCCGCCTCGGGTGAGGCAGGTGATGCCGGACTTCTCGGGGTGCAGTCGCATCCCGAGCTGTCCCAGCACTCTCGCCGCCAGCTGTTGGGCCTGCTCGGCCCGTTGTCTGGTCGGCGACAGGACCACGAAGTCATCGCAGTACCTCACCAGCACTCCCAGCCGGCGGCCCTCGTCCTGCCATGCCTCATCGAGGACGTGCAGGGCGACATTCGCCAGCAACGGGGAGATCGGTGAGCCCTGCGGGGTTCCCGCCCCGGTCGGGGAGGTCACCCCGCCCTCCAGTACTCCCATCCGCAGCCACGTCCGGATCAGCTTCAGCATTGACCGGTCCACCACGCGTCTCGCCAGCTGAGCGACGAGTGCGTCGTGCCCGATCGTCCCGAAACAGTCCCGGATATCGGCCTCGAACACCCATTCCCGACCTTTGTTCGCTGCAACGCGCACGGCATCGCACGCGTCGATCGCGGACCGTTTCGGTCGGAATCCGTAGCTCGCTTCGGTGAACCCGGCCTCGAATACCGGTTCGAGAACCAGCTTCGCGGCCGTCATCACCACGCGATCCGCCACGGTGGGAATCGAAAGCGGCCGGAACTCCCCCGGCCGCCCCGGCTTGGGAATCTGGACCCGCCGCAGCACCGACGGACGATACGTATACGTCCGCAGTCGTTCCGCCAGGTCCTGGAGGAATACATCCACCCCCGAGGCCGCCACCGCGTCGACGGTAACGCCGTCCACGCCAGGGGCTCCCCGGTTCGTGCACACGATCGACCATGCCCGCCACAAGACGTCCATGCGGTGGACGTGGCCATACAGGGCATGGAATCGTCGTTCGGGTTCTTGCTTGGCACAGCGGTAGAGCGTCCACTGCAAGGCTCGGACCTTGTCCAGAGGGCGGCCGTCCAGTCGTGCGAGGCCTTCCTCCCGGCGGATGGAACTAGCCGAAACGGCACTCATCCGGGCCCCTCCCTGTTCGCGAATCGCATCGATGAAGCAGGGGCCCTTCGCTCCCGGCGGGTTATGTTGTCCCGCCGATCATCACTACTACGACCCCCTCCGACTGCCTCTCGGCAGCCCGCCACTTCCCGGTTCCGCCGGTTATAAGCGGGCCACGCTCCCGGGCCGCATGCCCGGGGCCGAGTAGGCCCTCTCCAGTTCCCAGGACAACCCTCCGACCGTTCCACGCCCCTTACGCCGGGAGGTTCTTCAGCGCCCGCTCCAGGTTCCCGGACGCCTTCCATGGCCTTCGCCCTACGCATACGGGCTCGGCACCTCCTTGGCCCACCCCAACGGGCGGGGTCTACATGACGACGCTGCAGGCTTCACTTGATGTTGCGGACCGGTCGGTCGCACGCCCCCGAAGGACGCTTGTCACTCCACTTCGACGCCGTCCTCTCGAACGACGCCGGGAGTCAGCTACCGGGGACCCTGGCGTCTCCCCGGACCGGACTTGCACCGGCTGGCTGCCCTGAGCTTGACGTCCGGTTACATCCCCTCCACCTCTTTCAAGTTGAGACGACGCCCGGACTCCTGGACGTACACGCGTAGTGGAGAAACAGGTTCGCCAGCACGGGCGAAACCGCTGATCCCTGGGGAGTCCCACAGTTCCGCTCTTGCAAGGTACCGTCGGGCAGTTGAAGCGGAGCTTGGAGCCACCGCTTCACATACAGAATCACCCAGCGGGCATCGGTGTGCGCTTCCACAGCTTTGACGATGAGGTCCCACCGGACGCTGTCGAAGAACTTCTGGACATCGAGATCGATCACCCAGTCTCTCTTCCAGCAGCGTTGACGGCACCGTTCCACCGCATCCAAGGCCGATCGTCCGGGCCGGTAGCCGTAGGAGTCTTCATGGAATACGGGATCGACCCGTTCCATCAGATGCCTGGCCACCACCGTCTGGGCGATTCTGTCGGCCACCGTGGGCACGCCCAAGATCCTGACGCCGCCTCCGGGAGACGACTTGGGAATCTCCACCGCACGCACCGGCGGGGGAAAGTAAGTCCCTGATGACATCCTGTTCCAGATCTTATAAAGGTTGCCCTTCAGATCCTTCTCGAAGTCCTCAATGGAGCGACTGTCCACGCCGGGCGCGCCTCTGTTCGCTTTCACTCTTTCGTACGCCTCCCAGACTTCCCGTTTCGAAATATCAAACGGCTTGCCTGATGACTTCAACGCGTCCATGTAGGTCCTCCCGGGAAGCCCGGTTGTCTAGATAAACAACGTCACGAATGGCCCGGCCCCTTCGCTCCACTCCCATTACAAGAGCTTCATCATTACTACGAACCGGTCCGCCAGCGTGCCCCGCATCGGTACTCGATCCCTTGTGGTGTCCGCCACTTGGGATACTCCCTCTCGCCCGTCCGAAGACACGGCAGTATCAGGGCGCGCCTTCTCCTGTTCCATGCGAAAGCGGCAGACCGGGCTCACGTCGTCTACATGCCGGACACCACCTGGCCAGTAAGCGGATTCCCGCCAGGCTCTTCCCGGAGTTAGCTAAAGACCCCGGTTTTGATGCCATCTGTCTGCTTAACGACACTTCAGCAACGATTCGCTTGGGCTCGTCTTCCCGATCCCCACCTGACGCCTCTTGGGCGCCTTTTCCTCATCGCTCACCACGACAGTCTTCGGCTAACGCAGCATGAGGCGGTTTAGAATCTCCCTCCGCAGGGCGATTCTGAAGGGCCAAACCTTCATCTCTCGCACAGCATCGCTTCCAGAAGCTGCCCTACAACCAACTCCCTTTCGCGTTCAGGACACAATCAGCCAACGCAGCATGAGGCGGTTTGAAGCCTCCCTCCGCAGGGCGACTCCGAAGGGCCAAAACCTTCATCATCCGTGCAGCATCGCTCCAGATCGTTCTTCCTACATCGAACTCTCCTTCACGTTCAGGACACACGGGGAACCTCACACCGCGATCGGATCACCCATCAGCGCTGCCTGCCCCACCAGCGGCGACGGCACCGAGAACAGCGCCAGCAGCCGTTCGACCACGCCTTCCGCAACGCCGCGACGAGGATGCCGGTAGCCCGCCAGCCAGCGGACGTTCCCCATCCGGACCGCGTCCACTGCGCCGACCACCCGGTAACCCCACCCGGCACTTACGCAGGCCGTCCGCGTGGCCTCGAACTTCGCCGCCGACCGCGCGTCGATCCGGTCCAGCGGCCGGCAGTCCACCACCAGCCCCCGCCCGTCCTCGAACCGCGCAAAGTAGTCCGGGGCATGCGAGACCCGCTTGCCCCGCCCGTCCTCCCAGAACAGCCAAAACGGCTGCGACAGCAGTCCGGTGACCTCCGGCGTGAAGTCCAGCAGCATCACATGATCCCGCTCCAGCCAGGACTCGAACCCCACATGCCCACCGGTCGTCGCCGACCAGTACAGCCCAGGAAAATGCCGCTGCCCCCGGTAGGACGGGAACCCCCGCACCTGTCGGGGGCGTCTGAACGCGGACCCACTTTGGCCGATTGAATCGTGACCCAGGTGGCCTGTGGTTGTGGTGGTTCAGTCGGTTTCTGTGGCGGCGGTGGGGACGCGGCCGAGTTGCCGTCCTCGGCCGCGCATGCGGTAGGAGTCGCCTTTCAGTGAGTGGACCTCGGCGTGGTGGACGAGGCGGTCGATCATGGCGGCGGCCACCGTCTCGTCGCCGAAGACTTCGCCCCAGCGCCCGAAGGACTTGTTACTCGTCACGATCACGGACGCGCGTTCGTATCTGTTCGAGATGAGCTGGAAGGACAGGTTCGCGGCCTCGGGACACGAACCCCTCATGTGAGTGACTGGCGCCCACCGGCCAGAGCACCGATACTCCGTTGCTTGATCAAAAACCGGTTCGACAGCATGGCGCCATGCAACGACATGAGCACGCCGGACCCGCAGCACTGCGCGCCATGCAGAGCCTGGCCACCCGCACCTTTCCGACCACCGGCTACCACCACATCGGCGACCTCACATGGAACTGGTGCTTGGCCCTCGACCGCGCCGACCAGTGCCCGACAGCCGTCTGGACCCAGGACGAACAGACGCTGGCCTGGGGTTGGTTAGAACTGCCCGACACCTTGATGCTCCTGGTCGACCCGGAGCACCCGGAACTGGCTCACGACGTCCTCGCCTGGGCCGAGCACAAGGCGTCAGGCCCGCTGAGCATCGACGTCGCCGAGACCGAACCACACCTGATCAAGGCGCTGGAGCAGCGCGGGTACACACGGAGCGACGACGGACCGTTCATGGCGTGCCTTGACCGCCCCCTCGCCGACCTGCCGGGCATCCCGCACCTGCCGGACGGCTACTCGATCCACCCCCAGCGCGACCATGCCGACGTGGCAGGCCGGGCGGCAGCACACCGCGCCGCCTTCGGATCGACCCGAATCACCACCGAACGACACGCCCGCATGAGGGACACCTGGCCCTACCGGCCCGAACACGACCTCATCGTGACCTCGCCCACCGGGGAAGTCGTCGCCTACTGCCAAG
>NZ_JBFBEZ010000062.1:0-36732 GCF_040701725.1 Streptomyces sp. NPDC093109
GGGCAGGAACCCGCTCGTCGTAAGCGGCGCCCAGAGATGCCGACGCGCGGGTTCAGCAACGTCTTCGTCCGAGATTTCGCGAACCCGCCTTCTTTAAGGATCGGCGGACAAGAGCCCGCCGCGCAGATCCTGTGCCGCAACGGCCGCCGGTACGCGTACCTCTACCGGACCGCCCTCGCGAAGCCCGTACGGCCGATGACCCTCGCCAAGGAAGCGGCCCTGGACCGGGCGATGGCCGCCCGCCAGACCTGCCCCGCCTGCGGCATCCGGTACGAGTTCTGCCTCCCCCTCACCACCCTCGGCAGCTGCTTTGGCTGCTCGCCCGAGGCCGCACCGGCGCCCGCGGCCGCCTGAACCCGCCGCACCCCACGACACCGCACCGCTGAGCGAAGAAGAGCTTCTCCATGCCCACACGCAAAATCGCCGCCGAGAACACCGGCCCCGTCACGATCGACGCGAGCCTCCTCGGCCACGGCGGCACCATCACGGTGCGCGCCGAGGCCGACTGCGAGCGCGCCACCCTCACGATCACCACCACCGACGAGAACGGCACGGCGGCCGACGCGGTCCGCGACGCCACCCTGCGCCAGTCCGGCACCGGCGCTCCCCGCGGCCGGCCGTGTTGCCGCCCGGCCCCCACCCCGGGCCGGGGCGGTGACACCACCGCCCGCCCCGCGCCCGCACATTCCACCCCTTCACCGAGCGCAACCGACAAGAAGGAGCAGCCCACCGTGACCGCAGCCCTGCGGCAGACCGCCGCCACCATCGCCAGTTCGCTGATCGAAGGCGTCAGCGTGGCGGCCGCGCTGGCCGGCGGCGCCATCGGCGCCTACATCGGCCACGAACTCGCCCCCGCCGCCTGGTCCGGCGAGAGCCGCCTCCTGGCCGCCGGAGCCGTCGCCGTTGTCGGAGCGATGGCCGTCGACGGAATCACCGAACTTCTCCTGACCCCGCTGCGCCAGCTGACCCTCAACCGACGCCGCGCGAGTACGAGTACGACGGTTCCGGCCCTCGCGGTCTCGCTCCCCGACGGCATCAGCAGCATCGCCGCAGCCGCCGCCGATGACGCCGCCACGCAGGCCGCACAGGCCGTCAGGCTCAGGCTGGACCGCTCCGGCACCCGATCGGCACTCACCTCTCCCGAGCGCTGGACCGGCTACGAGGACGGCCACGCCTCCTTCTGCGTCGCCCCCGGCATCCAGCTGCACTTCGCCGCATCCGACGACAGCTATGGCGGCAGCAGCAAGACCTTCACCCTGCTGACCTCCGAGCACGACGCGCCGGTCACCATCACCAGCCTCGCCCAGCTCCACCAGCACCTGACCGCCCGCGCCGCCGGCCTTTCCACCGCACGCCCCGCCGACGACCAGGCCCTGCACACGGTCTGACGGCTCCCCGTGCCGCCCCAACCCCTTGCCCGGGGCGGGGGCGGTGCGGAGGACCGGACAGCCCGGCCCCACTTCGCAGGCAAGGAAACCCGCGCATGCCCTACCCCAACGCCGCCGTCTTCGCCGCCCTGCTCGGCCTGGGCCGCGCCGGTGCCGCGCTCGGAGACTTCTGGGTGCAGAACGACTTCTGCGCCCGTGTGAAAGGTGCCACCGACCAGACGCCCGTCACCTACGAGGACCCCGAGAGCAAGAAGAAGACGACCCACGGCACCGCCGACGGCAGGAAAGCCTGCCTCCACCATTGCCTGACCTACACCGCCACCCAGGCCGCCGCCGCCGGGATCGGCGCCCGCGCCCTGGGTATCCGGATCCACCCCGGCGCGGCCGCCGCCGCCCTCGCGCTCTCGGGGATCACCCACTACATCGCGGACCGCCGCGTGCCGGGCGGCGTACTGGAGACGCTCGCCGAGAAGACCGGCAAGGGCGCGCTCTACCGGCTCGCCGACCACGGCCTCAACGGCGCGTTCCACCTCGACAATTCCTGGCACCACGGCTGGGAGACCCTCGCCGCGCTCATCGCCACCACCAAGGCCACCGCCCGGTGAACCGCACGCAGTACGGGTATCTGATCGAGCGGATCGACAGCGACACGCCCGAGCCCATGAGCCGCGGCCACATCACCGTCGGCGCGGACACCACCCCGGCCGCCCTTGCCGAGGAACTGGTCCAGCGCAACCGCGGAGAGCACTCCTACTACAGCGGCCCGCGCCGCTGCTCGGTCTGGGTGTTCGACCCGGCCGACTGGCTCGACCTGCGGGGCGCGCCCGACGGCGCTCAGCACTACGACCTCTGACCGCACGTATGTCCGGGGCGGCCGCAGCATCGGCAAAGGCGCGGCAGGCCGCCCCGGACTCTCCCCACCGCAGACTCGAGACCGAGATGAGGAGCACCACCAGCATGACCGATCCCACCCCCACCCCCACCACGGACGCGATGCCCATGCCCCACCCGGGCACGCTCGTGGTCCTGGTCGGAGTCTCCGGGAGCGGCAAGTCCACCCTGGCCGGCCGCTACCCGTCCAGCTGGATCGTCTGCCTCGACTCCTACCGCCTCGCGGCGACCGACGACATGACGGACCAGTCCTCAACGCCCGTCGCCGCACAGATCCAGAGGCTCCTCCTGGACGCCCGCCTCGCCCGCGATCTCACCTCGATCGTCGACTCCACCAACGTGCAGCGCCACGTCCGCGCCGGGCTCCTGGCCCGCGCCCGCTACTGGCAGCGCGACAGCACCGCCGTCCTGCTCGACATCCCCTTCGACATCTGCGAACGGCAGAACGCCACCCGCACCCGCCGGGTCCCCTACGACATCCTGCGCGCTCAGCACGAACTGCTGCCCACGGAGCAGGAGCTGATCGGCGAGGGCTTCACCGACGTCGTACGCATCACCTCCACCGACGCCGCGCCCGGCTTCGGCCGGTGAACAGGACCACTCCGCGGGCTGCCACACCGTCCACCCAGCGCCGGTGATCCGAGCGTTCCGGTCTCCGTCGACGTCCAGTTCTGACGAGTCACTGTGCCGCCCCGGCCCCCGTTCGGCCGGGACGGTGCGGTATCCCGTCAGCCGCCGATCTCCGGAAGGAGCCCCGTGTCCCTGCCCCGTACCGCCGCCCCCGGAGGACGCGATCCGCCGGATTCCACCCCCGTCCAGCAGACCGCCGCCCGTATGGACGAGCCGCACGGCTGCAAGAACCCCCGCCGCTGACCCAAACACCCCTCACCCTGCACGTTCCTGACCGACACGGAGGATTCCATGGCACGCAGCACCCGGCCTCTCGTCCACTACATGGCGACCCGGCCCGACGGCACCCTCCCGCCCACCGACGTGTACCTCGCCCGGTACTACAGCGACCAGGGCGAGACCATCCCGACCGTGAACCTCGCCGACCACATCGGCGAGAGCGTCGACCACCCCAGCCCCGGCCAGAAGTGGTACACCGACAAGCCGTTCTCGTACTTCCACATGTACACCCGGCCCGGCGAGATCCTGGAGCGCATCGAGGAGGGCTGGCCGGTACGGCTGTTCGTCGTGGAGCCGCTCGGTGAGACCGGCAACTGGGGCGGCGACAACTACCCGTACTGGCTGATGTCCCAGCAGATCCGCGTCGTAGAGGAGACCGAGGCGTGGCGTGCGTTCGGTCACCGCGGCGCGCAGACCCTGGCCGTCCTCGCCCAGCTGCCCGACCTCGCCCGGCAGTGGGCCACGGAGTGGGCCGCCGACCCCGAGGGCACCCGCCGCACGTACAAGGCGTGGGAGACGCGGGTGGACCGCACCCGGGCGCTGACCTCCTGGGCGTCCTGCCGAGCGGAGTACTCCCGCCGCGAGGCCGGCCTCCAGGCGGCCAACCAGCTCGCCGGTGACGCCGCCGGGCAGGCCGCGACCGAGTCCGGTGCCGACCCTCACGCCGTCGCCCTGATTCAGCTGCGGGCTCGCTGCCTCGTCTCCGGGCAGCTCATGTTCGACCGGATCCGCACCGGCGAGTACGAGCAGTCGATCCGCGGCCTGCTGCTCGGTGCCGGACTCGACACCCCGGCCCCCGTCCCGGCCTGACCACCCCGCCGACGTTCTCGGCGCCGCCCCGGCCACCGGCCGGGGCGGCCTCCAAGGGCGATCGCATCTGCGGTTCGGCATCGAGATGGCTGCCTGACGAGAGGTGAGTTGAGCGCATTCTGTGCCGTCCCGCCCTCTGGGCCCCGCAGAGGCCGGGACGGTCGCAGTGGCCCCTCAACACCAAAAGCGAGGCACACACACAAAACCCCGGGACGGACACGCACGGCGTCCAAACCAGATGCCCGTCCCGGGGCGCCCCATCCCGTACGAGACGAGAGGGAGACCCTCAGTATGAACTCCGTCCTGCACACGACGGGCCGCTTTGGCCCACGCACCCTCCTGATCACCACCGCAGCCGTCCCACTGACCGGCTGGGCGGTCCACGCCGTCTCCCTTCACCGTCGGCTGACCACGGCGCAGCGCGACTCCCTTACCGGCCTGTGGCGCCGGGGCGCATTCGAGTCCCGCGCGCAGCGGCTTCTGGACCGCCACGACGCCGTCGTCCTGATCGCGGACGTCGACCATTTCAAGCGGCTCAACGACAACGTGGGCCACGCGGCGGGCGACCGCGCGCTGGCCGTGGTGGCGTCACGGCTCACCGAGTGGGCAGGCCCACACGGCGTGGCCGGACGCCTCGGGGGCGATGAGTTCGCCGTCGTCACACGCATCAGCCCCCGCCACCGGGACCTGCGGATCACCCAGCTCGGCACTCTCCTCGCCCGGCCGGTGCTCGTCCACACCGAGCACTTGGCCGTCGGAGTCTCCGTCGGCGCCGCCAGTACCCAGGTCCTCGGCACCACGGACCTGTCCACCCTTATGCGGGCCGCCGACACCGCGATGTACGCGGGCAAACACGGCGGCATCCCCGTCCAGGCCCGCGCCGGCACCCCGATCGCGCCCAGCATCAACGGCCGCCGCGCCGGACGCCCCGGCACCCACGCGCCGGGGAGGTCCGCCGCATGAACCCGCTGACTCCCGAGACCGTCCGGGCCATCACCATCCGCCAGCCCTGGGCCACCGCCATCGCCCGCGGCACCAAGCGCGTCGAAAACCGCACCAAACCCTGGACGTGGCGCGGCCTTCTCCTCATCCACACCGCCAAGGCCGTCGACCGGCCGGCCCTGCACGACCCGATGGTCGCCACCGCCGTACACGGACACGACCTCAAGACCGGCGCGGTGATCGCCGTAGCACGCCTGACCGGCTGCCACCCCGACTGCCACACCACCCCCGACGGGCCGTGCAGCCCGTGGGCCCAACCCGGCCTGCACCACCTGGTCCTCACCGACGTCCAGGCCCTTTCCCTGCCCGTGCCCTGCATCGGCGCGCTCGGACCCTGGCGGCCCCCGCAGACCGTGCTGGACCAGATTCGCCTCCAGCTCCCCGGACTCACCCCCGGTACCGGCAACTGACCACCGGCGCAGCCTCCGCCCGGGGGCTGCGCCGGCACCTCTTCTTCCTTGCTCCGCCTCTCACGTCAGGAGGTCACCATGAGCCACACCACCGTTCCCTTGCACATGCTCGCCGACCCGCGCATCCCCTTCCCGAGCAGCGCCACTGCGACCGCGTGCCAGCCCGACCCGGCACGCTTCGTCCACGAGTACGGCGCCGGCGCCGACGACCGGGCCCGTATCGAGCAGGCCAAAGCGGCGTGCACGGCCTGCCCGCTCGCCGTTGCCTGCCTGAAATGGGCGCTCGCCAACGAGAAGCTGACGCCGACCGGTATCTGGGCAGCGACCACCGCACGCCAGCGCACCGCCCTCCGCAAGACGCTGGTTGAACGGCTCGGACCCGACTGGGCCGGCGCCGGCGCCGTCGCCGCCCGCGACCGCACCCGCGAACAGCGCGACCGCGCCCGCCGCCTGAACCCGCCGACCGTACGCGACCGCGCCCTCTCCGCTCTGGAACACGAACGCATCCCCACCCGCCCCACCCCCTACGAGCCCTGGCGCGAGCCCATGACCCCCGCCCGCCAGGCCCACAACCGACGCCAGCTCCTGGCCGCCCTCACCACCAAAACCGCGGCCTGACGTTCACCACCAAACCCCCGAAACCCCACCGGCGACGCCCAACTCGATCCCGCAGCAGCATCTTCTTGGAGACCTCGTGACCCCTGACGTGTTCATCGACTCCTACGGCGCCCGCTGGCAGGACGCTCCCCCGCCCCGCTACCGCGCCGCCGTCCTCTCCATCAACTTGACCGACGCGCTGCTGAACCCGCCGGACGACCCGGCCCTCGCCGACACCGTCGCCCACCAGACCGGCCGCGACGCCGGCGTACGCAACTACGTCCTCAACACCCCCGGCGCGACCCGCATCATCACCGACGCCCTCCACGAACTCACCGCGCTACGCACCGCTGCCAACGGCCGCCCCGTCCAGCTCCTGGTCAACTGCTGGTACGGCCGCCACCGCGCACCCGCCATCGCCGACGCCATCGCCCACCGGATGCAGGAAACCGGCGCCGACGTCCACGTCACCCACCACCACATCAACCGACCGCCCGTCCCCCGCAAACACCCACGCCCCGACTGCCCGTTCTGCCGGATCATCCACAACGGCGCGCCCGCCACGATCGTCCACGAATGGGCCGACGCCCTCGCGATCGTGCCCCGCAGCGGCGGCTGCACCGACGGCCACCTTCTAGTCCTGCCCCGCGGCCACGTCGCCGACTTCACGACCGACCCCGTCGTCTCCGCCACCGTCCAGCTGCGCGCCGCCGAACTCGCCCAGCAGCTGGGCGGCCAGTGGAACTACCTCACCTCCTGCGGTGAAGCGGCCACCCAGACCGTGTTCCACCTCCACGGCCACCTCGTCCCTCGCACCGCCGGTGACGGCCTCGCCCTCCCCTGGACCCACCCCACCCGCAAGCAGGAGGCCAGCTGATGAACCACCGGACGCACCCCGCCGTGGACGGCCACGCCGACGCGATCCTCGGTACCGTTTTCGACCATTTCACCCGTCGCATCACCGACGTCACCACCCGACTCGCCGCCCACGGAATCCCGCTCACTACGACGACCGACGTACCGCCCGCCGACCCCACCGGTCCGTGGACCAGTACGTTCCCCATCACGGTCGACCGCTCCACCCTCGCCTGGTGCACCGCCGCCCAGATGCTCGCCGACCATCACCGCACCGGCATTGACCGCCAGGTCCTCGCTACTGACGCCCTGCTGCGCGAGCTCGGGGTCTGCGGCCTTGCCGACCTCCACTCCGACCTCCACCACGGCGCTCCCGTCGACTACCGCTTCACCCGCTGCCCGTACTGCTCCGGCATCGGCAAGGACCCCACCCAGCCGACCTGCGGAGAAGTCGGCTGCGCACCATGGCTCGAGTTCGCGGGCCACGACCACATCTGCCCGGTCTGCCGGGGCGACGACTACCAGCCCCAGTGGGTCGCCGAAGAGCAGATGACCGAACTGGAGGAACTGCTCGCCGACGCCATCAAGGAGCGCGTCTCGCTCCGCTCCCGGCTCGTGACGTGGCTGCGCCGCCCGGAGCTGCATCTGTGAGTGCCGGCTTCGGAGCGGTCACCAGCGCCACTCACCAGTAGCCGCAGAGAACACAGAGCGCCGTGCCCGTCTCCCGCTCGGGCACGGCGCTGTCCGGTACATGAAGATGCTCTTCCTCGTTCGCCACGCCGAATCCATCGAGAACGCCACCAAGTACACCGGCTTCTACGAGAACCCCCGTCCGTGGACCGGTCCGGCCGCGCATGCCCTGTCCCGGGACGTGGTCGGCCTGACGCCCAGTGGCTTCCCCAGTGCCTGTGGCTACGCAAGACGCTGAGGGACCTGACCGGACCCGACCCGGCGATTCGCACCTCGCAGCACCGCCGCGCTTGCCGTCCGGCTGCCGAGCCCGGCGCCGTCCCAGTCACCGCCATGCGGTACCCAGCCGAAGCGGCGGCTGCCGCCATCCCACAGTCCCGACCACGACTCCCCTGGCGGCGGCTTTGGCGCACTGATCCACCGCATCCGGACCAAAAAGGCCCGTGCTTCAGGAAGCACGGGCCTTTTTGCGTTCTGCAGGACGTACTGATGCCCCTACGAGACGCTCGCCTCTGACTCCTTCGAGTTGTACTGAAGGAGTAGCGCTGTGAGTTTCCGGCGGTTGATGGGGTCCATCCGCGCGACGATCTGCTCACGCATCAGTTCCGGGTCATCCCACGGGACAGAGGGCTCGGTATCTTCATCGCTCTTAACCGGGTTAAGGGGCCGTGGCGTCGTCTCCGTCTTAACCGGGTTAAGGGGCAGAGCTGGTGACGGCGTCTGGGTCGTGGACTGGGGAGGCACTGGGGCGGGCTGATTACTGGTGGAAGATCCGCGCGGTTTGCGCGGGGCCTTAACCCGGTTAAGAGCCTTGTCGGCTTCCTCGCGTTGCTTCCCGGCGGGCAGGCGTCCGATGCGCCGCCCTTCCTTCACCTTCAACTCACCCGTCTCAACCTTCTTCTGAAGGTCTGGGGTCAGCTCCAGGAGTGCCAGACGCTGGGACACCCAGGCGCCGGATTTACCCAGCCGCTTGGCGACGTTCTCCTGAGAGCCGTGCTTGGCGAGCAGATCCTCAATTGCGTGGGCCTGATCGATCGGGGGCACGTCCACACGGTGGATGTTCGCGATGAGTCCCGCTTCCAGCATGTCCTCAGCACTGGCGGCGAGGTCGTCGTTGACATCGATCCGCAGCTCCGCCAGACCAGCCTCAGTGGCGGCGGCCAGGCGCCGGTTACCGTCGATGACGACGTACTCGGCCTCACCGATGTCCGCTTCCTGTCCGGGATGTACGGACAGGAAAGCGGCGCGGCGAACCACGGCGACGGGCTGGAGCTGCCCACGTTCCTGTAGCGAGGCCGCCGTCTCCTCGATCTCGGTCAGCTGCTCTCGCGGATTGAACGGATTGTGCGCCAGGAGCTTCAGCTCTACCGCCGCCGGCGGACGCTTTCCCTCGCCGCTGATGATCTGCTGCCGCGTACGGACGCGGCGTGGCGGGGGCGTCTCGCCGCTTGAACCGTTGTCGTCCATGCTGAAGCCGCGGGTGATGCGCTGGGGCTTACTGCTGTTGCTCATACCGCCAGTTCCTTCGCCAGGTCGCGCATTGCCTGCGCGTGCTCACTGTTCGGTGCGTACTCAAGCAGAGGGATCTCTCCGTCTGCGGCCTCGCGGCCCTCTTTCAGATCGCCGATCACGGCCAGGACAGCGGGGGAGGTGCTGAGCTCCCACTGGTCCTTGTTTTCCTTGACGAGCTTTCCGCGACGGCTGTCGTAGGCGTTGACGACCAGACCCAGATAGTCGACCTGAATGCGGCCCTTCACGCACAGGTCGTCCTTCTGGGACTTGAGGAGTCGGAAGGCACGGTGGGATGCCTTGTTGGCCCACACCGGCGTGATGACCCCCGAACGGTCGGCGAGCTCGCCGTCACGGCGACGTACGTAGTAGAGCGCCGTGTCCATGTTCAGACCGAGGCTGGGCGGGCCGTCGATGATGATGACGTCGTAGTCACTCTCCAACGGCTCCAGGGCGCGCTCGAGTGCGGCCTCGCTGAAGGAGACCTTCGAAAGGGCGACGTCACGGAGAAAGGCATCGTCCGAGGCGGGCAAGAGATGGAGTCGCTCACCGAAGCGCTCCTGATCCAGCCCGACCAGCAGATCATGAATGTCGCCCTTGGCTGTGCCGTCCATGTGCATGAGGAGCGTCTCGACATCCTCTTCGTACATGACGTCCTCGAAGCCGAGCTCTGCGGTGAGGTGCCCCTGCGGGTCGTAGTCGACGATCAAGACCCGGCGGCCAGATTCGGCGAGAGCCTGCGCCATGCCGCTGGAGATGAACGTCTTCCCGACGCCGCCCTTCTGATTGGCCACTATCACCCGTACGACGGGCTGAGCGGTCAACGGGGAACTGGGGGAGGGATGCTTCTCCAGCCAGAGAGTCACTGCCTGCGCGAGGCCTTGCACGTACGTGACGCCACGCTCAGTGCAGGCAGCTTTGAACGTGTCCGGTTCGCCTGTGGGCAGAAAAGTCCCCCAGGTCTTCGCTCCGTCGGTGTTCACCTCCGGCACATTCGTTGCGGCGTACCAGGCTTTGATGGCGTGCTCCGCCGCGTCCTGGATGTCCATACCGTGCTCGAACGCGCGGATCTTCAGGTGACGTCGCAACTTCGGTGTGAGCGAGGTGATTAGTTTTTCTCGATCGCTGCGTGGACTTGGGATGCTCATGTGGCCGAATATTACTAGGTCACTCTCCGACTCGGACCCGACACGCAGCAGGGAATGCCCGCCCCGCAATAAGACGAAGTCCCGCGCCCTCACGTCAGGGGAGCCGAGGACGGCATGGTGGAAGCGACGGCGCTGTTCGGGCGGCCTCGCATATGGACCGCCTCCGGGACTATGAGGAGAAGAAGTCGTTACGCGCTGCTCGCGCTGGCGGGGGTTGGTTGTTGGGTTGGCGCAGCGGCCCCTTTTGCTTAAGGCCGAGGGCGGTCGTCTGTACCCGGTTGTGGTCTGTCGCGCTACCGGTTGCATCAAATGGCCCGAACCTGTGTGACTTTGAGGATCTCGCTCAATAGATGGGGCCTATGCTCGAACGCCTCTGCCCGTCGTTGTGCCCGTGTCCTGTTAGCGGTGCGTTCGGTGGGTAGGAGGGATAACAGGCGTGGGTTGCCATGTCTGACGAGAGCCACCGCTCCCCGCTCCGGCCAGAGAAGGAGGGGGCGGTGGCTGATCCCTCCTTCTGCAGGGCTGAGTGATGTCGGTAACACCAGGTGGCGTCCGCGGCGGACGGTGCGTCACTCTTTCGGTATCACCAGCCTGTTTCGCGTGTTGACGTATCGATGGGCAGCCCGATGGGGCTTTGGTGAGAAATAAAACGTTTGTCTGCCTCTGTGGTGAGCGGCCGGGCATTCTAAAACGCAGAACGTCAGTGCGCGGTTCCCGCGCCGGGTGATGAGCTGTCGAACGGGAGTTGCCGCCGTCTGCGGCCCCGTGCATGCTGGCGCTCCCAGCGCACGGTGACCTTCTGGCCGGAGCAGCCAACCGCTGGTCATTCTCGTCAGACATCGCCTGATGGCACCCGGTGCACGTCAGACAGATCCCGGAGGAGTACGCCCGTGGCGTTCGACCTGCCCACTAACCCCCCTCCCGATTCGCCCGGAACCAGCCCGGACGACGACCGTCACGCACTTCACCTGCGTATCGGGCGGCACTTCGAACTCAAGCTCTACATCTCGCCCGTCGTACTGACCGCAGTGCTGGGCGGCAGCGGTTTCACCGCAGTCATCGCCTTCCTCACGCGGTAACCGCACGGCGCGGAGGGCCGGTTCCTGACGCAGGACCGACCCTCCGCGAGTTCTGCCCACCACTCAGGGACCGGTGAAGATGTCGTGGCCGCCGATGCGGCGCCAGACGATGTGCTGCACGCCTGGACGGCATGAGGTCCCGTACTGCCAGGTGGCGCGTCCCGCCGGGCCGGTGCCCGCGGACCAGGTGAGTTCGTAGATGCCGGGGAATCCGCTGATCTGCTTGACTGGTGGAGTACGGCGCGGAAGCGTCCGTCGGCGCGCAGGTCGTGGACGAAGGCGGTGACGGCCCGGCGGAACCGGCGGCGCTGTTCAGGGGTGAGGCGGCGCAGGTCGTTGTCGAAGCGAGTCATGGTCTCGTAGGTCGGCACGTCGGTCCTCCAGGCAGCAAGAAGCCCCCGGCACTGCCGGGGGCGGAGAGTCGGTGACGTGGTGCAGGGCGCGGCGTCTTTAGCCGCTGGGTGGGGGAGCGGTACGTAGTTAGGCGCTCGTTGACGGTGGAGTCGTCTACTGGCGGTTTTCGGGGCGTGTGAGGCGCGTGTGACGGGGTGGCCGCGCAGCATTTACATGGCCCGGGTGGTGTCCGCCGGGCGGGCGCGGTGCCGCCGGAAACGCCCGCCGTACGGGATCGGCCGTGGAGTTCCGGTGAAGTCTCCCGCCTCACGGGATCGCTCTTTTTCGCAGGTCAGAGCCGGTGTCCCCTGTGGGGATGCTGAGTGTCGCGAAGGTCCAGAGGCGTAACGCCTGGCGCTACTACGTACGCGGTGTCGCCTTCGGTGACGGCCGCCGTCCGGTCGGCCAGTCCCTCAAGGCCGCCCAGGAGACGGCCGGCCTCCCGCCGGGACGGTGGCTGGGGCGCGGCTTGGCCGCGCTCGGGCTGACCGAGGGCGCGGAGGTGTCCGAGCGGCAGATGGAGCTGGTCTTCGGTCAGGGCCGGCACCCGGACGCCGACCGCATCGAGAAGCACCTCTTGGACGACGGCGCCGACGCGGACACCGCGCGCCGGGCGACCGTGCTCGGGCAGCCGATCGAGGAGATCGAGGCCCGCAAGCAGACCCCGCTGCTCGCCCTCGACTTCACCTTCCGCCCGCAGGCGTCCCTGATCGTGCTGTGGGCGCTGGGGGACGACCAGACCCGCCGGGTCATCGAGCGGGTGCACGAGCGGGCCGTCGCCAGGGCGCTGCGCTGGCTTGAGGACGACGTCGCGGAGACCCGGTGGTCGTCGGGCCGCGGCCGCGCGAAGACACCGGCCCTCGTGGTCGCGGCGTTCCGGCACTTCGACAACCGCGACGGCTTCCCGCTCCTGCACGAGCACTGCCTGATCCTCAACCGCGTGCAGCGCCCGGACACCGGCGGTGAGCCGAAGTGGGGCGCGCTGGACACGACCAAGCTCTACAAGAATGTGGTGGCCGCCGGGACGCTCTACACCCTCGCGATGACGACCGAGGTGTGCGAGGAGCTCGGGTTGGCGACGGTGCCCCGGGAGGTGACGCCGGGTCTGCGCCCCGTTATGGAGATAGCCGGTGTCGACTCCGAGCTCATCGACTGGTCGGCCACCCGCCGTCAGCAGATCGAGGACGTCCTGGAGGGCCTCACCTACAAGTACGCGCAGAAGCACGGGCGGCTGCCCGGTGAGAAGGCCCGCGCCGGCCTCGGCTGGTGGGCGGCGCAGGAGACCCGCCGCGAGAAGAAGACGCCGCGCCCGCTGGATCAGCTGCTCGCGTGGTGGAAGGCGTCCGCGCTGCTGAAGTTCGGCCAGCAGGTAGTTGACGGGCTGCTGCACCGCTGCCGCGTGGCGGGTGCGGCGATCCGGGCCCGGGTGGACCCGGTGGTGGACATCGCGCTCGCCGCCGTCGACGTCGCCGCGGTCGTCTTCACCGTGCGCGGCAACTTCACCCGCCGCCACGTCCTGGCCGAAGCCCGCCGGCACCTGCTGGAGACCCTGCGCGGCCACGAGTTCACGCACGGCCTGGACGACTACATCGCCAGCCGCGCCCTGTTCGACCACGGCCGCCAGACCACCGTTCCCCAGCCCGGCCGCCGGGCCCTGGCCGCCGACCAGATCTTCTACACCGCCGACTTCCCCGAACCCGACCCCTGGTGGATCGCCGGGGCCGGCGGCAAGCCGCCCCGGGAGTCGTCGCGCTACGAGCGGGCCCGGGTCGCCAGCCTCGCCGTACGCAACGCGATCCGCGCCGCCCGCACCGCGGCCGCCGGGCGGGACGACGCCCCGGCCGCGACGGCGTCGGCGGCCGCGCACGCCGAAGCCCAGCACCACGACCCGGCGTCGGACCCGCCGCACGCCGTCGATCATTCCGGCCGGGGCGCCACCCTCACCCCGGCGCAGCGGGCCGCCGCCGTCCACGCCCACCAGCAGGCCGCGATGCCCGAGGAGTACCTGGAGGGCCGCACGACCGACGCAGGGACGTGGCTGCGTACGCCGAAGAACCTGGAGCGCCTCGCCGAATTCACCCGCGCGGCCAACGCCCGCCGCCGCGCCTACGAGGACAAGAAGCCCCCGGCTGAGCCCGATGCCCCCACCGACGGCCGCCGCCAGGAGCACGAGCAGCAGCACCAGCAGCCCGGCCACGGGCAAGGCCCCGGCCCCTGGCCGTGACCGCCCGCCGGGACGCACCACAAAAGCCACCGCGCCAGCACCCGGGACGCGACCGGCGCTCCGGCTTGGGAGACGCCAGGGCGCGGCGAGAGTACGGGGACCGCCCCCGTGAACGAGGAGGAACCATGGTCGACCTGATCCTGATGCAGCTCTCACCGGAGCAGCGGGAGCGCCTGGAGCAGCTTGCCGACGCCAGTCGGCTGCGGACGGCGCACCCGTCGCCGAAGCCGCCGCCGGTCCGGCGCCGCTCACGGCAGTACCCCGGCGGCCGGCCGAACCCGTGGCGCGCCGCGCGCCTGCGCCGCCGCTACTGGTGGTGAGTGGACACGGTGGACTCCACCACGCACCCGGTGGGCGAGATGGACGATGTGACGCTCGGGAGAGTGGAGCCCATCGTGGGGATCCGCCCGACGGGGGTGGAGTCCACCGCGGAGCGCACGGAGTGGGAGTGGACTCCGCCGGGACATCGGGTGGACTCCACTCCGGCGCATCCGGCCGGTGGGAGGTGCGGGACATCGAGGCATCCGGTGCGCGCAGACCGCAACCGGCACACCGCACCACCGCACCGCACCGTGCGCACGGGAATGGCCGCCACTCCCGTGCGCACGGTGCGGTGCGCTCTGCCCGGTGGTGCGCTCCACCGGGTGGGAGTGGACGCCACCGTGCGTACCGGTGGAGTGGAACGCACCACGGTGGTGCGCACCGGGCGGTGAGTGGAGGCCATCGTGGTGCCCACTCGGTGCGCACCGCCTGGTGTGGAGTGCGGTGCATCGCGCGCAACTCATCGCGCCGTACGGCGCGCCGTACGCGCACCGGTGCGCTGCTGCCCTGGACGTCCGGTGTGCGTGGTGCGCCTCGGACTCAGGAAGGTGGGCTCTACGATCCGGGCGTGGGACAGACCCCGGCACAGATGGCCGCGAAGGCGGCACGCGGGCAGCAGCCGAAGAAGCGGCCCGGCAAGGCGCAGCGCGAGGCGATCAAGCGGGCGCAGGCGGCGAAGAAGGCAGACTGCGGGAAGCCGGCCGCGAACAAGGCCGTGCCGCTGCCGCGCGGTTCGCTGCGGGCCGCGTACGGCGGCACCTGCCTGGCCTGCTCGAAGGACTACGGCAAGGGCGAGGCCATGGGCATCCCGGCTGTGCGCCTCGGAGGGGATCGGCGGCTGAGCGGGAGTTCGCCCGGAACAAGGCCCGGATCGAGGCCGGTGAGACGTCCGCGGCCAGAAGCCCTCGGACTGCGGATCGGCTCCTCGCCCTCCGGTACTCGCCCCGCCCGCTGAACTCCGGCCGGACGGGTGTGGCGTCGCCCACGGACAAACCCGTCCGGTCAAGGGGCAGTCAAGGCGAAAACGGACATCAGCTGGCGGTGGCCGTCAGAGCGCGGGCAAGGGGGCTCCATACGGTCCGGCGTGTGGGGTTCGATGGCACAGGTCATCCGGCAACGGAGCGCCGGGGCCGCCGTATGCGCGAGCCGACGGTCCACGCCGTTGAACGCCCCGGCGGTTGATTCCGCAGAGAGTTGCACGGACCGGTCACGACCGTGACGTGCGCGTTGACCGAACGCGGGAAGCCGATCGGTCACGCCGATGACCTGCCTGACAGCCTGACCGGTCATGCGGTTGGGCAAGCCCAAGGCTTACCTGGGCATGCCACCATTGAGGGGGCTTGCCCAGGTGTGAGCAGCCGGGGTTCAGACTGTTGGGTCGAGAGCGCGGTCGGGTCCATCCGCGATTTAGCCCGGGAGGACAGCCCCCGAGAGCACGCGCCGCGGCCCCCGCAGCTTGCTCTACAACTTGCCCTACAAGTTGCTCTACAACTTGCCTTTCAACCTGCCTCACAAATTGCCCTACAACTTGCCCCCAGGTCAGGCGTCGGGAGCCGTGGTCAAGGGGTCTGACCTGCATGTCAACGGGTCCCGGCAGGCCCCGCCGCGCGCCGACTACTTCTCTCAGAGGGGTCTGGAGAAGTCAGACCCGTACCGAAGCGTCTGCCGCGGTTCTCTTTCGAGTTCCCTTTCGAGTCCTCTTCGGAGTCCCGTTCCGAGTCCTCTTTCGGGTCCCGTTTGGGGTCCCCATGCTCCTCCACGTAACTCGGGCGAACGTGCAGATCAGCGGCCCGGACAAGGGGTCCTGCGGGCGCCGACTACTTCCCTCAGAGGGGTCTGTGCGAAGCCGGACCCGATGCCGACGTCCGACGCGGCCCGATCACAGGCTTGCCCACCCCGGCCGGGGCGAGTCGGGCCGGGCGGCGTTGGTCACGGCCTGGCCCGGAGTCTCCCGTCGCGGTTATGGGCGACCGATGGCCGGTGGCCGGTCGGCGGGGAGGGGAGTTGCATTGATCGGTCACGGCGGCTGACGTGCGGTTTGACCGATGGACCGAGGAGATCGGTCACGCCTGCCCTGGTGACCGATCCGTCGGGCGGGCAAGCCGAAGGCTTGGCTGGGCAAGCACCCCCGGACGGAGGCTTGCCCACCCCGGCCGGGATGGGCTGAGGTGGGCAAGCCGGGCCGGACAGCACGGCCCGGACCGGAGAAGGGGACGCGGTGCGCGGATTCGAGACGGGCCAGACGGTCGTACGGCGCGATGTCCACCGCTCCGGCCGGGTGTGGAGCGAACTGGCCCTGCGGGTCGTCTCCGACACCGGCGAGGCGCTGGTGACTGCCTGCGCACCCGGAGCGCAGGCTCGCTGGCCCGCCCTGTACGCGCAGGCCCGCGCGGAGGGGGACCGGGCGGTGCGTACGGAGGCGTTCGACGCGATGGCGACGGGGGAGTGGGAGCTGGCGGCCGGGGTGTGGCAGGAGACGGACCTGCTGCTGTGGAAGCCGCCCACAGCCTGGTTCAGCGTGAACGCGTTCTTCGTCCCGGACAGCGGCGGCGGGCGCCGGCTGCGGAACTGGTACGTGAACTTCGAGCACCCCACCCGCCGCACCGAGGACGGCTTCGACACCCTCGACCTCACCGTGGACCTGGTCGTCGCGCCGGACCTCACCGGCTGGGAGTGGAAGGACGAAGACGAGTACGCCCACGTACGCCGCCTCGGCATCGTCTCCGACGCCGAGCACCGGGCCGTCGACGACGCCCGCGGCGAGGTCCTGGCGATGCTCACCGCGCGCTCCGGCGTCTTCGCGCAGGCGGAGCGGTGGGCGGCCTGGCGGTGGGAGCCGGCCTGGCCCACGCCGTGCCTTACCCGGCCCACGGCAGCCGCGGAGAGGGTTGTACCGGGAGGGGGCTGAACAGTTGCCTGGAGAGTTGCTTGCGGCGGGGGACCGAAGGTGTGACCGGCAGTGGGAGCCCGGCAAATCGGACACCGCGCCCGTTGTCCCTGGTCAGACCCCGTGGGCAAGCCTGTCCGCGCCGACGACACCTCTTTCCCACGCGATAGCCGTGGGGGAGAGGTCTGCTCCCGCCCGGGGCCGGCGGCCAGGACGCGACGCTACGAAGTCGGTGCTCTACCTTCCCTCCCGCCCGGTCCTGTGACCGCGTCTCCAACCGGGAGACCAGCGCGGCCGGGCGGAAAGGACCGTCACCATGACCCTCATCGAGCCCGGCCTGTACGTACGCGACGGCTTCGCCGAAGGGCCGCTCGCCGACGCCGCGCTGTCCCGTGCGGCCCGCGCCGGACGGCTTCTCGACGAACTGCAGGAGCAGGCGCCCACGCTGACCGACGGCCAACTGCGCGACGGCGTGCACTGGGCGCTGCGCCGCTTCACCCAGGAGCAGCCGCCCACGTGCCAGGTCGACAGCATCACCGCGCTGATCCGCCGAAGGGTGCGTATCGACTGGACCGTCCCCGACCGTCTGCCCTGCGCCTGACGCCCGCCCCGCGGGAGGGGCCGGACTGTCGGGCGCCGCCGGCCTCACGCTGTCGGTGGTGGCTGGGAGGCTGGCCGGATGAACGCCGATGACGAGCAGCTGCTGCGCGGCCGGGTGTACGGCCAGGACCACGACCATCCCAACCCGGGCCCGCTGCCGCACCAGACGTACGCCGTGCTGGTCGGCGGCCCGCTGGACGGCCTGCTGCTCGACATCACGGGATGGCGGCCGGAGGAGATCGAGGACGGCGTCGCCCTGATGACCGAGCTGGGCGGTGGCCCGGTGGCCGCGCGCTCTACGACCCGCGCCCAGGCAACCCCCGCATGCCCGGCCCGGGTGTCAGCTGCCGTTTCTACTGCTCCGGCGACACGCCCTGAACCTCAGGTCGGCCCGGACGCCCCCTGCGCCGAGCGGACCGGGGCCGAAGATTGCGGGTTGATTGCCTGGTCGTTCGGTGTCCGGCGCCGGATGTCGGCGTAGACCCGTGCCCGGACGCCGGGTTCGGCCGGCTCCCGCCGGACCGGTACGAGGCCGGAGGTTGCCCACATCCCGTCCAGCGCGGTCATGACCGCGACGACGGTGGCTTCGTCCCTGCCGGTGATGTCCAGAACCACCAGCCCGGGCTCCATGATGTGCTGCTCGCTGATCTTCTCCATGCCGTTGCCGACGGCGTCGGCCCGGGGGCTGGTTCGCCGGCAGTCCTGTTCCCACCCGTACGAGCGAGCCCCGCATCCTGGCGCGGGAAGGCATGCCCGGCACTGTGGGGGTGATGCAGGTGCTGTGCATACTGCTGGGCATGACGTCCTCGCTCGCCGCCCGCCTGCATCTGCTGGTCACCTGCATGCTGGTGGCGTGCGCGACGACCGGCGGTGCCTGCCTCGGTCTCCTCTTGGGCGGATGGACGACGGCCGTGGTCGCCGCGGGCGCGGCCGGACTCGGAGCGGGGATTGGCTCGTTCCTCGCCCGCCGCCGAATGAGGGCCTTCCTCCAGCCCGAGCCCGATACCGTCATGGCAGACGGCTACGCGGAGGGGATCGCCGACGCCGTCCTCATGAGCATCACCACCTACCAGGCCGCGGTCTTCCCCCTCATCCCCGATGGGGTGAGCGACGAAGAACGGGACGCCCGCCGCACTGTCGCCTACCGGGTGACCGCCTGCGACGGCCTGCCCCGGGCCGTACGGGTGTCGGCGGCCGAAGCCCTCGAAGCCGTTGACCAGGGCCTGGACGCCGACCTCGCTCACGCCGCGATGCGAGCACTGACCCTCACCGTCTACGAACACCGCGACGTCCGCTGACCCAGCATCAGGACGAGACCGACGTCGGCAGCCGGGCAACTCGGGTCGCCCGCAGATCGGGACGGCAGACTTGCTTCCCATCGAAAACGGGCGACAACGACGACGCCCTGACCCTGCTGCGCGCACTGCGCAACGAGGTCCTCTGGATCGGCTGACCCGGAAGGGTTCGTACAGGGCTGCCGGTGCGATCATTTTCAGCGTCGGATCGTTGAGAAGACCAGGGGACTTGTCTCCCGGGCCGCGCCCGGAGTGGAAGCAGCGGCTGAGCTGGCGGTCGAGAGTGCCTGTCATCTCGCCGACGCCGTCACCTCCACGGCCTGGAGCGAGGCGGTGGCCGAAGACGCCCTCGACACGATCGAAATCCTCACCACGGCCCTGTCCCAGATCGGCCCGGAGACCGCCAAGGCGCTCGCTGCCGTGGCGGCGGCCACGACCGCCGCCTGCCGCCAACTCGGTCTCCCCGTAGGCCCCGGCCCCGGCCTCGATGGGATGAAGCCGGCGCTGCCCGTGCCGCGTACCGGACAGCAGCCGGCTGCCGGGGTGTCACCCCGGCAGCGGCCAAGGCGTCGTCTCGGGCCCGGTTTCCAGGGCATCCGCATGGAACGCTGATCTCGGCGACGGTCGCGCGGGCGGGCCCTGTTGAGTTCCCTGCGGGGTCAACTCGGCAGCGAGTAGCGTCCTTGGTCATGTACAGCGATCTCGATGCCGACGAGGCGTGGGAGCGGTTGCGGGCCAGCCGCTCGAATCCACCGGCCAGGGCCAACACCGGTGCCCGCCGAAAGACTTACTCAGCAGCCCTGGAGCAGACCGGGCAGATGTTCCGGGCCGCTGCCGTCGTGGACCCCGCCACACGCCCCCTGCAGGTTTTCTACGGCCTCAGCCAGGCCGGCCGTGCGATAGCTGCCGCCGCCTGGTCCATCAAGGGCGTGGACTGGCGCCTCATTTCCCACGGGATCAAGGCCACGGGGTTCGACCGGCCCTTGCCCGACATCGAGATCCGCACCGACCCACCCGGTACCCAGGGCAGCTTCGTGAAGGTCAGCGAAGTGCTCGACTCCCCGGTGTGGGAGACGGCCCCCGTACGCCTCGAGGACATCTGGGACCTGCTGCCCACGAACCTCGGCTACCCCCTCACCAGCAGGGACCGGTTCACCCCCTTGTACACGGACGAGCGCAGCGTCGGCGACTACGAGCACGGTCTGCTGAGCGTCCCGGTATGTGACATCCCGGACCGGGTAATCGACGCCGGCACCCGCGAGGCGCTCGCCGACTTCCTCACCGCATACCCAGCCCTCGCCAAGCACGAAAGCTACGTGACCACCAGCGCCCTCAGCTACGGGGCACTCCCGGAGTACAGCCGCTACCAGCACGGCGGCGGCGAACTCCAGGTCAACTGGCTGATGCCCCAGAAATCGGCGACCTCAGCCCAACGGCTGGAGTACCTGCGGGCCATGACACGCGGCTACTCCAGACGCCGGTACTTCCTGCCGGTGCTGCTACCGATGAAGCGGGAGCTGCATCCCCTGATGGCCTGGTGGGCCGTTCTGTACGCCCTGTCCATGCTCGCCCGCTACGAACCCGCAGTCTGGGGCACGCTCATCAGCGTCGACAACAGCCAGCACGCAGTCCCGATCGAACGCCTCCTGGAACGCGCCATCAACCATCTCCCCGCCCTTATCGCGGACACCATCGCTGAGGTGAGCGCCTGATCCAGCATCAGCAGCGCAGCTGGCCCGAACAGCCGCTCCGTTTGCTCCGGCTCAGGACATGCTCGACTTCGGTGACTCCCCGCGCGCCGATGCCCCGGAGGCGCGGCGGCCACGCCGGTCGGCCTACCCGAGGCGGACAGTGCGCCAGTGCCGACCGTCGCGGCTGATCAACCTGAGCCGCTCCAGCTGCTTCAGCTGATAGGCGACCGAGCTGGTGCTCGACAGGCCGACTCGTTCGCCGATCTGCCGGATCGACGGTCCCTCGCCGTGCTCCACGATCCACTCCCGGATCACCCGCAGGATCTGAAGCTGCCGCTCGCTGGGGTGATCGCTCACGATGTCGCCGTCTCGGACCGGCGTGCGTGCGCGCGGGCCGCGCGGCGCAGCTCCACCCGGACAGCCGGTGACCGGGCGGGCCCGGCGGCGAGGAACGGGTGACGGGCGATGGCCTCGGACAGCCGCAGCAGCCGGCGCCGCAGCACCGCCGCATCACCTGCACGCGCGGCCAGCGCTTCGTACGTACGGATCCACTCCAGCTGCGCCTGGAGCAGGTCCTCGGGAAAGGGTGGTGGTGCCATAACCGCAGTAGAGCATATGTTCGATTTTCGGCGCCATCGCCACCCGAGGGACTCCAGTCCAAAGGGGAGGGAAGAACCAGTCACCAGCGGTGTTCCAGGGCCGGTAGCCTCGCCCGGGTGAAGGTAGGCACCGACGTCACGAGGCTTGTCGTCCTGCGCGGCAACAGTGCCTCGGGCAAATCAACGGTCGCGGCCGGCCTGCGGGACCGCTTCGGCCGTGGTCTGGCCGTGGTCGGCCAGGACAACCTCCGCCGCGTCGTCTTGCGCGAACGCGACCGCCCCGGTGCCGCGAACATCGGTCTGCTCGACCTGACCGCCCGCTACGCCCTGGACGCCGGCTACCACGTCGTCGTCGAAGGCATCCTCTACGCTGACCACTACGCCACCATGCTCACCCGACTGCGCGCTGACCACCGCGGCCCGACACACGGCTACTACCTCAACGTGCCGTTCGCCGAAACCCTCGCCCGCCACGCCACCAAGCCCATCGCGGACGACGTCAGCGAGGCCCAGCTGCGGGACTGGTACCGGCCGTTCGACCTTCTGCCCGATGGCATCGAGACGGTCATCGGCGCCGACAGCACTTTGGAAACGACCGTCGACCGCATCATGCTCGACACCGGCCTGGCCGCTCTTCCTCCGCTGGAACGCTGACCAGCGCGGCGCCCTGGAGGATCTTGTAGGACGTTGGGTGCGAAGCGGAGTGAGCGACATTCGGATACCAGCAGTCCGGACTTCGCACAGGGCCATGACTCCGGTCCCCGTGATCGAGGCGAGGAAGCCCGTGGACAGAAAACAATCTTGCTGGCGAAGGCAGCGTTTCTGCCGTCCCGTTCGATTGAAGGGTGTGAACACCTCGATAGGGCATTGGATGAGCGGGGCGTGGCCGGTCGCGCAGCAACCGTGGTTCTGGGCGGCTTTGTGTCTGACTCCTGCCCTTGCGGCAGCCTCCGCTTTCCTGGCCGAATGGCAGCGCAGAGCGACTCTCCTCGCGTTGGTGCGAACGGCTCCGGCCGGCACGTTGGTGGTCCAGGAACGTAGTCGAGGAGGGCCCGCCATGCAGGTACATGTCGGAGGCATTGGAGACGAAAGAGGGGGAGAACGGTGTGACGCAACGAGGTACGGAAGACGCGGAGCATGTGGCCGATCTATGGGAGCGAGAGGCAGCCGACCTGCTCCGTTACGCGATGGTACGAGTTGGCAATGATCAAGCCGCCGCTGAGGATCTCGTGCAGCGAACATTCCTGGCGGCGTTCCGGACGTGGCCGTCACTCGCAGGCCGAGAACCCGATGCACAGCGCGGGTGGCTCCGCAGCGTCTGCCGCAACAAGTGGATCGACGGCATTCGACGGGCGAACAACCTGGAGCAGCTGCAACCCGATCTCAACCGCCTGTTCGCGTGTGTCGCACCTGATCCCGCCGATGTGGTCCTCGCCCGCAGCGATCTCGACCGCTGTTGGCAAGTGATCCAGACCTTTCCTCCGCGACGCAGGCAAATCGCCTTGCTCTACTTCATTGAGCAGCATTCGGAGATGCGCATCGCGGAGATGCTGGGCCTTCACCCCTCAGGAGTCCGCAAGCACGTAGCTCAGGCACGGAAAGACCTACGCTCGGTCATCGGCGGCATTTCCACCGAGGGCACACCAGAGACAGCAACTCCGCAGACGGGAGAGGGGGAACGGACATGACGGACGAGCGCAGCTCCATCGACGTAGACACCGTGATCGGCAACGCGCTTCACCAGATTGAAGCCGCCGTGACCATTGATGAGGAGAGCCTGGCCCGGGGGAAGCAGCGGCTGCTTGGCTGGATGGCAGAGGCCAACGCCGCCCCGACGCCGTCGTGGAGCACCGAGGGCTGCGACGCCGGAGGCCCGAAAGAACGCCCTCTCAACGAGGTGAAGTTCTTGACTGTCGCGGAGGTTGCCTCGGTGATGCGCGTATCCAAGATGACGGTCTACCGGCTCGTCCACAGCGGCCACTTGGCTGCGATCCGCGTCGGCCGGTCCTTCCGGGTACCAGAACAAGTAGTCCACGAGTACCTGCGGGAGAGCTTCGTCGAATCGTCCGATCGACCGTAACCCTGTTTCTTCCCAGACGTGCTTCTGCCCTCCGCACTTCCTTGAACGCACGGATGGAGGGACGAGCTGATCGAGCGCTGGGAGACTTGAGGTTTGTGGGTGGCCACCGGAAAGTCCAGGTACGCGGCCGAGCGAGTCTCGGCCCGTGGCCATATCGGCTCCCGGTGGACGGCCAGTTCATCACCGAGTGCAGTCGATTTACCGGGGCTCATCCAGGCAGAGAGCGTCGCGGCGTGCGCGAGGCGGTACGCGACCTCGTGGACGGGCGGGGCCGGCCACCGAGTCGGTCGGCGATCGACATCGCAACTCTCGGTCTGAGCGTCGTCCCAGGTAGCAGCCCCGCCAGCCGATGCCGTTCGCGTGTCGGGCGACGCTGCCGCGCTTCCTGGAAGGCTGCTGGCGGCCGCCCAAGGGCTCGTCTGCAGTCCGATGGCCCCTGGGCGGGGCGAGCGCGGTGACTGATTTTGTGACGCTCCGTGCCTGATCTGAGGGGGCTCGCTTGGTGGCCATACACCTGGATTTCTCAGTGGCCTCGGACTCGTTGACCAGAAAACGGGTGCGACGTGTCATGGGCACGCACCGTAAGGCGCGCCACTGACATGTCCTTGCCGTGGTCAGCGCGCTGCCACCTCGTGTTGGTGTCCACAGAGCGCAGTTCGGGGCCCGCTTTTCGCCGATCTCTATCCACAGGGTTGGGCTTCTAGAAATGGGGGTGTCCGCTTCCGGGTGTGAGGTGCCTGGACGCACACCGAAGGGGCACCATGGCACAGACGAAGTTCGACAAGCAGGTGGAAGAGACCGCCGAATCAGTGGCGTTCGGCATCGGCCGGTTCCTGGTCGGCCGCCCCATGGACGGGGAGCGGAAGACGGACGCGACGTTCTGGCGCAAGGGCACCCGCGTTCTGCCCAAGGTCGAAGGCAAGGTGTTCCGCTCCTCCTACCGGGCGGGGTGGCAGCGCCTGACCTTCCGCGTCGGCGGTCTGGCCGCGACGGGCGGGGGCGGTTACTGGGCGCTGTGGGAGAACCAGGACTCCACCTTCGCCACGGCGCGCGACGTGTGGGAGAACCCCGACCCCGCCATCGTGGCTGCGGAGACGGGCGGTATCGCCGTCGCTTCGGCCGCGGCGGCCGGCGGCGTCGCGTACGGGCTGCTGACCCGCAAGCGCCGTGAGTTCATGCGCGAGTGGGTGACCCCGCTGCACGAGGCGCTCGCCGTGCCGCTGGGCATGTCGGAGCTGACCGACCCGCGCCGCTACCTCCATGTCCCGCGCAACTTCTCCGACGACGATGCCCAGATACGCATCGACGTGCCCACCCACATGCGCTTCAACGAGGACCTGGTCGCCGACCTCATCACCAAGAAGCTCGCCCTGGAGAACGTCTCCTTCACCTGGCGCCGCGCGGGCAAGGACACCCACGTCGTCATCAAGAAGCGCCTGGCCCCGCCCAAGATGCTGCGCCTGTCCGACCCGGGCGTGAGGGAGGTCCTGGCGAAGATGCCGGAGTCCGCGCCGCTCATCGGTCTCGGGGCGGGCAAGAGGAAGGTCTCCGTCGACCTGGACGCCGACTCCCCGCACGTCCTGATCTCCGCAGGCACCGGCGGCGGCAAGTCGACCATCCTGCGCGCGATCTGCTGCCAGTTCATCCATAACGGCGCGCACGCGTTCGTCCTCGACTTCAAGCGGATCTCCCACACCTGGGCGCGCGGCGTGCCCGGCGTCACCTACTGCCGCGACATCGCCGACATCCACGACGCCCTGATCCGTCTCGCACAGGAAGGCCGACGCCGACTCGGTCTCGCGGAGCGGCTGGCCGACGATGTCCTGGAGCGCGAGCCGTGGCGGGTCGGCCCCCGCCTGGTGATCCTCCTCGAAGAGGTCAACGCGACCATGGCGCAGCTCAAGCGGTACTGGGCGAAGATCCGCGAGTCGGGCGATCCGAAGACGTCCCCGGCCATCGACGCGCTCGCGGAGATCCTTTTCATGGGCCGCCAGGTCCGCCTGCACGTGCTCCTGGTCGCGCAGTCCGCCACCGCCCGCGCCATCGGCGGCCCGGAGATGCGCGAGAACTTCTCCACCCGGATCCTGGTCCGCTACACCCTCAACGCCTGGCGCATGCTCGTGCCCGAGGTCAGCCCCATCCCGATGCCGACCGAGCATCCCGGCCGCGTCCAAGTAGTTACCCGCGGCCGCGCCCAGGAGACGCAGGTGCTGAACCTGTCGAACGCGGAAGCCCGCGAGTGGGCGCTGTCCGGTATCCACTCCAAGGGCACGACGGGCCTGTCCCTGCACAAGTCGTCCGCTCCCGCCGCCCCGGCCGACGACTTCGCCGATGCCTGGAACACCAGCGCCCCCGAGCTGCCGCCCGCACCCGACATCGAGCCGCTGACGGCCAACCGGGACCTCCTCGCCGACGCCTGGAGCCTCACCCCGCCCACCCCGGCCCCGGCACCAGACCCGGCCGACGCGGTGGTCGGACTGCGCAAAGCCCAGCAGGACCACCTGCCGGAAATCACCCTCGCCGCCCTGCGCTGGGCGCGGGCCAACGATCCGGACTTCCCCAGCTCGGTCGACAAGCGCGGCGCCGAACTCCTCTACCGCGTCGGCGACCTCAAGAAGTGGGCCCGCAACCGGCCCCGCGCCCACGCCACCGACTCCGGCTGACTGTCCCGGCCCGCCGACGTCCGCAAACCGGCCCTGTCCGGTTCGGACGACACGATCCCCCCGTCTGGAAGAACACCCGGTTCACCAGGCACAGCACAGAAAAGGAACACCGAACCATGACGAAGACCACCACCACGGCGCTGCGCCTCACCGACCTCGCCGTCCGCGAGCAGCTGGAAGCGCTGCCCGCCTCCCTCGTCCTGATCGGCTTCACCCCCGACGGGCAGCCGGTCTGCGTCGACCTGGACGCCGAAGGACCGCACGTCCTGGTCTGCACCGGCACCGGCTCCACGACCATCCTGCGCACCCTGACCGCCCAGCTCCTGCACCACGGCTCCCACGCCCTGGTCCTCGACCTCAAGCGGGTTTCGCACCGGTGGGCCAGCGGCGTGCCCGGCGTCACCTACTGCCGCGACATCGCCGACATCCACAACGCCCTGGTGGGCCTGCGGGCCGAATTCCAGCACCGGCTCGACCTCATCGACCAGCACGGTGACATCGACGACCTCCCGCGCCTGACGCTGGTGTTCGAGGCCGCCGACAACACCCTGCACCAGCTGGCCCGCTACTGGGACACGATCCGGGAGAAGGACGACCCCAAGACGTCCCCGGCCGTCGACGCCCTCGAGTACGTGCTCTTCGTCGGCCGCCAGGACCGCATCCACGTCCTCGTCAGCTCCCAGCGCGCCAACGGCATCCTCGGCGCGGGGCGCGAGAACTTCTCCACCGTGGTCCTGGGCCGGGTGACCACCCCCACCTGGAAGCGCCTCGCCCCGCAGATCCACCCCACCCCGGAGCCCAACACCCAGTCGGGCCGCGTCCACGTCGTTCAGGGCTGGAACGCCCACCCGACGCAGGTGCTGCTCCTGACCGACGACGAAGCCGCCGCCGGGATCACCGCCACGGAAACCGAAGAGGACTGACCGCCCCGGAGCCGGACACACCACGAGCCCCGGGGGATCAACATCCCTCCCGGGGCCCGGCGTTATGGAGTCGCCCCGTCCAACGACGGCGCGACTCCGGCGTTACGTCGCGGCCAGCTCCGGGACTTCGAGCGCTTCGGCGACCTTCCGGGCCATCGCGGCCACCTCCGGCGGGAACCGGTCCAGCGACCCGAGGTCGTCGCACAGCCTGGCCCGCAGGCCGTACAGGCACGCCATCGTGAACAGCACCTCCGGAGCGTCCTCGGGCTGCTGCGCCTCCTCCGCCTGGCGCTGCCCGCGCCCGTACATCGTCCGCACCGCCCCGATCTCGTCACTTCCGGCGGGCGCTTCCTTGCCCAGCAGCCCGGCCAGATGCGCCCGGTCGTGGTCCTCCGGCCCGTCGGCGCGGCTGTGCTGCTGACTGATCTGGAGGTAGCTCTGCAGGGTCTCCGGGTTCACGCCGACGTGCTCGCAGTACGCGGCGATCAGCATGGCCACGCAGTCCATGGTGTCCGCCGCGTCCGTGGCCCGGTACAGCGTCATCCGCTTCCAGTCCATGGCGACGTCGGAGCCGGCGTAGTTCATGACCTCCTGGCAACGCTCGACTGCCTCGGACGTGAGCTGGTTGACCGCGCGGCGCATCGGCTCGGGCATTGGGGTGTGTTCCATGGCCGCACGGTAGAGGCGCCGCACCCCCGGACACCGCAGTCGCGGCGCCTGCTCACCCGGACGGACCAGAGACGCCCTTGACGCCGACTCCGGCCTGCGGGACGGTCGGTGCGCAACTACACGCAACTGGCTTTCTCCGGAGGCGATCATGGCGTTACTTTTCTTCGGGACGGACCCGAACTCGGGTGGAGGGAACTGCCCTGCGGTGTGGGTGGACCCCGACACCGCGGAAGGGGTGGAACTGGTTCTGCAGGGCAAGGTCGCCGACGCGGTGACCCGGGCCGCTTGCAGCCAGGACAGTCCGCCTGCGGATGACGAAGGGGTCATCCGGATCCCGGTCCGGATGGTGGATCAGATCAGGAGGGCGTGTGATGCCGCAGAAGCCGCCGGTCCCCAGCTTTGAGGACCTGCTCGACTCCGCCCGGCAGCACGCTCTGCACCTGGAGCTCCGCGACGTCTACGCCGTGGGGGAGGAGCGGGAGGTCTACGACGCGTTCCTGCGCGACGGGAGCGTGCCCGCGGACGACTCGGAGTACTGGAGCGGGTGGCTGCCCCTGGTGGAACGGACCGTCGCCCGCGGGGTGAAGGTCCACCGGGCCCGGATCGTGTCCGAGCCCGTCACCGACTACATCCGCTTCGAGCACGCCATCACCGACGCCAACCTCCGCGCCGGAGAACAGGTCCGCTGGCTGCCCCGCCGCCGCGCCTCCACCCTCGCCCTGCCGGGCAACGACTTCTGGCTCATCGACGACCGGGTCGTGCGGTGGAACATCTTCTCCGGCGACGGCGAGGCCATGGAGCCCGACCACACCGAGGACCCGCAGGCCATCAAGCTGTGCGTGGAGGCGTTCCGCTCGGTGTGGGACCTGGCCACCGACCACGCCGACTACCGCATCTGACCGACGCACAACCCAAGGGCCACGCACCTCATGACGACCGCCTCCCCATCCTCCAGCGCTCAAGGGGCCCGCGAGGCGCTCGCCGTGCGGCTGCTGCACCTGCGCAAGGACGCCGGCCTCACCGGGAAGCACCTCTCCGCCCGGTGCGGCTGGCACCCCGCGAAGACCACCCGCATCCAGAAGGGCGCGGTCCTGCCCTCGGACGCGGACATCCGGACCTGGTGCGCGGCGTGCGGCGCCGACGACCAGGCCGACGACCTCATCGCCACCGCCCGCGCGGTCGACTCGATGTACATGGAGTGGCGCCGCCTGCACCGCAATGGCATGCGCCAGGTCCAGCAGGACTGGTACGCCCTGCACGAGCAGACCCGCCACTGCCGGGTCTACGTCTCCAACGTGCCCCCGGGTTTCCTCCAGACCCCGGCGTTCGCGACCGCCCTCATGAAGCAGATCACCCGCTTCCAGGGCACCCCCGACGACGTCGCCGAAGCCGTCGCCGCCCGGGTCGCCCGCTCCCGCTTCCTCTACGAGGGCGGCCACCTCTACGTCGTCCTCCTCGAGGAGTCCGTCCTGCGCTACCGCACCGCCGCCCCCGACGCGATGCGCGGCCAGCTCCGCCACCTCCTGGCGGTGATGCCGCTCGCCTCCGTCTCGCTCGGCATCATCCCGTTCACCGCGCAGCGCACCGTGTGGCCGCTGGAGGCGTTCTACGTCCACGACGACACCAGCGCCGTGGTGGAGACGCTGACGGCGGAGATCAAGGTGACGCAGCCGCGTGAAGTCGCCGACTACGCCAAGGCGTTCGCTGGCCTCTCTGAGATGGCCGTCTACGGCGACGACGCCCGCGCCCTCATCCAGGCCGCGATGGACGACCTGGAGTGAACTTCCGCAATTTCCCGCAATCTCGTTGAGGAACGACCGGCGGTCTCCGTAGCGTCGAACGACACCGACGCACCCAGCAACGGAGGCGGTGCCCATGAACGCACCCACACCCCCCGGCCCCGCACCACAAGGCCCCGGCCTTCAGCCGCCCGACTACGGCCGGCCTTCCCCGGCGCTGATCACCCGCGCCGACCGCGGCTACGCCCGCTTCCTCGCCGCCCCGGTCCCGGACGCCGGCCCCGGCGGCCACGACCAGGACGACGACGCGGCGGGTACCCGATGACCGGCACCTACGCCGTGCTCTACGACCCCGACGGCCTGATCGAGGCCGAACTCCCTCTGGACCGCGCCCCGCACGAAGCGCTCGTCACTGCCGTCCTCGCATGGAAGAACCCGGACCTCGAACCCCGCGACTATGAGCAGATCGCCCTCCAGCTCACCGGGCACGCCCGCGCCGTCGCATCCGACGTCCGGCGCCACGCCGCCGCCCTGCCCAAGAGCGACGGCCGCGGCGCCCTCGCCGAAGTCATCCTCCGTGAAGCCGACGGCCGCCTGTCCGTACCCCTCCAGGGCACCGCACGCTGCGTCCAGAACCGCGCCCGGCTCGTACGGGCTCTCTACACGCGGCTGGATCGCCTCACCGAACCCGCCCACCACGTAGTTCGCCGGGGCCGGCGGTTGCCCTGATCGTGTAGTTCTGTAGTCCGGCAAGGTGAATGGCTGCACTTGTCGCCACCGTGCTCGCTATCATCTGCATGCGGCAGGTCAGCGTCTGCCGGTGCCCTGCCGTACTGCCCACGCCAGACGGCGCCTTGTGGCCAAGGTTCTCCGAATCACGCAGCGTCCAGAGACACTCGTATGCGGGTCGCAGGCGTGGGGGAGCGGCCAGTGCAGGAGTGACTGTGACGACCAACAGGGCACGGAAGCAGGCAACACGGACCCGTGCACGCCAGGAAGAGATTCCCTACTCGGAAGCACGGCGTCGAGGAGAGGAGCAGGAGCGCACGAACCAATCCGCTGCTCTTGCCGACTTGGCCAGGTGCGAGGCCGGAATCATCCGCGCGAAAGAGACACACGACCGTGAGATGCTTGAGGCGGCTACGCAGTTCGCTGAGGCGTATGGCCTGGATGAAACCCACATGACCTACTTCCGCCTGGCAGTGCGGTACCTCATCAAGGCAGACGAGCCTTACAACGCCGGAGCGATCATGCACCGTATGACGCGCGAACACATCGAGGAGTCGATGGCCAGCGTGCGTTGTGTTGCTCCATCCGTGCTGGCGACGATTCGGCCACTGGTCGAGTACATGGCTGAGAGCCACAACAAGACAGCGGAGGATTAACCGCGAGATACCGGCGGGGCCGGCGCCGGTACGCAGTCACCAGGGGAGCGCCCCTAGATCCCCGGCACTACACGCACACCAGTACGATGCCGCAGCTCAGAACCCCCGGGCATCGCACCTGTGCGTGTAGGTCCTGGGAGCGGTGCCGCTGGCCCCAGACAGCGAAGGACCCCGGACCGCCCCGCGTCCGAACTCCGTCTTGGCCGCCTCGGCCTGAGCCCGTACTGACTGCCCGCGATGAGTGTGCTCCTACTGGCCAGCGGGAGCACTTCCGCTCCCGGTCCCCGGTGTCAGTGGTGGGTTCTACGCTTGTGAGCTCGCATCACCGAGCAAGGAGCGGGTCCATGGCCATCGACTTTGTTGTCCTACATGAGCCGCTTGTGGAGTGGGTCCACGAACAGACGGCCGCAGACTCGACGGAGTACGTGACGATCACAGCCTTCGGCGAACAGCATGGTCTCGACGAACAACAGTCCTTCCGCCTCCTACTGACATGCAAGGACTGGGGCCTGTTGAGCGATCGCTGGGCCACGATGGATGATCCAGCAGCCAATCTGACACCACAGGGACTGCAATGGGTCCAGGAACGCCACCGCCGGCGTGCTGACCCCCGAGCGCGCAGTGCCACGGCCCGCAAGGGCCTGCTGACCTGGTTGTGGGAGCAGAAGAACGATGGCGCGGGCTATCCCCTCGTGCAGGGCGTTCTCCGGTCCCCGCACTCGCTCCACGAGGGGGAACGAGTGGCACCGCAGGAGATCGACCGTGCCAGCGCCTATCTCCACGCCAAGGAATTGATCAGAGGAAGCAAGACGGGTCAGACCGAAGGGCCCGTACGGGCTGAGATCACGGCGGAAGGGCAGGACTGCGTGGAGCACTTCGACGGCGACGTAAGCGCGTACGAGCGTCGCAACAGCACCGGCAACACGACGTTCAACATCGGGGAGAACACGGGCAACATCGCCGCGAACAGCCGTGACTTCACCATGAACGCCACGACCAACAAGGACGGGATCGACCCCGCGGCGGTCGTCATGCTCGCCCGCGCTCTGCGCCAGGCCGCACCGATCCTGCAGCTACCGGAAGACGAGTTCATCGAGTTCACCCAGCTCGCCACACGCATCGAAGCCGAGGCCGCCAGCGACTCGCCCGACCCAGGCAGGCTCCAGCGGTGGGGGACTTCCATCATGGGCATCCTCAACTCGCCCGTCGTCAGCGGAGCGCTGGGAAGCGTACTCGCCGCCTACACAGGGATCGTTCTGCCGGGCCTACCTCCTGCCTGAATCGCAACTTCACGAAAGCAGGCGGCGGGCCTCGGCAGCACTTCCCGGGGCCCGCCGCCTGCTTCGTCACGCTGCAGCCGTTCACCCCGGCCCCGAAGGGAGAGCCGGTCCTTGGGCGGCGTGGCCTGGTGCCGTCTACCAGTCGTTGGGTGCGTTGCCCACACACGCGGCTGGCCGGCCTTCGTTGTTGCGGCCCCAGTGCGGTTCCTCCATGTTCTGGTGCTGGACCGGTCGGCGCCCCGTCATCTACGACGACGACCTGGACCGGCTGGAGAAGCTGGCCGTCATCGCCCGGGGCATCACCACCGCGCTGCGCGACGCCCGGCCCTGGCCCTTCCCCGAGTTCGAGGACGCCATCACCGCGTGCCTGGCACCCGACCCCGCAGACCGGCCCACCGCGAAGGAGCTGACCACCGCATGGTGACCCTGCGCCTCCTGGCCCTCGACGACGCGCCAGCCCTCACCCGCATCTACAGCGGGGCCTCCGTCCGGTACACCACCGGCAAGCCCCTCACCCTGGACCAGGCCCACGACAAGATCAGCAACGCCCTCGCCCGAGCCGCCGAAACCCCGCGGGCACAGTGGAGCTGGGGCATCCTCCACGAGAGCGACCTGATCGGCCTGATCTCCCTGCGCCGACGCACCCCATCCATGGGCACCATCAGCTACATCTTCCGGGAAGACAGCTGGGGCAACGGCTACGCCACCCACGCCGCCCACCAGGTCGTCACCGTCGCCTTCACCACTGCCGGCCTCACCCGGCTGGAGGCCATGCACCACCCCGACAACCCCGCCTCCGGCCGCGTCCTGACCAAGGTCGGCTTCACCCGCGTCGGGACATCCGACCGAGACACCGAAGCGGGAACCGTCCCCTATGAGCTGTACGCGCTGGAGAACCTGCGGCAGCTGAACTAGCGCGCACGACGGCCGTCTCCCGATCGACCGTTGTCGGCCCATGAGAGGCGTCAGCGCAGGTACGGTCAGCTTCGGCACGGAGACGGCACACCACGAGGACCCAGGGGGACCAATGGGCGTGGAGAACGGATCGCAGAGCATCCCGTGGGGCGGCGAGTGGCGACGCCACCTCCGCTCGGATGCCGAGATGGATCTCGTGCGCTCGTGGAAGCGCCGTGTCGAATGCCCGGCCTGCAAGGCAGCCGCAGGGCGGGCCTGCCGCACCGCGGGCGGCAGCCCGACCAGCGAACACCGTGCACGCCGTGATGCCGTCGGCCCCATCCCGTACGAGGAGTGGCGGAAGGAGGGCCTCATCCCGGAGCAGCGGACGTATACGATTCCGGCCGTGCTCAAGGAGTCGGAGAAGGCCCGCACGGACTTCAACGTGGACACCGCTTTGGCCGACGGTGTGGCGGTCGTCCGCATGTTCCTCGCCGAACGGCTCGGGTTGCTCCTCCAGGGCGAGGAGGCCATGGACCGCATCGACGACGCCGTGCGCAAGCTGATCGAGGTCCGCGGCCCGGTGGGGACGGCCGACGTGGTCACCGTCCTCGCTGGCCAAGTCGCCTCGCTGCTGGCTGCGAGCGCCGGCCCCGACGGCGATCCGGAGGCCCTGTTCGACACGGTGGTCCTCGCACCTGCCGATACATGAGGCGTAGATGTCCGGCATCACCATGTCGTACGGGACCGGGCCCACATAGGCTGGGCGAATGCCGAAGGAATCTCCCGCGGCGAAGCGGGCTCGGAAGGCTGCGCTCAAGGCAGCTGCGCGCGCTCGCGCCGCCCGGATCGTCGCAGGCGAAATCCCCGACTACTTACGGCAGCCGAGCACGGGCAGACAGGAGCCTCGGCCGCTCACGCCTAATCACAAGGTGGTCCAGGCACCGCCCGAGCAGCCCGCACGCGCGCTCATCCCTCCCAGGAGTACCCCGCTGGTGCCTCGGGACCGGGAGCAGTACGCGGACAACGCACCGCCGGTGTGGGTGAGGGAAGGAGGCTCCCGTGCCCAAGATGACTAGTGGCTCGGCGAGGTCATGGCATCCGGGGATGACCACGGCCTCGAAGGAAGACATCCAGCACATGCGCCCGAAGCAGCGGAACAAGTACCGCCGCCTCGGGTTCACCTGGACAGAAATCAAGAAGATCGATCGAGCCATCGGCCGCGGCGAGACCACCCTCACCCTCAAGACCACCGCCGGCGAGGTGACGATGGCACTTCCACCCCGATGGCGCTGACCGCAAGACATGTGCCTCTGGTTCTGGCAGGGGTACAACGCAACGCCCTGCCCGACGGCGCGCGGTCCTGGGCCTCGCGCTCCGCTCAGCGCTCGTGGCCCGGTTCTGTCGGTGCGGTCCCGCATGCTTGGAGTTCACCTGGCACGAAGGACAACCATGACTTTGGACTTCAACGCGGACGAACCGGTAGTCGGTCTGGCGCGGCAGCGAGAGCTGATCCGGGCCGTTTTGGGCGCCAGCAGTGCGGACGAGACGCGCTGGCTGGAGTGGAAGTCTCACCACGACGTGTCGAAGCCGGAAGGAGCCTTCGCTGTGTCGAAGGCAATCCTCGGCTTCGCCAACCGGATACCCGACGTGGCGGAGCAGTGGGCTGGAGGCCACGCCTACCTCCTGGTCGGGGTCGATGAGGACGCGATCCATGGAGTTCCGACACACGACATCGAGAAGGTTGACGTCTGGCTGAGGCGCTACCTGGGCGACTTCAGCCGCTACCAGTTCACGTACGTTCCCATGGACATCGACGAGGGCCGACGTCACGTCATGCTCGTCGACGTCTTTCCCCCACGATGGGGCGACCTCATCCACCCCCTGCAGAAGGAATTCGCGAGCTTCCGCCCAGGTGTCGTCTTCCACCGGTACGCCGGGAGGACCGAACCTGCTCACCCTGCAGAGATATACGCGCTCACCGAGCGGGCCCGCAGGGCAGCGAAGCGCGTGAACGTCGAGGTCACCATGACCGCTGGCGCTGTCGGCGTGCTCGCCCCGACCGAGGCCGCCCGACGAACGATCACCGATTTCCTCCGCGACGAGCTGCTGGGCCAGCTGGAGGCCGCAGACCAGAAGAAGGCGGCGGCCTCCAGTCCGTTCGGGGGCTTCACCTCACTCCAGGTCCTGTGGCCTGACTCCCGCTCCCCGGAGGAATTTCGGCAGGAAGTGGACGAGTACGTGAACGACTTCGACCTCGCGATGCAGCAGGCAATGGCCCAGGCGGTCGGCGACGTTGGCACGCCTTTGACTCTCACGCTGACCAACCCCGGCGAAGACAACCTCACGAAGGTCCAGGTCGTGCTGAGTCTCCCCGACACCGTCTCGGCACATGTCACGGCCGACACAGACGAAGAGATCGACTGGCCCTCCCAGCCGGCCAAATACGGGGAGGGCACCATCCCCGCCATCGGCGGCTACCCAGGGGTGCTCGGGGTGCGGCCACCGGCCTACCACCTGCCGTCCCTACATTCCCCGGACATTGAGCGGCAGGATGGCCGCACCATCGTCCGCTTCGCTCCGGTGGACCTTCGTCCCCATGAGACCGTGACGCTGGATCCGATCACGGTTTACAGCAGCCAGGAAGCCGACCCCTTCGTCTCGGAGTGGCGAGCGACGGCGACCAACGTCAGCAGTAAGGTCCAGCGGTCTCTGTCCATCCCCGCTCAGCGCCTCGACCTCGACCTGCGAGAGGTACTTCGTCCCATCTTCGGAGACAGCGACGACAGCGTGGGGGAAGACGAGGACGGCTCGGAACGGTAGGAGCCAAAGCGCGGTCAAGGCCCAGGAGAAGGCCCTGGCTACCTGTGCTCGAAAAGGGGAAGGCCCAAGATTCCAGGGCTTACACACACTCCAGTGCGATGCCGCCGCCCCGGAGACAGCGACGGACCCCGGGCACACCACGCGCCCGGGGTCCTTTCCACTGCCTACTTTTCCTCGTGCGCTTCCACGACCAGCGCGAGAGAAGTCGTGCTCAGTCGTCGTGCCGTGATGTTCTTGTTGTCTTCGTAGCGAGCCATGACGTCCAGAGCCGCCGGCGTCTCGCGAGGTCGGTCAACCTCGCGGAGGGCACGAACGTCGGCGCGTTCAGGCGCGCCTGCGCCGTCGCGCTTGACCAGGACGACAACTTCTCGCGCACTGCACATCTGGTTGTCGCAGTACAGCTCCAGCCGGCCCGGGTCATCCGGGCGGTCACCGGAACTCAGAATCGCCGTGTGCCCGCCGCAGAAGTAGCACGGGAGGTGCTCCGTACCTTGCCGGGCCCACGGCGTTTCACCGGCTTCCCACTCCGTCTCAGCCATCCTGAAACCCCCTCGAGCGCTCCGCAGGCCGGGCGATTCAGCCCAGCCCCACTGCCGCGAGAAACCCTATGCCCAGTCGAGTCCGAGGGTGGCGAGTGTGGCGAGTTTGTCCGCGGTCAGCTTGGCGCGCCTGGTCTTGCTGTTCGACAGGAACACCCCGAGCTTGACCTCCGACCCGTCCGGCAACGCCTCTACGTGGGCCCTGGGGACCGTAACGGACCCGGTGCGGGCCTTGTACTGCTCCAGGGCCGCTACGCCCTTCTCGAAGGCACTCACGGCCGCTTTGGGGGCCTTGGCGGGCCCCGCCTGCTCCGGGGGCAGAGGGACGACGCCGACCGCCTCCAGGTAACGCTCGGAGGGGGGCTTGTTGGTGTATCGCGGGCTTGCTGGCCTGGTGTGTTGTGGGTTCGTTGAGAGAGGCCGGGTGCGCGGTTCCAGC
>NZ_JBFBEZ010000063.1:0-34828 GCF_040701725.1 Streptomyces sp. NPDC093109
ACAACCCGTCGGGGGCGCGGGGCTGGGGCGCGGGTCGGGCGGCCCCGGGCCCGCCGGGAATTCCGCGCGGACCGGGGCCGCCCGTCAGGTACTACGCGTCGTCGTTGTCGACCCAGCTCATGAGCTTGCGCAGCTCGGCGCCGGTGGTGGCCAGCAGGCTGTCGCTGTCCGCCTTCTTGTACTCGTTGTACTTCTTCAGACCGCCGTGGTACTCGTCCATCCAGTTCTTGGCGAACGTACCGTCCTGGATCTCGGCCAGGATCTTCTTCATCTCGACCTTGGTCTGGTCGGTGATGACGCGGGGGCCGCTGACGTAGTCGCCCCACTCGGCGGTCTCGGAGACCGACCAGCGCATCTTCTCCAGGCCGCCCTCGTACATCAGGTCCACGATCAGCTTCAGCTCGTGGAGGCACTCGAAGTACGCGATCTCCGGCTGGTAGCCGGCCTCGGTCAGCGTCTCGAAGCCCGCCTTGACCAGCGCGGCGGTGCCGCCGCAGAGGACGGCCTGCTCGCCGAAGAGGTCGGTCTCGGTCTCCTCCTTGAAGGTCGTCTTGATGACGCCGGCGCGGGTGCCGCCGATCCCCTTCGCGTAGGAGAGGGCCAGCGCGAACGCCTTGCCGGAGAAGTCCTGCTCGACGGCCGCGATACACGGTACGCCGCGGCCCTCCTCGTACTGGCGGCGGACCAGGTGGCCCGGGCCCTTGGGGGCGACCATGGCGACATCGACGTTGGCCGGCGGCTTGATGAAGCCGTACCGGATGTTCAGGCCGTGGCCGAAGAACAGCGCGTCGCCGTCCTTCAGGTTGTCCTTGATGGACTCCTCGTAGACCTGGCCCTGGATCGGGTCCGGCACCAGGATCATGATGACGTCGGCCTCGGCGGCGGCCTCCGCCGGCGTCACCACGCGCAGGCCCTGCTCCTCGGCCTTGGCCTTGGACTTCGAACCCTCGTGCAGGCCGACCCGGACGTCGACACCCGAGTCCCGGAGCGACAGCGCGTGGGCGTGGCCCTGGCTGCCGTATCCGATGACCGCGACCTTGCGGTTCTGGATGATGGACAGGTCGGCATCGTCGTCGTAGAACAGCTCGGCCACTGGGTCTTCTCCTTGGTGTGCACTTCGGTGGAACAGCTCGCTCCCCACCGTACGGCGGGGCGGCTGATGGTGGTCTCCCGGTCTCGGCATTCGAGCCGGGAGGGGGTGGGCGCCCGCGTTGGAGCCCGGCAGGCTCTTACGCGCTGCGGTCGAGCGCCCGGAGGCTGCGGTCCGTGATGGACCGCGCGCCGCGCCCTATGGCGATCGTCCCGGACTGCACCAGCTCCTTGATGCCGAACTGCTCCAGCATCTTGAGCATGGCGTCGAGCTTGTCACTCGATCCGGTGGCCTCGATCGTGACGGCCTCGGGTGAGACGTCGACGGTCTTGGCACGGAACAGCTGGACGATCTCGACGATCTGGGAGCGGGTCTCGTTGTCCGCGCGGACCTTCACCAGGACGAGCTCGCGCTGGATCGCAGCGCCGGGCTCGAGTTCGACGATCTTCAGGACGTTCACCAGCTTGTTGAGCTGTTTCGTCACCTGTTCCAGGGGCAGTTCCTCGACATTGACCACGATGGTGATGCGGGAGATGTCGGGGTGTTCTGTGACACCGACCGCGAGCGAGTCGATGTTGAAACCGCGGCGGGAGAACAGCGCGGCGATCCGGGCGAGGATGCCGGGGGTGTTCTCCACCAGAACGGAGAGGGTGTGCCTGGTCATGTGTCCGTCTCTTCTCTCGTTCTCGCGGCTCAGTCGTCGGCGCTGTCGCCGAAGTCGGGACGGACGTCCCGGGCGGCCATGACCTCGTCGTTCGAGGTGCCGGCGGCGACCATCGGCCAGACCTGGGCGTCCTCGTGGACGATGAAGTCGATCACGACGGGGCGGTCGTTGACGGCGTTGGCCTTGGCGATCACCGCGTCCAGCTCGTCCGGGGACTCGCAGCGCATGGCGACGCAGCCCATGGCCTCGGCCAGCTTCACGAAGTCCGGGACGCGGGTGCCGCCGGTCGGACCGCTGCCGCTGCCGTCACCGGCGTGCAGGACGGTGTTGGAGTAGCGCTGGTTGTAGAAGAGGGTCTGCCACTGGCGGACCATCCCGAGCGCGCCGTTGTTGATGATCGCGACCTTGATGGGGATGTTGTTCAGGGCGCAGGTGGTGAGTTCCTGGTTGGTCATCTGGAAGCAGCCGTCGCCGTCGATGGCCCAGACGGTACGGTCCGGCTGCCCGGCCTTGGCGCCCATGGCAGCGGGGACTGCGTAGCCCATCGTTCCGGCGCCGCCGGAGTTCAGCCAGGTGGAGGGCTTCTCGTACTCGATGAAGTGCGCGGCCCACATCTGGTGCTGGCCGACGCCCGCGGCGAAGATCGTGTCCTCGGGGGCGAGCTGTCCGATGCGCTGGATGACCTGCTGCGGCGAGAGGGTGCCGTCGCCGGGCTGGTCGTAGCCGAGGGGGTAGGTCTCGCGCCAGCGGTTGAGGTCGTTCCACCAGGCGCTGTAGTCGCCGACGTGGCCCTCGGTGTGCTCGGCCTGGACGGCCTGGACCAGATCGGCCAGGACCTCGCGGGCGTCCCCGACGATCGGCACGTCCGCGACGCGGTTCTTGCCGATCTCGGCCGGGTCGATATCGGCGTGGACGATCTTGGCGTGCGGCGCGAAGCTCTCCAGCTTGCCGGTGACGCGGTCGTCGAAGCGGGCGCCGAGGGCGACGATCAGGTCGGCCTTCTGGAGCGCGGTGACGGCGGTGACCGCGCCGTGCATGCCCGGCATGCCCACATGCAGCGGGTGGCTGTCGGGGAAGGCGCCCAGGGCCATCAGGGTGGTGGTGACGGGCGCGCCGGTCAGCTCGGCGAGGACCTTCAGCTCGGCGGTCGCGCCGGCCTTCAGGACGCCGCCGCCGACGTACAGCACCGGGCGGCTCGCCTGGGTGATCAGCTTGGCGGCCTCGCGGATCTGCTTGGCGTGCGGCTTGGTGACCGGGCGGTAGCCGGGCAGGTCGTGGGAGGGCGGCCAGCTGAAGGTGGTGCGCGCCTGGAGGGCGTCCTTCGCGATGTCGACCAGGACGGGTCCCGGCCGGCCCGTGGAGGCGATGTGGAACGCCTCCGCGATGGTCCGCGGGATGTCCTCGGCCTTGGTGACCAGGAAGTTGTGCTTGGTGATCGGCATGGTGATGCCGCAGATGTCCGCCTCCTGGAAGGCGTCGGTCCCGATGGCCGCGCTGGCCACCTGGCCGGTGATCGCGACGATCGGCACGGAGTCCATGTGCGCGTCGGCGATCGGGGTGACCAGGTTGGTGGCGCCGGGGCCCGAGGTCGCCATACAGACCCCGACCTTGCCGGTGGCCTGTGCGTAGCCCTCGGCCGCGTGGCCTGCGCCCTGCTCGTGGCGGACGAGGATGTGCCGGACCCGGGTGGAGTCCATCATCGGGTCGTACGCCGGGAGGATGGCGCCGCCGGGAATGCCGAATACCGTGTCGGCGCCCACTTCCTCAAGAGAGCGGATGAGCGACTGCGCGCCCGTGACGTGCTCGACGGAGACGGAGGCGGAGGACGGTCCGCCGTTACGGGCCCGCGGCTGCGGATGGTGGGCCCCGGTGGCCTGGTCGGTCATCGGCATTCTCTTCTCGAAGCTGAGGGTGAGCGAGGTTTGCGAGGGTTTGCGACGTTCCGGTGCAACAAAAAACCCCCCGTGCCGTGAGGCAGGCGAGGGGAGCGCGTCGGTGCGTTCTGCGGAGCGGGTGAGGAGCTCTGCTTCAGCCGACGCGCTTTCCAAGTACGAGAATTCGGGTGCGCATGGAAGCGACCCTCCTCCCGGCCCACCCCGGCTGTCAAGCGGGTGGGACGGGCGTCTCACTATTCGAGCTATTCGAACGGACGGCGGAACGCGGAATCCGGTCGGAGACCTGCTGCGGGACCTGCTGCGGGACGGGTGGACGGGGGCGCCGCGCGGGGAGCGCGCCGCCCGTGAGGACGGGCAGGGGCGCGCCGCCCGGCAGCGGGAAGGAGCCGGCGGCCAGCGCCCGGCGCAGCCGGTACTCGTCGAGCGGCCCGGAGAAGGCCATGCCCTGCCCGAGGGTGCAGCCCATGGCGCGCAGGGCGATCACCTGCTCGGGGACGTCCACGCCGTCGGCGACGGACTGCATACCGAGGTCGCGGGCGATCCGGAGCAGCCCCGCGGTGATCTTGTGCAGCCTGGCGGACTCCACGACGCCCTCGACCAGGGCGCGGTCGAGTTTGAGTACGTCGACGGGGAGCCTGCGCAGGGCGCTGATCGCCGCGTAGCCGCTGCCGAAGCCGTCGAGGGCGATCCGGACGCCGAGCCGGCGCAGGGCGACGAGACGGTGCTCCAGCTCGTCCAGGGAGGCGCGCGGGTCGCTGTCGGAGAGCTCGATCAGCAGGGCGCCCGAGGGCAGCTGGTGGCGGGCGAGCAGGCTCTCGACGGCCCCGGGCGGCATCGACTTGTCGAGCAGTCTGCGGGCCGGCAGCCGGACCGTCACGGGGACGACGGTATGGCCGAGGCGCATGCGTTCCGCGGCCTCCTCCACCGCGTGTTCGAGGAGCCAGCGGCCGAGTTCGGCGGTGCGGTCACCGTCGTCGGCGACGCGCAGGAACTCGGCGGGGGTGAAGAGGATGCCCTGGGAGGAGCGCCAGCGGGCCTGGGCGGCGACCGCCGTGATCCGGCCCGAGGTGAGATGCACCACGGGCTGGTGCAGCAGCGCGAACTCGCCGTCGTGCAGGGCGGTGCGCAGCCGGGCCGCCAGCTCGGTCCTGCGGACCACGTCGGCCTGCATCTGGGGCGCGTACATCTCGACGCGGTCCTTGCCCGCGGCCTTGGCGCGGTACATCGCGAGGTCGGCGTTGCGCATGAGGCTGCTGGGGGTTATGCCCGGCTCGGCGAAGGCGACCCCGATGGAGGCGGCGACGCGGACGTCGTTGCCGTCGATCCGGTACGGCTGGGAGAGCCGGAGCCTGAGCCGGTCGGCGATCTCGTGGACCTGGTACTCGCGGGCGGACTGGTCGGGCGAGCCGTCGCCGAGGACGAGGGCGGCGAACTCGTCGCCGCCGAGCCTGGCGGCGGTGTCCCCGGCCCGTACGGAGTCCTGGAGCCGGTGGGCGGCCATGATGAGCAGTTCGTCGCCGGCCTGGTGGCCCAGCCGGTCGTTGACGCCCTTGAAGCCGTCGAGGTCGATGAAGAGGACGGCCGTGCCGGGGTCGGTCGCGCGGCGGCCGGAGAGGGCCTGGCGGACGCGTTCGGTGAACAGGGCGCGGTTGGGGAGGTCGGTGAGCGGGTCGTGCTCGGCGTTGTGCTGGAGCTGGGCCTGGAGCCGGACGCGCTCGGTGACGTCCCGGCTGTTGAAGATCAGCCCGCCCTGGTGGCGGTTGACGGTGGACTCCACATTGAGCCAGCCGCCGCTGCCCGACCGGAACCGGCACTCGATCCGGGTCGTGGGCTCCTCGGCGGGCGGGGCGGCCAGGAAGCGCCGGACCTCGCGGATGACCCGGCCCAGGTCGTCCGGGTGGATGATCGAGGACAGCTCGGCGCCGACGAGGTCCTCGGCGTCGCGCCCGTACACGCCCGCGGCTGCGGGGCTGACGTAGCGGAGTATGCCGGAGGGCGCGGCGATCATGATGACGTCGCTGGAGCCCTGCACCAGGGAGCGGAAGTGGTTCTCCTTGTGCGCGAGTTCATGGGTGAGCGCGATGTTGTCGACGAGCATGATGCCCTGCCGTACGACCAGGGCGAGCACGACCGTGCAGCCGGTGAGGACCACGACGCGGTCGACCCGGCGGCCCTCGATGACGTTGTAGAGGATGCCCAGGGTGCAGACGGCCGCGGCGAGGTACGGCGTGAGCGCGGCCAGCGAGCTGGCGATCGGGGTGGTGTGGCGCCCCGGCCTGGGCGGCGCGGGAGCCGTCTCGGCCATCCGGCGCGCGCCCCAGGGCGCGTACGCGAGGAGCAGCGACCCGGCGAACCAGCCGGCGTCCAGCAGCTGGCCCGAGCGGTAGGTGTCGCGCAGCAGCGGGGAGGTGAAGAGCGCGTCGCAGAGCACGGTCAGGGCGAGGGCGGCGATCGCGGTGTTGACCGCGGAGCGGTTGCCGGTGGCCCGCCGGAAGTGCAGCGCGAGAACCATGCTGACGAGCACGATGTCGAGGAGCGGATAGGCGAGGGAGAGCGCGGACTGCAGGACGCTCTCGCCCTGGATGGTCGTGGTACGGGCGAGGGCGAGGCTCCAGGAGAGGGTGAGCAGCGAGCCGCCGATGAGCCAGGAGTCCAGCGCGAGACAGACCCAGCCGGCCCTGCTGACCGGGCGTTTGGCGAGGACCAGCAGGCCCACGATGGCCGGCGGTGCGAAGCACAGGAAGAGCAGGTCCGCGACGGACGGGCTCGGTACCGTCCGGCCGAGGACGACCTCGTACCAGCCCCAGACTGCGTTCCCGGCGGAGGCCATCGCGGAGGAGAACGCGAAGAGCAGCCAGGCCGGCCGGAACCGGCTGACATGGCCACGCGCGTAGCAGAAACAGGAGACCGCGGCGATCAGCGCGGCGATGCTCAGCCCGAAGTCGCCCATGAACAGGGCGAGCCGCTCCGAACCCCAGCCCAGTGCCGCGCCGGTGGCGTATCCCCCGCAGATCAGGGCAAGCGCCAGCTGTGGAAGCAGCCCCGAACTCCCGCCGGCGACCGCGCGTCCGCCGACGGCCATGCCCTCGGCGCTCACCGGACCGCTCCGTGAGGTGCCGCCGCGGGTGCCGGCGTGCGCTCCGGGGTGTCCGGAGGTCGCCGCCGGCGCCTCTGCCGCGTCGGATCGTTCGTCCATTGGCCGTACATCGCCCGTCGCCCCCCTCTGTTCCTGATCGCTCCGCCGCGCCGCCCCAGGGACGGCACAGCCCCCAGATCGGGACGATACACCAGACTCGTCACTCAGGGACATAGTTCTTCTACTCTCCGTGACGACCTGGGGAGTTGTGGCCACCGGGGGTCCCGCGAGGGTGTCCGCGCGGGTGCGGAGCGTGCTGAACGGGCCCCGCCCGCCCGGTCTTTCAGCCCTCCGTGGTGAGGACGACGTTCAACAGCTCCTCCCCGGCGGCGAATCGGGTCAGCTGCCGGGCCAGCAGCCGCCGCGCCCGGGGCAGGAAGGCGGAGGTGGGTCCGCCGACATGGGGACTGATCAGAACACCCGGAGCATGCCAGAGCGGATGGTCGCGCGGCAGGGGTTCGGGGTCGGTGACATCGAGGGCCGCCCGGAGCCGGCCGCTCTCCAGCTCGGCGAGGAGCGCCTTGGTGTCGACGACGCCGCCGCGCGCGACGTTCACGAGCAGCGCGCCGTCCTTCATGCGCGCCAGGAAACCGGCTCCGGCCAGGCCCTTCGTGCTGTCGGTGAGCGGCGTCGAGAGAATGACGACATCCGCCTCGGGCAGCAGCGCGGGGAGTTCGGTGAACGCGTGGACCTGACCGCGCGCGGTGGTGCGGGCGGAGCGCGCGACGCGCGCCACCCGCGCGCACTCGAAGGGCGCGAGCCGGTCCTCGATGGCCGCGCCGATCGACCCGTATCCGACGATCAGCACGGACTTGTCGGCGAGCGACTCGTGGAAGCCGGACCGCCACTCCCCCCGGTCCTGGTCCCTGACGAAGCCCGGGACGCCGCGCAGCGAGGCGAGCGTCAGGGTGAGAGCCAGTTCGGCCGTGCTGGCCTCGTGGACGCCCTTGGCGTTGCACAGCCGTACGCCCGGGGGCAGCGCGCCGAGCGCGGGGGCCACGTTGTCGACACCGGCGGACAGGGTCTGTACGACGCGTACGGACGTCATGGCGGCGAGCGGCCGTATCGCGACCCCCGCCCGTGACATGTACGGGACCACGTAGAAGGCGCAGTCGGCCGGGTCGGCGGGATAGTCGTCCTCACCGTCCCAGAAGCGGTAGTCCAGCCCCTCGGGAAGGCCCTCGATCTCGTCCGCGGGAAGCGGCAGCCATACGTCTGAAGTCATGGTCAGGAGGCTATGCGAAGCCCGCCGGGGTGATGAGGTTAGCTTGAGGGCGGCGCCGGTCGGTCTTGGGAGGGGTACGGGCAGTTGGAGCGCAGGACAATCGGTGCGGCGGCGCTCGACGTGGGGGCGGTCGGACTCGGCTGCATGCCCATGCACTGGGCCTACACCGGTTCGCAGCAGCGCGGCGAACGGTCGCTCCGTACCGTGCACGCGGCGCTCGACGCCGGGACGAGCCTGCTCGACACGGCCGACATGTACGGCCCCTTCACCAATGAACTGCTGCTGGGGCGGGTGGTCGGGCAGCGGAGGGACGAGGTCTTCGTCTCGACCAAGTGTGGGCTGCTCGTCGGCGATCAGCACATAGTGGCCAACGGCAGGCCGAACTACGTACGGCGCGCCTGCGACGCCTCGCTGCGGCGGCTCCAGACCGATGTGATCGATCTCTACCAGCTGCACCGCGCGGATCCCGAGATACCGGTCGAGGAGACCTGGGGGGCGATGTCGGAGCTGGTGCGGGCGGGGAAGGTACGGGCGCTGGGGCTGTGCGCGGTGGGCGCGCGCGCCTCGCGGCGGCGGTCGGGCGCGCATCTGCACGAGGCGACGATCCGGCAGCTGGAGCGGGTGCAGCAGGTGTTCCCGGTGAGCGCGGTGGAGGCGGAGCTGTCGGTGTGGTCGCCGGAGGCACTGGACCGGCTGCTGCCGTGGTGCGAGGCGCGCGGGATCGGGTTCCTGGCGGCGATGCCGCTGGGCAACGGTTTCCTGACCGGCACGCTCACTCCGGGGCAGGGTTTCGAGCCGGACGATCTGCGCGCCCGCCACCCCCGGTTCACGGCCGAGATCATGGCCTCGAACCAGCCGCTGGTGGTGGGGCTGCGGCGGATCGCGGAGCGGCACGGGGCGACGCCGGCGCAGGTGGCGCTGGCGTGGGTGCTGAGCCGGGGGCGCCATGTGGTGCCGCTGCCGGGGACGAAGCGGGTGGAGTGGGCGGTGGAGAACGCGGGGGCGGCGGAGCTGACGCTGACGGAGCGGGATCTGGCCGAGATCGCCGCTCTGCCGCCGGTACGGGAGTCGTGGGTGTGACAGCCGTGGGTGTGCGAGCCGTGGGTGTGAGAGCCGTGGGGCGCCGCGTCGGGAACTCTGGTCGGGGCAGCGGTGTATGAACAGGGGACGGCGGTCTTTCCTCCGCCGGATCCCGGCTCGGCTCGTCTCGTCTCAACTCGTCTCGTCTCGTCTCAGCTCGTCGAAGGGAACGGACCCGTGCAGCGTTCAGCAGTGACGGCCGTGTGTGCCGCTGCCGCTCTCCTCGTGGCCACCGGATGCTCGTCCGACCGCGCTCCCGACCTCGGCAGAAGCCCCGCGTCGAGCCCGGCGGCGGCGCCGTCCTCCGAGGGGGTGACGGCCAGCCCGTCGCCGCCGCCCGCGAAGGGGTCGGTGAAGGTGGCGGCGACGCTGACGGAGGGGCTCGCGTCGCCCTGGGGGCTGGCGGCCCTGCCGGACGGCGGGCTGCTCGTCTCCTCGCGCGACGAGGGGACGATCACCCGCGTCGACGCGGAGAGCGGGAAGCGGACCGTGATCGGCTCGGTGCCCGGGGTCGCCGCGGCCGGCGAGGGGGGTCTGCTGGGGATCGCGGTCTCCCGCTCGTACGCCTCGGACCGTCTCGTGTACGCGTACTTCACCACCGAGTCGGACAACCGCGTCGCCCGGATGCTGTACGACCCGAAGAAGCCCGCCGGGCAGCAGTTGGGCGCGCCCGACACCGTACTGCGCGGCATCCCGAAGGGGACCATCCACAACGGCGGCCGGATCGCCTTCGGGCCGGACGGCATGCTGTACGCGGGCACGGGCGAGGCGGGCGACACGGGGCTCTCCCAGGACCCGAAGTCGCTGGGCGGGAAGATCCTGCGGATGACGCCGGACGGGCAGCCGGTGCACGGGAACCCGTCGGCGGACTCGGTGGTGTACTCCCTGGGCCACCGCAATGTGCAGGGTCTCGCCTGGGACGCGGAGGGCCGGCTGTGGGCGGCGGAATTCGGCCAGAACACATGGGACGAGCTGAATCTGATCGAGCCCGGCAAGAACTACGGCTGGCCGGTGGTGGAGGGCAGGGCCGACCGGGCCGGCTATGTGGACCCGGTGGCGCAGTGGCGGACGGACGAGGCGTCGCCGAGCGGTCTGGCGTACGCGGAGGGCTCCCTGTGGATGGCGGGGCTGCGCGGGGAGCGGCTCTGGCGGATTCCGCTGGCGGGCCGGGAATCCGCGGCGGCCCCCGAGGCGTTCCTCAAGGACGAGTACGGCCGTCTGCGTACGGTGCTCGCGGCCGGCGGTGACCGGTTGTGGCTGGTCAGCAGCAACATGGACGGCCGGGGCACCCCGAGCGCGGGGGACGACAGGATCATCCGGCTGACGGTCGGGTAAGGGTGAGATCGAGCAAGGGTGAGGGTGTGAGCGGACTGTGTTCAATATGTTCGAGGAGATCTTCGCGCCGGGCCGCAAGCACACCCACGAGGAGCGGAAGAGGCTGGAGCTGAGCCGCGTCGACTCCGAGGCCGGCGACCCGGGGCGCGGCCCGATAGACCTCTCGTCCGGCAAGGTGACGATACGGGTCCGGGACGATGAGGATCCTGGCGAGGCGGATCCTGGCGAGGCGGATCCTCAGGGCTGAAAGAGGCGGAGGCGGTGGGCGAAGGCCGCCGCTTCCGTGCGTCCCGAGACGCCCAGCTTGGCCAGGATGTTGGAGACGTGGACGCTCGCGGTCTTGGGCGAGATGTACAGCTCCTCGGCTATCCCCCGGTTGCTGTGCCCGGCGGCGACCAGCCGCAGCACGTCCCGCTCGCGCGGGGTCAGGCCCAGGGCGCGGACCGGGTCGACGGGCGGCGCCTCGTCGGGCTCGCCAGTGAGAGCGATCCTGGCCCGCCCGGCCAGCAGCCCGATCTCGTCGGCCAGGGGGCGCGCGCCGAGCGCGGTGGCGGTGGTGTGGGCCGCGAGCAGCGGCTTCGCGGCGTCGGAACGGTCGGCGCCGGAGTCCAGCAGGGCCGCCGCGAGCCGCAGCCGGGCGTGCGCCAGCTCGTAGGGGCGCGAGACGCCCTCGAAGGCGGCGACCGTACGGTTCCAGTGCTCCGGCGCGGGCAGGCCCTCGGCCCGCGCCAGCTCCGCCTCCAGGAGGAGGCCGTACGCCTGCCAGACGGGCACCAGGGTCGGCAGCCGCTTCCCGAGGGCCCGTACGGTCGCGAGCACCTCGGCCCGGCCCGCGTCGGCCTCCGGCAGCCCTCGTGCGTCGGCCTCGATCGCCGCCGCCGTACAGAGCAGCGGCAGCGCGTACCGATGGGTGCCCAGTGGGAAGCCGTCCGCGGTGATCTGCCGGAACTCTGCCCGGGCTGCGGCCAGTTCACCCCGCTGCGCATCGACGATCATCATCAGCCTGGCCGGGGTGATGACGTGCTGCGGCTGGAAGTCGTGGGTGCCGAAGTAGCCCCGGTTCAGCTCCACCTGACGCCCCGCCTCTTCGAAGTCTCCCCGGGCCAGGGCGAGTTCCGCGCGGCGTATGGCGAGCAGCCCACGGGCCTTCTTCGACTGGGCGAGGTCGGCCGCGTCCGCGAGGACGGTGTCCTCCTCGGACCAGCGGCCGAGTGAGAAGAGGGACTGGGCCAGATTGGAGCGGACCCATGCCTCCGTGTCGGCGAGTCCGCGCTGATGGGTGAAGGCGACGCCCTCCTGGGCGGCCTTCACCGCCTCCTCGGAGCGGCCGTTGCTCTCCAGCGTGGAGGGCAGGTTGATGCTGGCGCGTCCCAGGATCCCCACGGCGTCCAGTTCGACGGCCCGGGCGCGGGCCGCGTATATCTCGGCGATGCCCGCCTCGGTGTGGCCGGCGTCGGCGATGAGCCAGCCCCGGGTGAGATGGGCGTTCGTCTCGGTGTGTTCGGCGCCGACGAGCCGCGCGTACTCCACGGCGCGCTCCGCGGCGGCCAGGACATCGGGCCCCGGCCGGTGCAGCGCGCCCCAGGCGGCGACCACGGTGAGGACTTCCGCGTGCACGGCGGACGGCTGGAGACCGCGCACCAGGTCCTGTGCCGTGGCCAGCTCCCGCCAGCCGTCGCCGCGGGTCAGGTTCTGCATCAGCCGGGAGCGCTGGATCCAGAACCACGCGGCGCGCAGCGGATCGTGCCCCTCGTCCTCACCGTCGAGGATCCGCAGCGCCTTCTTCGAGATGGCCAGGGCGCGTTCGTTCTCGCCACCGACGCGGGCGGCGTCCGTCGCCTCCGCCATCAGATCCAGATAGCTCAGCGGCGCCGAGGGCGGACCGCCCCCGCAGGCGGGATACGCGTCCAGGTCGTCCGGCGGGCGCAGGGTGCGCCGTACCTCGGCGGGGGCGCTGTCCCACAGCTCCATGGCCCGCTCCAGCAGGCGCAGTTGCTCCGCGTGCGCGTAGCGCGCCCGGGCCTCGACGGAGGCGCGCAGTACGACGGGCAGGGCCTTCGCCGGGTCGTGCGCGTGGTACCAGTGGCTGGCGAGGCGGGTGGTGCGCTCGTCGGCCCGTACGAGCCCGGGGTCGGCCTCCAGCACCTCGGCGAAGCGGCGGTTGAGCCGGGACCGCTCGCCGGGCAGCAGATCGTCGCTGACCGCCTCGCGCACCAGGGAGTGCCGGAAGCGGTAGCCGTCGCCGTCCGGGGTCGGCAGCAGGATGTTGGCGCCGACTGCGGCCCGCAGCGCCTCGATGAGATCGTCCTCCGCGAGCCGGGCGACGGCCAGCAGCAGCGGGTACTCGACGGTGGTGCCGCCCTCGGCGACGATCCTGGCGACCCGCTGGGCGTCCTCGGGAAGCGCCTCGACCCTGACGAGCAGCAGATCGCGCAGGGAGTCGCTGAGTCCCGCGTGGGAGCCGGCCTCCAGGGAACAGGCCAGCTCCTCCACGAAGAACGCGTTCCCGTCGGAGCGTTCGAAGATCTGGTCCACCAGGCCGGGATCGGGCTCCGCGGCGAGGATTCCGGTGAGCTGGCGCCGCACCTCGGCCCGGTTGAACCGGGACAGCTCGATCCGGCGGACGGAGCGCAGCCGGTCCAGCTCGGCGAGGAGCGGGCGCAGCGGATGGCGGCGGTGCAGGTCGTCGGCGCGGTACGTACCGAGCACGACGAGCCGGCCCCGGCGCAGCGCGCGGATGAGGTAGGCGAGGAGATGGCGGGTGGAGGCGTCCGCCCAGTGCAGATCCTCCAGGACGAGCACGACCGTACGGTCCGCCGCGAGCCGCTCCAGCAGCCGGGCGGTGAGCTCGAAGAGCCGTGCGGTCCCGTCCTCGTCCAGCGGGCCGCGGTGGGACCGGCCCAGCTCGGGCAGGATCCTGGCCAGCTCGTCCTCCTGGCCGTCCGCCGCCGTGACCAGCTCCTCGGGCAGTTGGCGGCGCAGGGAGCGCAGCGCGGTGGAGAAGGGGGCGAACGGCAGTCCGTCCGCGCCGATCTCGACACAGCCGCCGGTCACGACGACGGCCTCGCGCGCGCACGCCACCTCGCGCAGCTCCTCGACGAGCCGGGTCTTGCCGACCCCCGCCTCGCCACCGATGAGCAACGCCTGGGGCTCGCCCGCGGTGGCGCGGGCGAGCGCTTGGGTGAGCACGGTCAGCTCGCCGGTCCTGCCGACGAACACCGGGCTGACAGACCTGGTCTCCACAGTGCCGAGCATCGCACAGGGGTCTGACAACGCGGCACTGGATTTCGGCGGCCCGGAGCCAGGCCCTGCCGCATCTGCCCAGGTCACGCGGCGTGGCCGAACCGGTCGCGGGGCGGACTCACCTGCCCCTCCGAGGCGTTGCCGGCCGATCGCCGGGCCGCGCGCCGGGCCTGCTTGCGGGCCTGGCGGACCTCCCGCACCAGTCGGCGGTCGGCGGCCTCACGGAGCAGCTCGGCGCTTCGGAGCTGGTGAAGTTCGTACGTGTACATCCGGTCCCCCTGGGAAGTGCTGTGGCGTCCTGCTGATGCCTCAACCTTCGTCTCCCAGGGGGTGGAGCCGCATCGGGAGTGTGCCGCATGTTGACGGGCCCCGGTGCCTTAGAAAAGGGGGCATGGCCCGGGTAGGGACCGGCTTACGGCCTAAGGCCGTACTCCGGCCGGGGTGGCGTACGTTATTCCGCGCCTCAGGAGGAGGTGGTCGGCATGGCCGCGAAGAGGTCGAAGTACATGGCGACGGCCGTCAGCAGACCGAGGAAGCCGAGCACCGCGCCGGCCAGCGCGAAGGGACGGACCCAGGCGGTACGGCCCACCGGCAGGGCGAGGACGATGGCGCCGATGATCAGCGCCACCAGCGCGACGCCGCCGTTGACCGCCGCGGTGACATGCCAGGCGTCGCCGTAGATCGCGGCTATCTGCTGCTCGGCGGTGGCGGACTGGCCGGTCTTGAGCTGGCCGACGAGCCCCTGACGCTCGGCGAGGACACGGCTGGTCCAGGTCCCGGTGAGGGCGACGATGCCGAGGCAGACGGCGAGGACGGCGGAGGCGGCGGAGCCGAGACCGGACGAGGCGTTGGCCGGGGCGGCCTCTTCGGCGTCCTCGGCGTCCTCGTCCACGTCGTCCTCGTCGGCTTCGTCCTCGTCCTTGACCTCGGTGACCTCGGTGACCTCGGTGACCTCGGCCTTGTTCTCGGCCTCGACCTGGTCCTTGACCTCGGCCTTGGCGTCATTCCCGGCAGCGGACTTGGTCAGGTCCGGGGCGTCGGTCTCGGGGGTCTTGGTCTCGGGGGTGGGGTTCATACGGCGCACGCTAGGGGGCCTGTCTGAGAGCTTCCTGAGAAGGCCGGGCCGCACGCCACTCCGGCGCGAGAACCGACCAGACCTCGGCGTCCGCCCGCCTTCCCCGGTGCTGGTACTCGGCCCGCAGTACGCCTTCCCTGACCATGCCGAGCCGCTGGGCGACCCGGATGCTCGCCGCGTTCCCGGTCGAGACCCGCCACTCCACGCGGTGCATTCCGCGCTCCTCGACGGCCCAGTCGATCAGCACCCGCGCGGCCCGTGTGACCAGCCCGCGGCCGGTCGCCGCGGGCTCCAGCCAGCAGCCCACCTCGCAGTTGCCGGCCTTCGCGTCGAAGACGCGGAAGAGGACCCCGCCGACCAGCGTGGAGCCGACCCGGATCCCGTAGATACGCCCGGTGTCGGCGGCCTGCTTCTGGGCGTACGCGGTCAGCAGCGCCAGGGCGGACGCGGGGTCGGAGACGGCGTCGGCGAGCCCGATGTGCTCGCCGACCAGATCGCGGGCGCGGTCCATGTGCGCGAGGAACTCCCCGGCCTGCCAGGGTTCAAGGGGACACAACTCGGCGTCGTCCCCCAGCGGTACGGCGAACATCCTGCTCCTCTGCACTGCCGCATACAGCTTCTGACGTGCGCATATTGGCACGCGGAGCGCGCGGCGGCCAAGGCTCGGCCGGGGGTGGAGGCGGGTGCGGACGCTACCCGGATACGCTCACCCGGCCGTTCTCGATATGTCCCATGAGGCGGCGGCGGAACGGCACGCGCGCGTGGCCGTCGTCGTCCGCGCTGACCTCGATGTCGTACCAGCCGTGGGCGTCGGCGGCCGAGTGCACCACGGCCCGGGTCCTGCCCGGCTTCACCGTGATCCGCCGGGTCCAGCCGCTCAGGTCGGCCTCGTCGACGTACCCGAGGGGACGCACGGTGAAGGTGACCGACCGGTCGCCGCTGTTGCGCAGGGTGAGGTGCAGATCGCGGTCGTGATGGTCGACGGAGGAGGAGAGCTCGGCGCCCCGGCCGGCCACAGGACCGGAGAACTCGCGCCGGAAGCCGTTCGGCCCGGTGATGGTGAACCGGTACGCGCGATCAGCCGCGCCCACCCCGCCTGCCCCGCCTGCCCCGGTAAGGGGCACCGTCCATTGCGCCGTGCCCCTTACATCGCGGTGCTGCGGCACCTCGAACTCCCCCGCGTACGGGTAGAGCGCGAAGTGCGCGCTCGCGCGCCCCGTGTTGCTGAGCACGACCTCGAAGGTGCGGCCGTCGGCGCCGACCCGGCCGTACGCGTCGGTCTGGTACGGCAGCGGACGCGCCGGACGGACGCCCGGCTCCTGCACGGGCATCCGCTGCTCGGCCGGGGGGACGGGACGCCAGCGGCCGGTGAACGGCGGTACGGCGGCGGGTTGTTCCACCGCGGGCAGGCTCCGGCTGTCCGTGAAGTCGAACGCCGAGGTCAGATCGCCGGTGACGGTACGCCGCCAGGCGGTGATGTTCGGCTCGGCCACCCCCGTCCACCGCTCAAGGAAGCGGATGACCGAGGTGTGGTCGAAGACCTGCGAGCAGACGTGCCCGCCGACCGTCCACGGCGAGACGACCAGCAGCGGCACCCGCATACCGAGCCCGGTCGGCCGGCCCCGCCAGCGCTCGTCGGGGTCGTCGACGGGCGGCACGGGCGGCGGCACATGGTCGAAGAAGCCGTCGTTCTCGTCGTAGTTGATCAGTACGACGGTGTGGCGCCAGACCTCCGGATGCGCGCCGAGCGCGTCGAGGACCTTGTAGACGAGGCCCGCGCTGGCGACCGGCGACGAGGAGCCGGGGTGCTCGGAATCGACCGCGGGCGGCACCAGGTACGACACCTCGGGCAGCGTCCCGGCGGCCACATCGGCCCGGAACCGCTCGGCCAGCGTGCCGCTCTCCACCCGGCGCAGCCCCCGCTCGAAGAGCGAGCGCTCGCGCCGGTCCAGGGTGGCGACGCCCTCCTCCAGCGCGGCGAGCAGCCGCTCGCGCAAGGCCGCGTCCGCCGCATCGCGCACCGCGGCGTAGAACGCCTCCATGTACGTGAAGCCCGCCGCTCCTGGCTGCCCGGACAGCCCGCGCGCCGGGGCGAGCGCCTTGCGTGCGATGTCCTTGAAGACGGTGAAGAACTCGATGTTGTTGTCGGTGAAGTTCTCCCACTCGGTGTACGTCTGCCAGCTCCGGCCCGCCTTCTCCAGCCGCTCCGCGTAGGTCGGCCACGGGTAGCCCGGGTGGGTGTCCTCCTCGTACGCGTCGTTGCCCACGGCCCGCCGCCCGTCGGCCTCGAAGCCGGTCCAGCCGCTCCACAGATGGTTGCGGTTGGGGCTCGTCGACGAGTGGACGGACGAGTGGTAGGCGTCGCAGACCGTGAAGGTGTCGGCCAGTTCGTAGTGGAGCGGGATGTCCCGCCGGTCGTAGTACGCCATGGTCGCGGCGGTCTTGGCGGAGACCCAGCGGTCCATCCAGCCGTTGTTCCAGGCCGCGGCGCCGCCGTCCCAGGAGTGGTCGAGGTCGCCGATGTACTGGAGGTCCTTGCGCTGCGCAGCGGCGGCGTCCCTGATCGGGAACGGCAGAACGGCGGCCGGGGAGGCGCCCGCGCCCGGCTGCGCGAAGACGGGCTCCCCGGAGGGGAGCTCCACCGCGTTGCGGTCACCGAAGCCGCGCACCCCGCGCAGGGTGCCGAAGTAGTGGTCGAAGGAGCGGTTCTCCTGCATCAGGATCACCACGTGCCTGACCGCCTCAAGGCCGCCGGCGGGCGGCTCCGCGGCGAGCGCCGCCCGGAGGGACGGCGGCAGCACCGAGCCGACCGCCGCCGTGCCCAGGGCGCCGGAGCCGAGGGCGAGCATTCTTCTGCGCGAAATCTCCCGTGACATGTCAGGGACGGTAGTGATGGCTGATGGCAGGAGAGAGACCCGGGAAAGTCGCCGAGGTGAACGCCCCAGAAGGCCCAGAAGGCCCAGAAGGCTAGGCCCATCCCCCCGAACCGGGCGGTACGAGCGGCTCCGGAGGTACGGGCGTCTCCTCGCCGTACGGCCACACCAGCAGCACCGGGCACTCCGCGTGGTCCACCACGAACCGGGTCGCCCGGCCGAGACTGCGCGGCCCCGGACGGCCTGGCTCACCGTCGCGCGCGCAGATCAGCAGCTCCGCCCCGGCCGCCGCCCGTACGACCTCGTGCTCCACCCGGCCGTGGTGTTCGAGGAACACACAGGGCCGGCCGAGCCGGTGCGCGGCGGCCTCCAGCAGATCCGCGGCGGCCGGACGGGCGAGGGCTTCGAGCCGTACGCCGGGGTCCCTGTCCGGCCGGTGGCCGCGGCCGAGGAGCCCCGCGTAGGCGCGGTGCGCGGCGGCGGCCACCTCGTCGTCGCTGACGTGGAGCAGCGCGATCCCGTCCGGCGCGGCGTGGACGCGGGCCGCGCGGACACGGGCGGCGTCGACGCAGGCCGGCCAGGTGGCCTCGGTGATCCAGACGAGTACGGTCACGGCGCGCTCAGCCTCCGATCAGCCGCAGCGTCCCCCACAGTGCCACCGTAGACACGGCGAGCGTGGCCGGCACGGTCAGCAGGCCGAGCCGGGTGAAGCGGCCGAGTTCGGCCTCGCTGTCGTGCTCGTGGAGGATGCGCCGCCACAGCAGGGTGGCCAGCGAGCCGACGTACGTCAGGTTCGGGCCGAGGTTGACGCCGATCAGCGCCGCCAGCACAGGACCGGGGCCCGCGGGCCCGATCACCGGCAGCAGCGCGAGGATCGCCGGGAGATTGTTGATCACGTTGGCCAGTACGGCGGCGACCCCGGCGATGGCGAGCAGCGAGGCCAGCGACGAGCCGGCCGGCAGCAGGTACCCGATCCCGGTGTCGAGGCCGTTGTCCACCACGGCCTTCACCACTACCCCGAGCGCCAGGACGAAGAGGCAGAACAGCGGGGACGTGGCGCGGACCAGTCCGGGCACGGTCGTACGCCGCTGCCCCAGCGCCCGCGCGGCCAGCACGGCCGCTCCGGCGATCGCCGCCCACAGCGGCTCGATCCCGGCGAACGAGGTGACCGCGAACCCGGCCAGCGTCAGTCCCAGCACCACCAGCGTGAACACCGGCACCTCGCGCCGCTCGCCGCTCGTCGCGGGGTGCGCCCCGGCGGCGAGATCGGCGGCGAAGAAGCGGCGGAAGACGGCGTACTCGACGGCGATCGCCGCCAGCCACGGCAGCGCCATCAGCGCGGCGAACCGGGTGAAGGTGAGCCCGCTCGCCGTGAAGGCCAGCAGATTGGTCAGATTGGAGACGGGCAGCAGCAGAGACGCCGAGTTGGCGAGATGCGTCGTGGCGTAGACGTGCGGCCGGGGCCTGGCACCGACCCGGGCGGCGGTCGCGAAGACCACCGGGGTGAGCAGGACGACGGTGGCGTCCAGGCTGAGTACGGCGGTGACCACGGCGGCGACCGCGAACACCCCGCCGAGCAGGGCGCGCGGCCTGCCCCCGCAGACCCGGGCCACCAGGTCCCCGGCGGCGGCGAACAGCCCCTCGTCGGCGCAGAGCTGGGCCAGTACCAGTACGGCCGCGAGAAAGACGACGACGGGCAGGAGCGTACGGGTCTGCGCCCAGGCGTCCGCCGGCGACACCGCGCCAAGCGCCACGACCAGCAGCGCGGCCGGCACCGCGACGACGGCCTCGGGCAGCCCGCGCGGGCGTACGACGGCGAACGCCAGCACGCCGAGCAGCAGCCCGACGGAGACGGTCTCGGCGACGATGGTGTTCACGCGGGCCTCTGTGAGAAGCGGACGGGCGAGGAAAGAGCAGAGGGCGGCGCACCGGCTCCCCGGCACCCCGCCCCCACGACGTACTACGTACGTAAGACGTCAGCCGACGTCAGCCCTCGACGCCGAGCTTCTCCAACTGTGCTTGTTCATTCGCTCGGGGCAAGCCGCTCGAGCTGTGCTTGTTCATTCGCTCGGGGCAAGCCGCTCGAGAATCAGCTCACGCACCCGCGCCGCGTCGGCCTGCCCCCGGGTGGCCTTCATGACCGCGCCGACGAGCGCGCCCGCGGCGGCGACCTTGCCCGCGCGGATCTTGTCGGCGACGGCCGCGTTGGCCGCGATCGCCTCGTCCACGGCGGTGCCGAGCGCGCCCTCGTCGGAAACGACCTTCAGCCCGCGCTTCTCCACGACGGTGTCCGGGTCGCCCTCGCCCGCGAGCACGCCCTCGATCACCTGACGGGCCAGCTTGTCGTTCAGGTCACCGGCGGCGACGAGCGCGGCGATCCGGGCGACCTGCGCCGGGGTGATCGGCTGCTCGTCCAGCGCGCGGCCCGATTCGTTGGCGTGCCGGGCCAGCTCGCCCATCCACCACTTACGGGCCTGGTCGGCCGGGGCGCCGGCGTCGATGGTGGCGACGATGAGGTCGATGGCACCGGCGTTGAGGATCGACTGCATGTCGTGCTCGGTGACGCCCCACTCCTCGCGGAGCCGGTTACGGCGTACCCGCGGCAGCTCGGGAAGCCCGGCCCGCAGCTCCTCGACCCACTCCCGGGCCGGGGCGACCGGCACGAGGTCGGGCTCCGGGAAGTACCGGTAGTCCTCGGCGTTGTCCTTGATACGGCCGGAGGTGGTGGAGCCGTCCTCCTCGTGGAAGTGCCGGGTCTCCTGGAGGATCGTGCCGCCGCCGTCCAGCACCGCGGCGTGGCGCTGGATCTCGAACCGGGCGGCGCGCTCGACGCTGCGCAGCGAGTTGACGTTCTTCGTCTCGGAGCGCGTACCGAACTCCGCGCGGCCGTGCGGGCGCAGCGACAGGTTCACGTCGCACCGCATCTGGCCCATCTCCATCCGGGCCTCCGACACACCGAGCGCCTTGATCAGCTCGCGCAGCTCGGCGACGTACGCCTTGGCCACCTCGGGCGCCCGCGCACCGGCGCCCTCGATGGGCTTGGTGACGATCTCGATGAGCGGGATCCCGGCGCGGTTGTAGTCCAGCAGCGAGTGCGAGGCCCCGTGAATCCGCCCGGTGGCACCGCCGACGTGCAGCGACTTGCCGGTGTCCTCCTCCATGTGGGCCCGCTCGATCTCCACGCGGAAGGTCTCCCCGTCCTCCAGCTGGACGTCCAGATGGCCGTTGAAGGCGATCGGCTCGTCGTACTGGGAGGTCTGGAAGTTCTTCGGCATGTCCGGATAGAAGTAGTTCTTCCGGGCGAAACGGCACCACTCGGCGATCTCGCAGTTCAGCGCGAGCCCGATCTTGATGGCGGACTCGACGCCGATCGCGTTCACGACCGGCAGCGATCCGGGCATCCCCAGACAGGTCGGACACGTCTGCGAGTTGGGCTCGGCCCCCAGCTCGGTGGAGCAGCCGCAGAACATCTTGGTCTTGGTGCCCAGCTCGACATGGACTTCGAGGCCCATGACGGGGTCGTAGGTCGCCAGCGCGTCCTCGTACGACACCAGGTCAATGACGGTCACAGGTACTTCTTCCTCTTCAATGCTTCATCGGTGTCGGCCAGCCAGCGCTGGTAGGACGACAGCTTTCCGAGTACGGAGAGATCCACTTCGTCGGCGAGGCGGGCGAAGTAATCGCCGGGGTCGGATCGCCGGGCCTTCTTGAGTACGTTCGCCAGCACGCGTTTCGGGTGGGCCGGGTGCGCGGGCGCCGGATTGCCCTGTTCCACATCCTCCGGCTGAAGGTGCGGATGCGCCGACAGATCGGCGGCGGGCTGCACCCGGACCAGAGCGTCCCGGTCCGCGAGCACCCAGGACTCGGTCATCACCTTCGGCCCGAGTACGACCGGCACCGCCGCGCTCTTCGGCAACTGGGACAGCGCCTCCAGCACGACACCGGCGTCGGGGACCTCCTTGTGGTCCCGGTGCACGAAGAGTACGTCGCACCGGGAGGCCAGCTCCTGGGCCGCCGCCAGGAGGAGCTTCGGCGCCGCCGTGGTGTACACCGAGCTGGTCTGGCAGGGGGCGAGCACCTCGGTGGCCTTGAGGGCCCGCGCGTGCAGCGTCTCCTCCAGCTGCCGGATGATCAGCCGCTCCAGGAAGGGCAGATCGCTCGGCCCTTCGACCAGCAGTCCGGGCCTCAGCAGCCGTGCCCGGCTCATGAGATCACCTGCCCCATGGACTCCAGCAGGCGCTTCACCTGCTCGGCGGTGACCGTGTCGCCGGGGTCCTCGTCCGCGCGGGGCTTACGCACGGGGCGGGCCCGGGTGACGGTCGAGATCCCGGGGCGCGCCGGGTCGACGTGGGACGCCTGCTCCAGGAAGACGAGGCTGCCGGAGGCGTCGTCGCGGAGGGCGGAGAGCAGGACGGGCGAGTGGGTGGTCGCGATGAGCTGGCGGAACCCCTCGGCGTCCGCGGCCCGGTCCACCAGATCGGGGAAGTCGTCCACGTCCCGGCGCAGCCGCCGGACCAGCTCCGCGATCCGCGTGGGGTGCAGCCCGTTCTCGATCTCCTCGACGGCGAGCAGGCCGGCACGCCGGTCGTCGTACGAGGCGGCGAGCAGCGCGAGGACGCGCAGCGTGCCGTCGGACAGCATGGGGGGCGACGTCCAGCCGGTGTGCCGGAACCGTACGTCGAAGTCGTACTCGCCGCGCCGCTCGTCGTAGAGCGGCCGGATCCCGGAGGCTTCCGGGATGAGCGCGGCCAGGTCGGCTTCCATGTCCCGCAGGACGTCACCGTCGAGGCGGTGGAGCACGGCGGCGAGGTTGCGCCCGTCGGAGAGCAACGGCCTTTCGTCATCGCCGCCGAACGGGCTGCGCATGGCCGGGGGATCGAGAGCGATGCGCTCCCAGGTCGCGCTCTCCAACATGAGGAATGCGCTCAGTGCGTTCGGACGCGATGAGCCGGCTTCGCTCAACGCCGCCCGGTCCAACCCGTTATGAGAGAGGAATCGGTCGCGGGCGGCGGCGAGCGCGGTACGAAGCTCCGCCGACAGCTCCAGCCGGTCCATCCACTCCGTACGTTCGAGCCTGCTCACCCACACTCCGCTGCGCCCCCGGCGCAGTGTGAGTTTCACGGGCCCCACGGAATCCTGCCGGCGCTCGGCCTCCACCCGTACGGCCAGGGGAAGCGGCCCGAAGGAACTCGGGACGATCATGCCGATCTTGATGGTCAGTCCCGGTGCGGTGTACGCCCCACGAGGGTGGTCCGTGTGGTGCAGCAGGTCCCGCGTGGTAAGGCGCGGATTGCTCCCGTCGAGAGCTTTGGACAATCCCCCCGAGACCACCCGCCGGACGAAGTCCAGCGCGTCCAGGAGGTTCGACTTCCCCGCGCCGTTGACACCCATGAGCACTGTGCAGGGGCGGACGTCCAGGCCGAAGCCCACGAACGACTTGAAGCCGTCGATCTCGATGCGGGTGATCACTGTGCCGCCTCCTTCCGAGGCTCTGGGCGCCGGTGCGCCGTGTCCGTGCGCGAGAGCCGGGCACCTGCCACGCGGCAGGTGCCCGGCATCCGCTCAGCCCAGCAGGACGTCGTCGTCGCCCAGCCGCTTCAGCTCGCGCAGCAGCAGCGCCACGCCCGTGACGATCGCGACGCCCGAGACGACGGCGTCGACGAGGCGGAGCGTGTCGTGCTCGGAGCGGGCCGTTCTGGCCTGCTTGACGACGCTGAGCGCGCCGAACGCGGTGGTCCCGATCGACAGATACGTTCCGGCCCTGGACTTCTTGAAACCCTTGGCCTTGGTCAATGCACTGCTCATAGCGATGGTGCCTCCTCCAGCAACGGGTGGCCCCACTTTTCCACGAAGGCCGCCTCGACCGCGGCACCGACCTTGTACAGCCGGTCGTCCTTCATGGCGGGGGCGATGATCTGGAGGCCGACCGGGAGGCCGTCCTCCGGCGCGAGGCCGCAGGGGAGCGACATCGCCGCGTTGCCCGCGAGGTTGGTCGGGATGGTGCACAGGTCCGCGAGGTACATCGCCATCGGGTCGTCGGCGCGCTCGCCGATCGGGAAGGCGGTGGTCGGGGTCGTCGGGGAGACGATCACGTCGACCTGCTCGAACGCCTTCTCGAAGTCCCGGGTGATGAGCGTACGGACCTTCTGCGCCGAGCCGTAGTACGCGTCGTAGTAGCCGGAGCTGAGCGCGTACGTGCCGAGGATGACCCGGCGCTTGACCTCGTCGCCGAAGCCCGCCTCGCGGGTCAGCGCGGTGACGTCCTCGGCGGACCGCGTGCCGTCGTCACCGACGCGCAGCCCGTAGCGCATGGCGTCGAAACGGGCGAGGTTCGAGGAGCACTCGGAGGGCGCGATCAGGTAGTACGCGGCGAGGCCGAGGTCGAAGGACGGGCAGTCCAGCTCGACGATCTCGGCGCCGAGCTTCTGGAGCAGCTCGACGGACTCGTCGAAGCGCTGGAGGACGCCCGCCTGGTAGCCCTCGCCGCGGAACTGCTTGACGACCCCGACGCGCATCCCGGTGACCGAGCCGTTGCGCGCGGCCTCCACCACCGGGGGCACCGGGGCGTCGATGGACGTCGAGTCGAGCGGGTCGTGGCCCGCGATCGCCTCGTGCAGCAGGGCGGCGTCCAGGACCGTACGGGCGCAGGGGCCGCCCTGGTCGAGGGAGGACGAGAAGGCGACCATGCCGTAGCGGGAGACCCCGCCGTAGGTGGGCTTGACGCCGACCGTGCCGGTGAGGGCGGCGGGCTGGCGGATGGAGCCGCCGGTGTCCGTGCCGATGGCCAGGGGGGCCTGGTACGCGGCGAGCGCCGCCGCCGAGCCGCCGCCGGAGCCGCCGGGTACGCGGGTGACGTCCCAGGGGTTGCCGGTCGGGCCGTAGGCGCTGTTCTCGGTGGAGGACCCCATGGCGAACTCGTCCATGTTGGTCTTGCCGAGGATGACGACGCCGGCGTCCTTGAGCTTCTTGGTGAGCGTCGCGTCGTACGGCGGGATCCAGCCTTCGAGGATCTTGGAGCCGACCGTGGTCGGCACGCCCTCGGTGGTGAAGATGTCCTTGAGCGCGACCGGCACACCGGCCAGCGGCCCGAGCTTCTCGCCCGCCGCGTGCTTCGCGTCGACGGCGCGGGCCTGCGCGAGCGCGCCCTCGCGGTCGACGTGCAGGAAGGCGTGGACCTTCTCGTCGACGGCCTCGATCCGGGCCAGATGCGCCTCGGCGACCTCGACGGCCGTGAGTTCGCCGGCGGCGATGCGCTCGGCGATCACGGCGGCGGTGAGCTTGGTGACGTCCGACTTGCTGACGTCCGACTTGCTGACGTCCGGCTTGCTGACGTCCGACTTGCTGTTGTCCGTCATGACTGTTTAGTCCTCCCCCAGGATCTGCGGCACCTTGAAACGCTGCTGCTCCTGGGCAGGGGCGCCGGAGAGCGCCTGCTCGGGGGTGAGCGACGGACGGACCTCGTCCGCGCGCATGACGTTGGTCAGCGGCAGCGGGTGGGAGGTCGGCGGTACGTCTTGGTCGGCTACCTCGGATACGCGGGCGACCGCGCCGATGATGTCGTCGAGCTGTCCGGCGAAATGGTCCAGTTCGGAGCCGGACAGCTCCAGACGCGCCAGCCGGGCGAGGTGGGCGACCTCCTCGCGCGTGATGCCAGGCATGCAGCGATCCTCAGGGTGAGTGTGTGGGAATGTGCCCCAATCCTATGGGCCGCGACGCCCGCCCACGAAACGCTTACCCCCTCGGACCCGTCCCGGCCGGCTCATCGCACGCCGTATCCGCCGTCCGTAACCGCCGTCCGTGACTGCCGTCCGTAACCACTGCAACCACTTCAACTACTGCACGACGCGCCCCGGGCTACTGCACGACATGCCCCGACTGCCGCACCACCTGCGCCGAAGCCGCCGCCCCTGACACCGCCCCCGCCGCCCCCGACGCGGCCCCCGTCGCCCCCGACTGCTCGCGCGCCCGCGCCGCAGCCAGCTCCGCCGGGCGCTGCCAGCCGCGCTCTCCCCTGGCCAGCAGCCAGGCCGTCGCCTCGTGCGGCGGCATCGCGGCGGCCACCAGCCAGCCCTGGACCGCGTCGCAGCCCAGGTCCCGCAGCCGCTCCCAGGTCTCGTCGTCCTCGACGCCCTCCGCGACGACCAGCAGGCCCAGGGAGTGCGCCAGATCGACGGTGCAGCGGACGATCTCGGCGTCCTCCGTGTCGACGGCCAGCCGGGCCACGAACGAACGGTCGATCTTCAGTTCGCTCACCGGCAGCCGTCGCAGATGGACCAGCGAGGAGTACCCGGTGCCGAAGTCGTCGAGGGACATCTTCACGCCGTGGCCGGTCAGCCCGGCGAGGGTGTCGGCGGCGCGCTGGGGGTCCTCCAGCAGTACGTGCTCCGTTATCTCCAGCTGGAGGGAGCCCGCCGGGACGCCGTGCCGGGCCAGCCGGGCGGCCACCGCACCCGCGAAACCGGGGGTGTGCACATCGCGCGGCGAGACATTGACGGCCACCGGGACCATCAGTCCCTGGGAACGCCAGCGCGCGACCTGAGCGAGAGCCTTCTCCAGCACGTACTCAGTGAGGTGAGGCATCAGACCGGAGGACTCGGCTATGGCGATGAAGTCGTCGGGAGGGACCCGGCCGCGCTCCGGGTGCACCCAGCGCACCAGCGCCTCCAGGCCGGCCACCTGGCCGTCGAAGCGGACCTTCGGCTGGTAGTGCAGCTCGACCTCACCGGCGTCCAGCGCGCGCCGCAGATCGCCCAGCAGGCCGAGCCGGTCGGGGGTGTTGGAGTCGCGCTTCGACTCGTACACCTCGACGCCCGTACGGTCCCGCTTCGCCTGGTACATGGCGACGTCCGCGCGGCGCAGCAGCCCCTCGGCGTCCACCGCGTGCTCGGGGTAGACGGCGACTCCGGCGCTCGCCTCCAGGACGAGCGTGAGCCCGTCGAGGTTCAGCGGCGAGGACAGCTCGGCCGCCAGATGGCGGGCCACACGCTGTGCGCTCGTCGTGGAGTCGCAGGTCGGGAGCAGTACGGCGAACTCGTCGCCGCCGAGCCGCGCGGCCTCGGCGCCGTGCGGCAGGGCCAGCCTGAGCCGGTCGGCGATCTGCAACAGAAGCCGGTCCCCGGCCAGATGACCGAGCGTGTCATTGACCGAACGGAAGCGGTCGAGGTCGATCAGAACGAGCGCGGACCGGGCGCCGAGGCCCTCCGCCTCCTCCAGCGCCGACCAGGTGCGCTCCAGCAGCCACTGCCGGTTGGGCAGTTTGGTCAGCGGGTCGCGCAGCTGCTCCTCGGCCCGCGCCCGGGCGATCCAGAGCGTGGAGTCCAGGGCGATCAGCGGGATGGCGAACAGCGGCAGGAGTACGGGCAGCGAGACCGCGACGACACAGATCAGCGGGGCGATCCCGAGCAGTGCGACGGCGACGAGGCCCTGGCGGTAGAGGGCGGTGCGGGCACCGGCGGGCTCCCCGCTGTGCTGCGGCGTCAGCGCGTACCACAGCAGCAGCCGGGTGACGACGAGATGCGTGGCGGCGGCCAGCACGATCTGCGGGACGCTGCCGAGGGACCAGTCCAGCGGCTGCCAGGGCCGCTCGACGGTGGGGACCACACCGAACAGCGCGAGGACGAGCGCGGCGGCCCCGATGCCCAGCATGTCCGCCGCGCCGTGCAGGACCCCCAGCCGCCAGCGGTGCCGGCGGGCCACCCCGACCAGGACGACGACGGCCAGGCTGACGAGGCCGGCCGCCACCCAGCCGTACAGCAGCAGGACCGCCAGGGTGAGGGCGGCGCCGGAGCCCGTACCGCCCCACCAGCGGTCGCGGCCGAGCGCGACCAGGTGGCCCACGATGATGCCGGTGAGCACGGCCAGCGCCCAGCCGGCCGTGGAGCCGGGGAAGAGCGCCCGCCCGTCCCGCAGGGCCAGGACCAGTCCGGTCACCAGGACGACCACGGCGAGGCCCACCACAAGAGCCGGTGTGCCGGCCGCGATACCCGCGCGTCCCGCCACAAATCCCGCGAATCCGCGCGGGGGTGAGACCGGGGCGGCGCTCTCGGTCGGTTTCATTCCCGTCCCTCTCACAGCCGGCGGAGCCGATGCCACGCGATGGGCGCGTCGTCATGTCAGCGCGGCCGGATTCGCACTGCGCGGCCGCACGCGACAGGCGCGCCTCACAACAGTAGGCCGCCGAGGGCCCCAACGGGCAGCGCTCTACCGCTGTTGCCCGAATGCGACCTGCCCATCCGGATCCGTCTGGTATGCGCCGAACGGGTGACCTTGACGGCCCGAATTCGACGGTGCGCGCCCTGATCCCCGGGGAGTTGACCGCATTACTCCTCGGGAGTGATTTCCGTCTCCTCCCCCGTACCCCCGGCCGCCACCTCGGCCGCCGCGGCGGTCTCCTCCCCCGCCACAGGCGGCTCCTGCGGGGTGGTGGCCGTCTCCCTCGCCGCGTCCGGGCCCTGTTCGAGAAGGACGGTGAAGCCGTCCTCGTCCAGCACGGGCACCTTCAACTGGACGGCCTTGTCGTGCTTCGAGCCGGGGTTCTCGCCGACGACCACGAAGGCGGTTTTCTTCGAAACCGACCCCGTCACCTTGGCGCCACGCGTCTGAAGCGCCTCTTTCGCGCCATCTCTCGTGTACCGCTCCAGCGTGCCCGTCACGACCACCGTGAGCCCCTCCAGGGGCCGGGGGCCCTCGTCCTCGCCCGAGGCCTCCTCCTCCGTACGGACGCCCGCCGCACGCCACTTGCGCAGGATCTCGCGGTGCCAGTCCACCGCGAACCACTCCTTGAGCGAGCCCGCGATGATGGGGCCGACCCCTTCGACGGCCGCCAGCTCCTCCTCGGTGGCCGCGTCGATCGCGTCGATCGCGCGGAACTCCCTGGCCAGCGCCTCAGCAGCGACCGGCCCGACATGACGGATGGAGAGCCCGGTGAGGATCCGGGCCAGCGGGCGGTCCTTGGCCTTCGCGATGTTCTCCAGCATCTTCTCCGCGTTGCGCTTGGGCTCGCCCGCCATGGTGGCGAAGACCATCGCCTTCTTGTCCTCGCCCGTCTTCGGGTCCCGCTTGGGCAGTCCGCTGTCCGGGTCGAGGACATACGCCCGGATCGGCAGCAGCTGCTCGATGGTCAGGTCGAAGAGATCGCCCTCGTCCACCAGCGGCGGCACCGTCGGCTCCAGCGGCTTGGTCAGGGCCGCGGCGGCCACATAGCCGAAGTTCTCGATGTCGAGGCACTTGCGGCCCGCGAGATAGAAGAGCCGCTCCCGCAACTGGGCCGGGCAGGTGCGCGCGTTGGGGCAGCGGAGGTCGATGTCGCCCTCCTTCATGGCCTTCAGCTCCGTGCCGCACTCGGGGCACTCGGCGGGCATCACGAACTCGTACGCGTCCGCCGGGCGCAGGTCGATGACCGGGCCGAGGATCTCCGGAATGACGTCCCCGGCCTTGCGCAGCACGACCGTGTCGCCGATCCACACGCCCTTGGACTTCACCACGTCCTGGTTGTGCAGCGTGGCGAACTCCACCTCGGAGCCGGCCACCGTCACCGGCTCCACCTGCGCGTACGGAGTGACACGCCCGGTGCGGCCGACACCCACCCGGATGTTCACGAGCTTGGTGTTGACCTCCTCCGGCGCGTACTTCCAGGCGATCGCCCAGCGCGGCGCGCGCGAGGTGGAGCCCAGCCGGCCCTGGAGGGGGATCTCGTCCAGCTTGACGACCACGCCGTCGATCTCGTGCTCGACGGAGTGCCGGTGCTCACCGAAGTACGCGATGAACTCCCGTACGCCCGCGATGTCCTGGACCACCTTGTTGTGCTGGGCGGTGGGCAGGCCCCAACCGCGCAGCAGCTCGTACGCGTGCGAGAGGCAGTCGATGGTGAATCCCTCGCGCGCGCCGATGCCGTGCACCACCATGTGCAGCGGGCGGGTCGCGGTGATCTTGGGGTCCTTCTGGCGCAGCGAACCCGCCGCCGCGTTGCGGGGGTTGGCGAAGGGCTTGTCGCCGGCCTCCACCAGACGCGCGTTCAGCTCCTGGAACGCCTCCATCGGGAAGTAGACCTCGCCGCGGATCTCGACCAGCTCCGGGACGTTCTCCCCGGTCAGCCGGTGCGGGATCTCGGCGATCGTACGGACGTTGGGCGTGATGTCCTCGCCCGTACGGCCGTCGCCGCGGGTGGCGGCGCGGGTCAGCCGGCCGTGCTCGTAGGTGAGGTTGACGGCGAGTCCGTCGACCTTCAGCTCGCACAGGAAGTGGTAGTCCGGGGTGCCGACGTCCTTCGCGACGCGCTCCGCCCAGGCGGCCAGCTCCTCGTCGTCGAAGGCGTTGTCCAGGGAGAGCATGCGCTCGCGGTGCTGGACTGCGGTGAACTCCGTCTCGTACACCCGCTCGACCTCTTCGGTCGGCGAGTCGGGCGTACGCAGCTCCGGGTGGTCCTCCTCCAGCTTCTGCAACTCGCGGAACAGCCGGTCGAACTCGCCGTCACTGACGACGGGCTGGCTGTTCACGTAGTACCGGAAGCGGTGCTCCTCGATCTGCTCCACGAGCAGGGCATGCCGCTCACGCGCCTCCACGGGCACCTCAAGGGCCTCGCCCCGCTGTTCGCCAGCCACCGTTTCGTCCTCCCGATTCACCATGATCCGGCCCTCGCCCGTCGCCGGAGCCGTCACTCAGGGTTGTCCACGAGGGATCTCGCGGCCCTGACGCAGAACGCCTGCGCGGCACGGGCGTACGCGGGAGAGGCCCCCGCGAGACCGCACGCCGGAGTGAGCACCACGGACTCGGCGAGAGTCCCCGGATTCAGCCCCAACCTGCGCCACAGCGTTCTGACACCCATGACGCTACCGGCAGGGTCTGACAATGGGCCTTCGGTACCCGGCACGATTCCGGCGAACAGTTTCGTACCGCCCTCCACCGCCTCGCCGATCGTCTCCTCATCACGCTCCGTGAGCAGAGAGAAATCGAACGAAACCGCCGCCGCGCCCGCCCGCCGCAGCAGCGCGAACGGCACGTCCGGCGCGCACGAGTGCACGACCGTCGTCCCCGGGCTGAGCGCGGTCAGCTCCCGCAGCGCGCTCTCGACCACCTGCCGGTCGACCGCGCGGTAGGTGCGGTAGCCACTGGCGGACCTGACGTGTCCGCGCAGGACGGCGGTGAGCGACGGCTCGTCGAGCTGGAGTACGGGTACGGCCCCCGGCACCCGGCGCCGCACCTCCGCGAGGTGGCCGGTGAGCCCCTCGACCAGCGACGCGGCCAGGTCCCGGCAGGCTCCCGGATCGCTCAGCGCCGCCTCGCCGCCGCGCAGCTCCAGCGCCGCGGCCAGGGTCCACGGGCCGACGGCCTGGATCTTGAGCGGTCCCTCGTACCCCTGGGTGAACTCCTCCAGCGCGTCGAGGTCCTCCCCCAGCCAGGACCTGGCGCGCTTGGTGTCCCGGCCGGGCCGGTCACTGATCCGCCAGCCGCTGGGCTCCACGCGCGCGTAGACGTCGGCGAGCAGTCCCGCCGTACGGCCGATCATGTCGGCGCCGGGGCCGCGCGCGGGCAGTTCCGGCAGGTAAGGGAAGGTCTCGAAGGCGCCGGTGGCCGTCTTGGCGGCCTCCCGGGCGTCGCCGCCGGGCAGCGAGCCGACGCCGGTGGCGGGTCCGAAGGTCATCGCGCTCATCGGCCCGGCCTTACGGTGATGTCGTCGATCTGCGCGTCGCGCGGCAGGTCGAGCGCGGTGAGCAGCGCCGTGGCGACCGACTCGGGGTCGATCCAGCGGGCCGGGTCGTACTCCTTGCCCTCCTGCTGGTGCACCTTGGCCTGCATGGGGCTCGCCGTACGGCCGGGGTAGACGGAGGTCACCCGTACCCCGTGGGGCCGCTCCTCCTGGCGCAGCCCGTCGGCCAGCGCCTTGAGGCCGTGTTTGGAGGCGGCGTACGCGCTCCATCCGGCGTGGGTGGCGAGCCCCGCGCCCGAGTTGACGAAGATCACCTGGCCGTGGGAGATCCGGAGCTGGGGCAGCAGGAGCCGGGTCAGCTCGGCCGGCGCGACGAGGTTGACGTTCAGCTGGTGGTGCCAGGACTTGGGCGTCAGCTCCCCGACCTCCCCCAGGTCCACGACGCCCGCGATGTGCAGGAGCGAGTCGAGCCGGTCGGGCAGCGCCTGCTGGGCGAGCGCCCAGGAGAGCCGGTCGGGGTTGGTGAGGTCGCCGACGAGGGTACGGGCGCCGGGCAGGCCGGCGGCGATTTCCTTCGCGCGGCCGGCGTCACGGGCGAGCAGCAGCAGGTCGTCGCCGCGCTCGTGGAGCCGGCGCGCGACAGCGGCGCCGATGCCCGAGCCCGCACCGGTGATCAGATGGGTAGCCATGCGGTCATCGTCGCATCACCCCGGCCGCCCCTCGCACCGTCACCGCACGCCGGCGGCCTCCTCCAGGTACGCGAGGGCGCGCACCCCGTCCTCGGCGAAGAACACCAGGTCGCCGAGGGGCAGCGGCAGGAAGCCCTCGTCCTCCATCCGGCGGAACTGCTGCTTCAGCCCGTCGTAGAAGCCCGCCGTGTTGAGCAGCACCACGGGCTTGGTGTGCACGGCGTGCTTCTTCAGCTCCAGGACCTCGGTGGCCTCGTCCAGCGTGCCCAGACCGCCGGCCATGATCACGACAGCGTCGGACCGGGCGAGCAGCAGCGCCTTGCGCTCCGCGAGGTCCTTGGCGACCACCATCTCGTCCGCGTTCGGCCTGGCCATGGCGCCGAGGAAGTCCACCGAGATCCCCACCAGCCGCCCGCCGGCCTCCTGCACGCCGTCGGCGACGACCTTCATCAGCCCACTGTCCGAGCCGCCCCAGACGAGGGTGTGACCGCCCTTGCCGATCAGTTCGGCGAATTCGCGGGCGGGGCGGGTGTAGCGCTCGTCGAGGTCGGCGGCGGAGAGGAAGACACAGATATTCATGGGTGCACGGTAGGACGCGGGAAGAGCGGGCCGCATCTATTTGCTGAACAGAAGGGCCGACGCATCCATCACAGCCGACGTATCCCTCGAAGAGGACGGATCATCATGACCGCGACCACAGGACACACCATCACCGTCGAGCAGGGCTCCGAGCGTGTACGGGTCGTACGGGACGGACAGCTCCTCGCCGAGAGCAGCCGACCGCTGGTGCTGCGCGAGACCGGCTGTCCCGTCCGCTACTACCTTCCGCCGGACGATGTGCGGACGGAACTCCTGACGCCGTCACCGACCACCACCCACTGCCCGTTCAAGGGCGACGCGTCGTACTGGTCGCTGCCCGACGCGCCGGACCTGGTCTGGGCGTATCCGACACCGAAGGCGGAGGTCGCGCAGGTCAAGGACCACTTCTGCTTCTACGACACGGAGGTTGTGGAGGGCTGAGGACGCCCTCCCGAACACCCTCTTTAAAGAAGGCGCGGAAAACTTCTCCGCGGACCGATGAGTTGCGCCGGGCGCCGCGGTCTGAACCCGCATGAGCAACGTGTGCATGGTGAATTCGGGGGACGCCACCCCGATCGCGTTCCGGCGGACGGGCGAGGGACCGCCGGTCGTTCTGGTCGGGGGCGCGTTCAGTACGGCGGAGTCGGAGGCTCCGCTGGCGAAGCTGCTCGCGCCCGTCTTCGACGTCATCACCTACGACCGGCGCGGGCGCGGCGCCAGCGGCGACACCGCCCCGTACGCGGTGGAACGGGAGATCGAGGATCTCGCCGCCCTCCTCCGCATGGCGGGTCCGGACGTCTCCGTCTACGGGATGTCCTCGGGCGCGGCGCTGGTCCTGGAGGCCGCCGCGGCGGGGCTCCCGATGGCGCAACTGGCGCTGTACGAGCCGCCGTACCTCACCGAAGGCTGCATGAGCACGGCGACAGGGCCGGCCTACAGCGAGCGGCTGGCCGGCCTGCTGGCGCGGGGGCGGCGGGACGACGCGGTCGAGCTGTTCCTGCGGACGGTGGGAACAGCGGGCGCGACGGTCGGCGGTCTGCGCCGCTCGCCGATGTGGCCGGACCTGGCGGCACTGGCCCACACGCTGGCGTACGACGACGCCGTACAGCGCCGGGGCCCCCTGCCGGCCGAACGGCTGTCGGCGGTCCGGGTCCGCGCGATGGTCGTGGACGGCGGCGCCTCCCCTTCCTTCCTCCGCGACGCGGCCCGCGCCACAGCGGCAGCCCTGCCACGTGGCCGGCACCGCACCCTGACGGGCCAGACCCACGAGGTGGCCCCCCATGTACTGGCACCGGTACTGGAGGACTTCTTCGCGGCATGACACACCCGCGAGGAGCGAAGGCGCGGTGCGGTGCGGCGTCTGTTACTGCTTCCGTCACGGCTGGTAGTGGGGAAGGGGGCCGCCCCTCCAGCTGTGAGTGTCGCGCCTCCAGGACAGGTGTAAAGGGCGCTCCTGCGTCGCGTCGGCTGCGCCGATTTCGCTTCGCTCACCCTTGACACCTGCCCCGGAGTCGCAAGTGCGGCCTATCGGGAGGGGCGGCCGGGGGGTGAGGGGGGCCCAAGAGGTCCGCCTGTTCTGCCACTCGGCTCAGGGTCCGACGGCCCGGCGGACCCTGCGGGGCCACGCGGCAAAGGAGAGGGACGGCCCGACACCGGCTCAGCGGCCAACGGTCCGCTGCTGGCTGAGACTCATGCCCCGCTGGTCACCGTGGAGTGGGAGCAGAGACAGCTGGGACCCGTGTGGCGACAAGTGGGCTCCCGGAGCCGGTATTTGCATCCAGAAGGGCGTCTAACGCACCTCAGGACACATGTGCCGCCCGGAGAGCCCCCCAACCACCTTCCAAAATATCTCATATGGGACAGATCAGTGGAGGTGTGGGAGCTTGATCCCAACGACTGCGACGCTGTAGCCATCCGACGGGCCGGAGGCGGCTCTAACGTCGCACTCCCCGCCCCGGGCACCGCCCGGAGACCCCGGACCGGCCCGAAGACCCCGGCCGGACAGTAAACCCCGCCCGCCTTCCGGGCACCACAACGCAACGGTGAACAGCGGGGCATGAGTCTCAGCCAGCAACGGACAGCCGGCCGCTGAGCCGGGGCCGAGTCCCCCCATACAACTGCCGCGCAGCCCCGCAGGGCCCACCCGCCCGCCGGCCCCCGAACCGACCGGCAGAACAACCGGCCCCCGGGGCAACCCCCTCCCACCCGGCCGCCCCTCCCAAAAAGCCGCACTTGCGACTCCGGGACAGGAGTCAAGGGTGAGCGAAGCGAAATCGGCGCAGCCGACGCGACGCAGGAG
>NZ_JBFBEZ010000064.1:0-32935 GCF_040701725.1 Streptomyces sp. NPDC093109
GGGCGGGGGGGCCTGGGGCCCGCGCGGGGCCACCCCGGCGGGGCCCCCCGCCCCGGGGGCGCGGGGGGGGGGGGGGGGGGGGGGGGGGGCCCCCCCCCCCCCCCCCCCGGCCGCCCTCAGGTCCCCTCTCAGTCGCGGTCCATCCCCGCCAGACACTCCCTCACCACGGATTCGGGAACGCCGGGTACCAGCTCCGCGCCGGTCGGCCCGTCAAGGACGAAGGCCAGGCCACCGAGCGCCTTCTTGTCCAGCTTCATCAGGCTGACCAGCGCCTCGTCGTCGACGCCCGCGGGTAGCTGCCAGGGCAGCCCGTAATGCCGTACGACGGCGAGGTGGCCCTCGATCCGCTCCGGGCCGATGCGGCCGAGCGCCCCGGCGAGCCGCCCCGCGAACACCGTGCCGACGGCCACCGCCTCACCGTGTCGCAGCCGGAAGTCCGTCTCCACTTCGAGCGCGTGCCCGAGCGTGTGGCCGTAGTTGAGCAAGTGGCGCAGGCCGGTGTCCCGTTCGTCGCAGGAGACGATCTCCGCCTTGCGCCGCACGCTCGCCGTGATCTGCTCGACCGTGGAGAGCCGACGCAGGTCGCCGGCGCCGATGAAGTGGCAGCGCGCGATCTCGCCGTAGCCGTTGAGCCACTCCCGCTCGGGCAGGGTGCGCAGATAGTCGGTGTCGCACAGAACGGCGCTGGGCTGCCAGTACGCACCGACAAGGTTCTTCCCCTCGGGTAGGTTGACGGCCGTCTTGCCCCCGGTGCTAGCGTCCACCTGGGCGAGCAGCGAGGTCGGCAGATGGATGACTGGGACACCCCGGTGGTAGAGCGCGGCGGCCAGGCCGACGGTGTCGGTGGTGGTCCCGCCACCGCACGAGACGACCACGTCGCTCCGGCTGAGCCCGGCGTCCGCGAACTGGCGGCACAGGTTCCCCACGGTCTCCAGCGTCTTGCTCTGCTCCCCGTCCCGCGCCTCGATCACGCGGTGGGGCACCCCTGGATCCGGCACCCACTCCAACGGGCGCGCGGAAACGACCACGGCACGCGAGGCGCCGAGTTCGGCCACGCACTCGGCCAGCCGGTGCCGGGTGCCGGCGCCGATGTGCACGTCGTAGGAGCGATCCCGCAACTCCACCCGGACACGGGTGCTCGCGTCGCGCGTCGCCGGGGCGCTCATACCCGGCCCTCGGAGGCGGTGGCCGGCAGACGTGCGGGCCGTTCGGTCAGCTCGTTGCGTACGGTGAGTGCCGCCGCGGCACCCCAGGAGGGAGGTATCCCGAGCCGGTTGTGCGTGGCACCCGCGTGGTGGAGGAGCAGGTACGGCTCCGGCAGGCCGCCGACCGGACCTCGCCGCAGGACGTGCCGCGTGCCCTCCAGATAGGTCTGCCGGGTTTCCGACCGTGGGTGCGGCACCGAGGCCGCGCGTACGTCCGCCTCCACGGCCAGTTCCTCCCGCTGCCTCGGCGGGAGTGCCGCGCTCCAGAGCTGCCAGCACTGGAAGAGGAACCCCGGCCCGGCGTTCTCGGGGAGCAGTCCGACGAGGTCCCGCAGGTGGGGCACGCCCAGCTGGAACGCCTCCTCCGCGTCCGGCGCGCCCTCCGGCTGCACCGCCAGGGCGAACGCGGTGGACACCGCCGCGAGCTCGTCCGTCACGTTCCGGCCGCTCTCATGCGCCTGGCCGACCGTGCGCCGGACGTCCTGCCGCACGGCGAGCCGCCACAGCGGTCCGGTCCGCGCGCGCAGCAACCGCACTACCCCCGGACGGGCCCGGGGGGCGCAGTCCACCCAGGCGTCGACCGCCGGGCCCGCCGGGCCGTCGGCGCGGGAGAAGAAGAAACAGGCTCCGGGGTCGGCCGACCGGAGGTACCGCGCCAGGCGCGGCAGTACGGGGGGCAGAGACGTGGCCGCCCCTGTGGCGCCATACAGGCGCACGAACAGCCATTGACGCGCCAAAACGATCCACCTCGATCTTCGCGGGGCCGGTCATGGACGTCGCCGATCCTATGAATCACGGTGACCGGAGGGCAATTGACGAAGACCCCAGGAGTCGTGCCGGAGAAAGTGAGGGAGTGGTTAGGGGTACTGCTAGGGGTTCGCCCCAGCCGTTTCAATGACCCTATGCATCCGACTGTTCAGATGGACAACGCGGCCGAGGAACATGCCGGCCTTTCCCGAGAGATGCGTGACCGGACTTCCGAGGCCCTGGGCAGGCCGGCCGCGCAGCAGCCCCCGTGGCCCGACCAGGAGCAGGTGCGCTCGGTCTCCGCGTTCCTGGCGACGCTGCCCCCGCTCGTTACTCCGGACCAGGTCCGGAGGCTGCGCGCGGACCTGGCACTGGTCGCCCGGGGCGAGGCGTTCCTGCTCCAGGGAGGGGACTGTGCCGAGACCTTCGCCGGGAACACCCCGGAACACGTCCGGGGCACCGTCGCCACCCTGTGGCGGATGGCCGCGGTCTTGGCGGACGAGGCGGGGCTGCCCGTAGTGACCGTCGGTCGGATGGCCGGTCAGTACGCCAAGCCGCGTTCCCAGGCCATCGACGGTCTGGGGCTGCCTGTGTATCGCGGCGACATCGTGAACGCGGCGGCCCCCGACGCGGGGGCGCGCGTCCCCGACCCCGTGCGGATGATCGAGGGTTACCGCAACGCCCGCACCACCCTCGGCATACTGCGCTCGGGGCACCCCGCCGACGTCTACACCAGCCACGAGGCCCTGCTCCTCGACTATGAGCGCGCCCTGCTGGTGACGGACCCGGACGAGCCCGGCCGTCCGTACGCAGGCTCGGCGCACTTCCTGTGGATAGGTGAGCGCACCCGCCGGCCCGACGGCGCGCACCTCGCGTTCGCCGCGCTGCTCGCCAATCCGGTGGGCGTGAAGATCGGCCCAGGTACCCGGCCCGACCAGGTCGCCGAGTACGTCGAGCGGCTCGACCCGGACGGCGAGCTCGGACGGCTCACCCTGATCAGTCGGATGGGCAGCACCAGGGTTCGGGACGTGCTCCCACCCCTCGTCGAACGGGTCGCCGCGACCGGCCGCCAGGTCGTCTGGCAGTGCGACCCCATGCACGGCAACACCCGTGAGTCGGCGATCGGCTACAAGACCCGGCACCTGGACGACATCGCCGACGAGATCGAGGGTTTCTTCGCGGTGCACCACGCCCTCGGCACCCACCCGGGCGGGGTACACCTGGAACTCACTGGGGACGACGTGACTGAGTGCCTCGGCGGTGCCCGGGGTATCACTGCCCATGGCCTCACCGGACGCTACGAGAGTCTCTGCGATCCCCGGCTCAACGCCGGCCAGGCGATGGAAGTGGCCCACCACGTGGCGGCGCTGTCGAAGGGCCGGATGTGAAAGGCACACCGATGTGTCTGTGGCACAAAGAAGTGCCTTCTTCCGCTCGTCGCCACAGGCACGCATCATGGCTGCTGTAACAAACGGTGCACTATTGGAGGCGACCGGAGATGGGCCAGCCCGCCCTGCAAAAGAGTAAATCGCCGTGGCTGACGATCAGCGTTTTGTGCCTCGGCCAGTTGATGATCGTACTCGATCAGAACATCGTGAACGTGGCACTTCCGGCAGTACAGCGGGGGATCGGCTTCTCCTCGGAAAATCTGGTCTGGGTTGTCAACGCCTATGTCATTCCGTTCGGCGGCCTGCTTCTCCTGGCGGGACGACTCGGTGACCTGATCGGCCGGAAGGTCGTTTTCCTCACCGGTGTCGGGCTGTTCAGCCTTGCCTCGCTGCTGTGCGGCTTGGCGTCCAGCGAGGCGACGATGATCCTGTTCCGGTTCATCCAGGGCATCGGCGGCGCTGTCGCCTCCGCCTGCATTCTCGGCATGGTCGCGACCACCTTCTCCGAGCCGCACAAAGTGGCGCAGGCGATCGGCGCCTACAGCTTCGCCTCGGCGGGCGGCGGCGCGGTCGGACCGCTGCTCGGCGGCGTACTCACCGACATGCTGAGCTGGCACTGGATCTTCTTCATCAACGCCCCGATCGGTGCCGTCCTCATCCTGGTCGGTCTCGGCCGGATCGAGAGCGACCAGGGCCAGGGGGTGAGCAAGGGGACCGACTTCCTCGGCGCCGTGCTGGTCACCGCAGGCATGACACTGCTGGTCTACACGATCGTCGACGCCGAACAGGCTGGCTGGGATTCGGCCCAGACGCTGTTCCTCGGCCTGCTGTCGATCCTGCTGCTCGTCGGCTTCGTCGTGCGCCAGGCCACCGCCGCGCAGCCGCTGCTGCCGCTGGGCATCTTCCGCTCCCGCAGCCTGACCGCGGCGAACATCGTGCAGTTCATGATGATCGCGGGCATGTTCGGTCTGTTGTTCTTCGGCACCCTGTACGTCCAGCGCGTGCTCGGCTACAGCCCGCTGGAGGCGGGTCTCGGATTCGTGCCGATCGCGGTCGTGATCGCGGCTATCTCCCTGGGGCTGTCCGCCCGGCTGATCACCAAGTTCGGGCAGCGCCCGATGCTGTTCACGGGCCTGGTCCTCATCATCGCGGCTTTCGTGATGCTCTCGTTCGCCCGGGTCGACGGCACCTACGTGGTGGATTTCCTGCCCGCCAGCCTCTTCATGGGCGCCGGCTTCGGTCTGGCCGCCCCGGCGATGATGGGGCTCGGCATGTCCTCCGTCACGCCCGAGGAGTCGGGCATCGCCTCCGGCCTGTTCAACACCACCCAGCAGGTCGGCGGCGCCATCGGCCTCGCGGTGCTCAGCGCGGTGGTCAGCTCCCGCACGGGCGACCTCACGGCCGCGGGCAAGGCCGAGCCGGACGCGCTGCTCGGTGGCTACCACGCGGCGTTCCTGCTCGCCGCCGGGTTCGTGCTGCTGGCCCTGGTCATCGGGGCCGTCATGCTCGCGAAGAAGGAGCCGGAGCACCGGCAGCCGGCCGGCGGCCCGACGGACGCCTCCGAGTCGGACCTCGTCACCGGCTGATCGGCCCCACCGGCGTGCGGCCTGCATCCGGCCGCCCGGTCGCACACGGCGGAGGCCGGGACACCGACCCGGCCTCCGCCGTCCGCCTGCCGCCCGGCCTGTCAGGGCAACAGGCGTTCCAGGTTCTCGGTGACGGTCTTTAGGACCGCCGCCTGCTGGTTCTCCAGATAAAAGTGACCGCCGGGGAAGGTGTGCACCTCGCACCCGCCCGAGGTGTGGCCGCCCCAGGCGAGCGCCTCCTGACGGGTGGTGTGCGGATCACTGTCCCCGACGAGGACGGTGATCGGCGCACCGATCCGGGCGTCCGAGCCCCGCCGGTACCGCTCGACCGCGCGGTAGTCGCTGCGTAGGGTGGGCAGGATCAGGTCGAGCAGCTCCCGGTCCTGGAGGATGCGGGCGTCGGTGCCGCCCAGCGCGCGGATGTCCTCGATGATGTCGGCGTCGTCGCGGAGATGGACGTGATCCTCCCGGAAGCGGCTGGGAGCACGGCGTCCGGACGCGAACAGCACCACCGGCCCGCCGCCCCCCTTCTGTTCCATCAGCCGGGCCACCTCGAAGGCCACCACGGCGCCCATGCTGTGCCCGAAGAGGGCCACTGGCCTCCCGTCCCTGATGATGCCGGCCCGTGTCAGCGCGGCGTGGGAGTGGCGGGCCAGTTCGCCGATGTCGTCGATGCAGGGCGTGTGCCGGCGCTCCTGGCGGCCCGGGTACTGGACGGCGGTGACCTCGTATGACGGAGCGAGGGCGGTGGAAACCGGGGAGAAATAGGGGGCGGAGCCGCCGGCGTGCGGGAAGCAGACAAGACCTGCCCGGCTTTCCGGTGATCGACGGTAACGCCGTATCCATTCGTTCGCTTCGATAGCAGAGAGATTCATGCACGTCCTTCCGGGAATCGTCACACTGCCGCTAACGTCGCATGTATCCGAGCAGTCGGCAAGCGTCGATCGGCAGGCCGTTTGAGGGGGATTGTAGGGGTTCCTTTGCCCGCTTCGCAGTCCTTACTGTTCGAGGGTTACCGAGGGGACGGATAGTATGCCGAGCAGGAGAACTCTTCTCAGGGCCGCAAGTGGACTGGCCGTATCCACCGCGACCGGCGCTATATCGTCAGCGGATTTCGCCGGCGCTGTTTCGAGTATCACGGCTCTGAATTACTGGGATGCCCTAGAGAGTTCGCTCGAAGGGGAGCTGGTGCGCCCGTCCGACGGCAATTACCAGAACGCCAAGACCGTCTATCTCGGCGAGTTCAGCGCCGTGAATCCCGCGGGTGTCGCCTACTGCCGGACCGTGGCGGACGTCCGCATGTGCCTGCTGTTCGCACAGCAGCACGGAGTGGATGTACGAACCCGCAGCGGCGGTCACAACCTCGCCGGCTGGTTGACGGGCGAGGGCCTGGTCATTGACCTGTCGGCCTTCGACCACGTCAGCGTCGGGAGGCGGAGCGTCCACATCGGCCCCGCCGTGAAGGCCATCGACGCGCTCGCCGCGCTGGAGTGTGCCCCGGCGCGTTCGTCTCCGGCGGCGGTGTCGGACACCAGACACACAAGTACGGAATCGCGTCCGACCGGCTCGTGTCGGCCAGAGTCATGCTCGCCGACGGTCGGCTGGTCACCGCTTCGGCCACCGAGCGGCCGGGGCTGTTCTGGGCGCTGCGCGGTGGCGGCGGCAACTTCGGCATCGTCCTGGACTTCGAGGTCCGTCCCATCGAGCAGCCGCGCGGGGTCTTCTTCCACACCGAGTGGCCCTGGGACAAGGCCCAGGATGTGCTGGAAACGTGGCAGGAGTGGAGCGTCACCGGCCCGTACGACCTCGGTTCCGCCCTGCTGGTGGCCCTGCCTGACGCCACTTCGGGGAACATCCCGACGATCACGGTCAGCGGGGCCTACTGGGGGAAGCGGAGCGCACTGGAGAACGAGCTGAACGCCATGGCCGCCGAGGGCGGCACCGCGCCGGTCACCAAGGAGGTCGCGGAGCTCTCCTACGGCGATGTGATGCGCTGGGTTTACGGCTGTGGAGAGTTGACCACCCGTGAGTGCCACCTCGTCGGCCAGGGCCCGGACACCGTCTGCCCCGCAACGGCGTGCTGCGCGAACGCCCCCGGATTTACGACCGTCCGGTGACCGGATCGGTCCTGGCGGACGCACTGGCCTTCTACGACCAGGAACGGCACGCCGGGCAGACCCGCCTGATCAGCTTCACCGCGACCGGCGGCCGGGCGAACGAGGCGAGCCGGACCGAGACCGCGTGCTGGCACCGCACCGTCCAGTTCATGACGGGCTTCGCCGCGATGACCTCGTCAGCAACGCCGCCCGCGGACGACGATGCCGCCATGGTCGACTGGGTGGACCGGGGATCGAGCATCATCGAACCGGCATCGACGGGAGAGGCGTACATCAACTTCCCGCCTCCCGTCTCTCCGATTGGAAGCGGGCGTACTACGGCGACAACTACGCCGGACTGCTGAGAGTGAAGACGTCGTACGACCCTGGCAACGTGTTCCACCACGGTCAGAGCGTGGGAAGCTGACCCGAGGAGAGGAAGCGGCATCAGTTACCTCGGTATCGACATCGGCGGGACGAAGGTCGCCCTGCGCGTCCAGGGCCGCCTGGACGGCGCGGGCGCGCTGGAGGACACGTTCCGGTGGCCTGCGGACAGCGACGCCGCGGCGGACATGGACCTGATCGCCGAACGGGTCCGGGCGCTGCTGTGGAGCACCCCGGCACCGCTCCGGGGCGTCGGACTGGCCGTGCCGGCCGTCTGTGACACGGACGGTACTGTGCTCACCTGGCCCGGACGGCCGAGCTGGAACGGTCTCGACCTAACGGCCGCCGTCGGCCGGGTGTTCCCGGACACCCCGTCGCTGTTCGCGGACGACGGTGACCTCGCGGCGCTGGCCGAAGCCCGGGAAGCGCGCGGCGCGAACCTGCTCTACCTCGGCGTGGGCACCGGCATCGGTGGTGGCCTGGTCGTCGAGGGACGGTCGTGGCCGGGGCCAGCCCGGGGGTCCTGCGAGGTCGGGCACCTGCTCATCGACCGCGAGGGACCGATGTGCGACTGCGGACGCCGGGGCTGTGTGCAGGCGGTCGCCTCCGGGCCGGCCACCTTGCGCCGGGCCGCGGAACTGCGCGGCCGGGAGACCGACTTCCCCGCGCTGGTGGAGGCGTTCACGGCCCGCGAGCCGTGGGCCAGGGCGGCGGTGGACGAGAGCGCCGCAGCCCTGGCCCGTGCCGCGGTCGGCATCTGCGAGCTGGCCCATCCCGAGATCGTCTGCGTGGGCGGTGGTTTCGCTGCGGGCCTGCCCGCACTGGTGGACTCGGTCGCCGAGCGGGTGAGGGAACTGGCCCGGCCCGGTGTCCCGCCGGTCGAGGTCCGGCCGGCAGCCCTCGGCGGACGGTCCTCGCTCCGGGGTGCCGTCCTGCTCGCCGAGGAGACCTTCGGGACTGCGCACCGGGCCGGTGCCGCCGCTGTCGTCGAACACCCGTGGCCCCGTGGCTGAAGGGACAGTGAGTGATGCATCGGAGCCGCCGACGCGCGGAGTCGGACCAACGGGTCCCGCCGGTCCACGGGCCGGAGGAGCCGGGCGGCCGGAACACGGCGGAGCGCCGGTACGCCGGTTCCGGCACGGCGACGGCGTCCAATGAACGCTACCGGCGCCTGATCGGGCAGGGTGTCAGAGGGTTGTCGGTCACGTTCGACCTGCCCACCCAGAGGGGTCACGACTCCGACACGCCGCGCGCCCGCGGCGAGGTCGGCAAGGACGGCGTGGCGATCGACTCCCTCGACGACATGCGCGTTCTTTTCAGCGGCGTTCCGCTGGACGGAGTGTCCACCTCCCTGGCGATCGACGCGCCGGCAGCGCTGCTGCTGCTTCTGTACCAACTGGCGGCGGAGGAGCAGGGCGTCGCCGTGAGCCGCCTGACAGGCACCGTCCGCAACGACGTGCTGGCGGAGTACATCGCGCGCGGGGCGTGCATCTTCCCGCCCGGGCAGTCGCTCAGGCTGACCGCGGACGTCTTCACGTACTGCAGGGCCGAGATGCCCGGGTGGAGCCCGATCGTGGTCTCGGGCCACCGCATGGCCGAGGCGGGTGCCCTCCCCGTGCAGGAAATCGCCTTTACCCTCGCCAACGGCGTCGCCTACGTGCGCTCCGCAGTCGCGGCCGGCCTGGATGCCACCGACTTCGCACCCCGCCTGTCCTTCCGCTTCGCGGCCCGCACGACGGCCCTGGACGAGACCGCGGTCCTCCGCGCCGCGCGGCGCGTCTGGGCGCGTGTGCTGCGCGAGGAGTTCGGCGCTGAGAACCCGCGTGCGCGGATGCCGCGCCGTCTTGCCCGGACGCCGGCCCTGGCCCGCGCGACGGGCCCGATCGCCGGTTCCGACGTCATGAGGAAAGCGGCCGACGACCTTGAGGCCGCCGCCCTGGAACTGCTGCGGAAGATCGAAGACCTCGGCGGCGCCGTCGGCGCCATGGAACGAAGCTTCCAGAAAGACGACATCGAGCGCGGCTCCGGCCGCGTCGCCTACCGGCCCGACTCCGGCGAACGGAACCGGGCCGACCCCGCGGTCGAAGCCCGGCAGACCGAGCGCATCGCCAAGCTGCGGGCATGGCGCGAGCAGACGCGGGTCCGCCAGGCACTCGACATGCTCAAGAAGACCGCCGAGAGCGACGTCAACGTACTCCCCCCCATGAAGGACGCCTTGGCCGCGCACGCCACCGTGGGCGAGGTCTGCGACGCCCTGCGCGAGGTGTGGGGCACGTGCCGGCCCAGCGACGCCGAGTGACCCTTCCTGGAGCGGATCGTGGCTGACGGGTGGGCGCTGGACGGTACTCCGGCCCTGGGCCGGCGGGTTACCGCGGCGGGGAAGCCTCCGGTGGGGGAGCCGCGCCCGTGGCCGTACCGTATCCGCTGCGACCGAGTGCCCGGTCCGCCAGGCTACGAACCCGTTTTCCCCGGTGGTGCACCGCTTGGCGAGGTCATACAGTCGGAGGCTTACCCATGTTATACGAGGTCATCTCCGGTCAGACCATGTGCAGAGGCGGCTCTACGACCCTCTGGATCGGGCCGTGTAACTCCTCCAGCGACCCCGGCAGACGCCGCCGGAACGTCTCCCGGTGCAATACGAGGTCCTCAACCTCCGCCCCCGAGAGGTTCTTCGGTAATGGTGCGGGGTGCTGCGCCCTGGAGGGAGCGGGGGCCGGAGTGAATGGCGCGGGTCATGATGCAATGCCGGGACTATGTTGGCGATCTTGTCGGGGTCAGTTAAGGGCTGTGCAGAGGGTGCGGAAGTGGCTGGGTGCCCGCTGGGGTCGGGTCGGGTCGGCGATCCAGTCGGCGATGCGGGTGACATTGCAGGCCAGCGCGGTCAGTACGTGCTGGACGTGTGTCTTTGGCAGTCCTCGGTAGCGGGTTCGTCGCAGGCCGTAGGTGCGGACGTTCTGGGAGAGGGTGGCTTCGATGCCCGCACGGATCGCGTAGCGGCGCTGCCAGTCCTCAGTGCGCTGGCCGAGACGGTTGTGCTGCTGAATCTCGTGCAGTTCGCGGGTGGGCAGCAGTGCGAGCGAGCGCGGACCGCTGACCGCGTTGGTGCACTGCGGGCGGACGGGGCAGGCCAGGCAGGTGGCCTTGTCGAACTTGATCTGGATGTACTCGTGTCCGCTGATGCGCAGGGGCCGCCACTCGCGGCTGAGGTTGCCTTGGGGGCAGGTGGCCCGGCGGTGGTCCCAGTCGATGGTGAAGGCGGCCTTGTCGAAGCCGGCCCCGCTTTTGGCCTGGTGGCTGTGGTCGGGCACGACGGGGCCGAGCAGGGTGATGCCGTGTATCCGCTGGGCGCGTTCGATCTGCGCGGGGCTGATGTAGGCGGCGTCGACCGCGTGCTCGGCCGGGGTCAGGTTGATCGCCGCGAGGTCGTCGTGGATCCGGGCGGTGAGTTGGCCGTCCTGGACCGGGGCGATCGTGGTGGCCACGTGCACGACCACTTCAGGCAGTTCTGACGTGCATGTTTCGGTGAAGTGGGTGCGGTAGCCGGACCAGGCGGTGTCCCGTTTGACGCAGTAGTGCGCGTCGGTGTCGTACGGGGAATCGAACCGCAATGGGTTGATGGCGCCACTCGGCGAACTTCCCCACCGGCAAGACCCTCGGCTCCTGGCGGGCCGAGGACTCCACCATCCCCGAACCCACCCAGAACTCGCTGACCACCCTGGAATGGATCGGCCGCGCCGAGAACCTGGTGATCGCCGGCCCGTCAGGGACGGGCAAGAGCCACTTCACCGAGGGCCTGGCCCAGGCCGCGATCGAGAAGGACCTGCGGGTGTCCTGGTTCACCCTGGAGACGCTCAGCGCCGCGATCGGCAAGTCGAAGGTCGACGGATCCACCGCACGGACCGTCGCCCGGATCTGCCGGGCCGATCTGATCGTCATCGACCTATGCCGAGACCGCGACTATGCCGAGGCACGGGTTCGTGGGCCCGGATGCCAGGGCCTGGCGAGTCCCGAGTCTCGGCATAGTTTCGGGCTCACAAGCGGTCGAGGAACGCGAGGACCTTGTCGGTGGGCTGGTAGCGGCCCGGCCGGGCGGCCGTCGGTGCGGTGCGGGCGAGGGCTTGTTCCTTGATGGTCATGTCGGCGTGGACGTAGGCGTCGGTGGAGCGGACGCCGGCGTGGCCGAGCCAGAGCGCGATGACCGTGGTGTCAACTCCGGCTTGCAGCAGTGACATTGCGCAACTGTGGCGTAGGACGTGCGGGTGGACGCGCTTGTCGAGGAGCGTCGGGCAGACTTGAGCGGCGGTCCGGACGTGGACGCTCAGGCGCTGGGCGACGGCGTCACGGGTGAGGCGGCGTCCGGTTTGGGTGCAGAACAGTGGGGCGCCGCCCTTCCCGGAGCGTTCGTCGAGCCAGGCCCGCAGCAGTTCCTGGACACCGCGGTCGAGCGGGACGGCGCGGTGCTTGCGGCCCTTGCCCTCGCAGCGGACGGCAGCGCCCTCGCCGAGGGTGATGTCGCCGTGGTCCAGGCCGGTGAGTTCGGAGACGCGCAGACCGGTCTTGACGGCCAGGGCCAGCATGACCTTGTCCCGTCGCCCCTCCCAGCGCCGGGTGTCCGGTGCCGCCAGCAGAGCGTCGACCTCGACGCCGGTCAGGAAGGTCACGCTCCTCTTGTCGTATCGCTTGGGCGGGATGTCCATGACGCGCTGGATGAGGAGGGCGTGCTCGGGGTGCTGGAGAGCCGCGTAGGAGAACAGGGAGCGGATCGCGGTCAGCCGGACGTTGCGGGTGCGCGCGCTGTTGCCGCGTTCGTCCTCCAGATGGTTGAGGAAAGCGGAGATGACATCGGAGTCCAGGTCGGACCAGTCCAGCTTCTCCGGGGCGGTGCCCGTGCGGCGCTGGACGAAGCCGAGAAGGAGGCGGAGGGTGTCGCGGTAGACGGCGACGGTGCGGGGGCTGGCCTGGCGCTGGCGGACCAGCCGGTCGGTGAAGAACGACTGCAGGGTGGGAGCGATCGAGGTCATGGCCGTACCGCCTTTCCGACGCCTTCGCGGCGGGCCGCCGCCAGCGCCAGCAGTTCCGGTGCCGCTGACAGGTACCAGTAGGTGGAGGACGGTTCCCGGTGCCCGAGATAGGTGGACAGCGACGGGATCTTCGCCTGGACGTCAGCGCCGGTGCGATACCAGGTCAGCAGGGCGCGAACGGCGAAGGAATGCCGAAAGTCGTGCAGCCGGGGCGGGTTGGGCGCGTCGGTGCCAACGCCGGCGCTGGTCACCAACCGCCGGAACGTCGGGGCGACGACCGCGTAGATCAGGCGGCGGCGGGTGCGCGAGACGAAGAACGACGGACCCTCGGGACGCGGCGCGATCCGGTTCCGGAGGACGTCGTACTCCCGCAGCGCGTCGATGCTGCTGGGTTCCAGGGGGACCAGGCGGGACTTGCCGAACTTGGTCTCCCGGATCCGCAGCACGCCCTCGGTCCAGTCGATGTCGTCGTGGTCGAGGTTGATCGCCTCCCCGATCCGCACTCCCGTGGCGGCCAGCAGGCCGACCAGGGTCCGGTAGGTGGCCGCGCGCAAGGGCGGGCCGATTCCGTCGGCCGCCGTCATGACCGCGATGACGTCGGCATCGGAGTAGATGAACGGCTGTCGCCAGCGTTGCCGGTGCGGCACCAGGCCGAGCGGCGGGATCTCGGTCGCCGGGTTGATGCCGCTGAGGTAGCGGGCGAAGCCGCGGACCGCGGTGATCCGGCGCGGGCTCACGGTCGTCACCACGTGGCTCTCGCGTTTCCTCACCCAGGCGAGCGCGGCGGTGACGGTCACGGTGGTCTGTCCGCGTTCTTCCAGGAAGGTGATGAAGTCCGGCAGCAGCCAGGCGGCCTCGGCCATCTTGTGCCCGAGGGACCGGCGGAGCCGCAGGTAGTCGTCCAGTGTCTGCCGCAGTTCGGTCATGCCGCCTCCGTTCCGGGCCAGGGCCGTGCGACGGCGCGGAGTGCGGTGAAGTCGACCTTCGCGTAGAGGGCGGTCGTGGCCAGGTCCTGGTGGCGAAGCACCTGGCCGATCGCCATCAGCCCCGAGCCCTGCCGCAGCATCTCCCCGGCCAGCGCGTGCCGCAGCCGGTGCGGGCCGACTTTGGGCAGGCCCGCGCGCAGGCAGGCGCGCTCGACGACGTCGCCCACCAGGTCCGCGCGGATCGGTCCGCGCGGTGCCCGGTCCGTGACGAAGAGACATCTCGTGCCGGCCTGGTGACGGGCTTCGGACAGGTAGGCCACCAGGGCCTCGCCGACGTCGACCGGTAGCGGCAGCCGGTCCTCCCGGCGTCCCTTGCCGCGGATGGCGATCTCTCCCGACCGCCAGTCGACGTCGTCCAGCCGCAGCCGTGATACCTCGATCGAGCGCAGGCCCAGGCGGGCCAGCAGCATCAGGATGGCGAAGTCACGTACGAAGACGCCGCCCTCGCGGGGGCAGTGGTCCAGGATGCGCTGGACATCGGCCGCGGACATCAGCGGCGGGATCCCGGCAAGGCGCCAGCCGCCCACCGGGGGCACTGCCGCGTCCAGCCGCAGCGGGATGGCACCTCGCAGGTGCAGGAACCGCATCAGGGAACGTAGTTCCGCCACCCGCTGTTTTGCGGAGCCGGCCGAGACGCGCGCGCATTCGCGCAGCAGGAACGCGTTCAGGTCCTGGCCTGTCAGAGCACCGGGGGCGAGTACGCCGCCGGGCATGGCCTGCTCGGCCAGGAAGCGGCGGGCGGTGTTGCGGCAACGCAGCCTCGTCGCCGCTGCCAGGCCACGTTCCCTCTCCATCCACACGTCGTACTGACGGATCAGGGCGTCCAGCTCGGACGGTTGTCAACGGACAGCGGGCCGTCCGGGTGAGCGGACATCTCAGATCCTTGTGTGCGGACAGTTGGCCTCCCTGGCCGGTACGCTATTCGTCCCTCGGATGGGGGATATAGCGTCGCCATCATGAGACCCCTGACTGACTCCGCCACCGACCAGGCGCCGGCTGATCCGGCTGCCACCGACGACATGCTGGCCACTCAGCCCATCGGATACTGGAGTGGCCTCGCGCAGGCGGCCGTCACTCGGCAGCTGCGTGACGCTATGGCCAGGATCGACGTCACGCAGCCGCAGTACTGGGTACTCAACCGGGTGAACGGTGGGTCCGCGGCACCGAGCCGCGAGGAGGTCGTCATCCAGCTGACGCCCCTCGCGGACGGGCCGCACGAAATCGCTCGCGTCATCGACCAGCTGTTCCACCGCGGCTGGCTCAGGATCGATGCCGGGCGGCGCCTGCAGCTCACCGACGCCGGGGAGGCTGCCAGGGTGCGGCTGCGCGAGCTGGTGACCGAGCTGCGCGGTGTGGTCCACGAGGGCATCAGCGACGAAGAGTACGTGGCCGCGCTCAAGGTGCTGCGCAGGATGGTCGCCAACGTCGAGGCCAGCAAAGCCTCCTGGCCAGGTTCTTCCTCTTGGCCGGCCGGTGAACCCGTCGGCGGAGACACGTTCTAACCCGGCTGGTTCAGCGGGACAACGCCCTGGCCGGTGGTGGCCTGGGTCAGCCGCAGGCTGGAGCCTTCGGTGAGGACGATGTGCGCGTGGTGCAGGAGCCGGTCGACGGCGGCGGTGGCCAGCGTCTTGGGCATGATCGAATCGAAGCCTGAGGGGTGCAGGTTCGAGGTGACGATCACCGAGCGGCGTTCGTAGGCGGCGTCGATGACGCGGTACGCCTCGGCGGCGGCCTGTCCGGACGGAAGCATGCCGATATCGTCGATCTATGCGGACATCCGCATAGATCGACGACATCGGCCTGCTGCCCGTCGGCGAAGACGCCGCCGAAGCGTTCTACCGCATCATCGACGCCGCCTACGAACGCCGGTCCATCGCGGTGACCAGCAACATCCACCCCTCGGGCTTCGACACGATCATGCCGAAGACCCTCGCGGGCGCGAGCACCGACCGCCTCATGCACCACGCTCACCTCGTGACCACCACCGGCGACTCACACCGCCTCGCCGAGGCCCTCGCCGGGAAGGGAGTAGTCCCCTTGAACTGACCCCCACCCCCAGGAACACCACTGGCCACACGCCTGGGTTTCTGATGGCCACCAGCCTGGACACCCAACGGCCACCTACCTGGGTATCACCGTGGCCGTTGACATTTTCATGCCTGTGTGGGATCGGTGACGACCGGTCCCCTCCTCTCGAAAGGTGAGGAGGGGACCGTTCTGGTTGCGGGTTGCTCAGCAGGCGGTTATCAGGCTCACGAACGAGGTCCAAGCGTCCGCAGGCACGATGAGGGCGGGGCCGGCCGGCTGCTTCGAGTCGCGGATGCCAACCGTGGAGGTCAGGTCCGCGACCTCAACGCAGTTGTTCCCTCCCGATCTTTTATGGGGTCGGGGACGGTGAGCGCGTCGGCGGGCTCCATCCGCGTCCGCCCGGAACCGTTCCAGCTCAGCACGGTGATCTCCCGGTGCAGAGGGGCCGGGTACAGGCGCCCATGGGGAGTGGCCTGCCCCCACAGCTGGTTGATCAGCTCGGCCAGATCCCGCACCGTTTGGGCCGCCTCGACGGGGGTGTCGACATGGTGGCCGGAGGGATGAGCCACGTAGTTGCGCAGCTTGGCCAGCGCGTCTTCGACCGTGCGGCTGCGCCGGCCGCGGAGCAGACCCGCCGCACGCGCCCACAGGCGGAGTCCGTGCAGCATTCCGTTGAACTCGATGGTGTGGGTGGCGACGACCAGCCTTGCCCGTTCTCGCATCATTTTGCCCGCGTGCTTCTTGATGTCGTCGTACGACGTGACGGTGAAGGAGACGTCGTCCGGGGCCTGGGGGAGGCGGAAGGTGATGGTGCCGGCGAAGACGGTACGCAGCCGCTCAAAGGAGCGTGTTCCTATCGCGACGTCTTCCGTCAGGTCGCAGTCGGCGATCTGACGCTGCTGGAACTCCGCAGCGTCCTCGGGCTTCATACGGCCGCCGAGCCCGTAGGGGTTGAAGGCCAGCGATAGATGCGGCGCGCAAGTCCTCAAGGGGCCGTATTTCCATGTCCTTCTCCTCACGATGGGAAACGGGCCAGCATGCATCTACAGGCCCCCGGTCAGCCACCCCCTTTCCGCGGGTGACTTCGTGAGTTCGATGCGAAATGACGTGGAAGAGCAGTTCGCCGGGGGCAGACAGGAAAGACAGCGGAAAGACTGGCCAACGCGGGCGAGGGCATGTCAACGTAGACGACCTTGCAAGAAACACCAGGTCAGAGAGGTGATCGCCCGTGACCGTAGTTCCCGCCGGCCCTGGATTCTCCACCACCATCGAAGCCCTGCGGCTGCGCGAGTGGCAGCTCGGCCCCGGGCAGCCCACGCTCGTGACAGACCAGTTCTCCGCGGATGACTTCCACCTGATCGTGGGCGACCGAGCGGACGTCCACGTCAGCTCGAAGGACGGCCGCTTCTACCTCGGCTGGTTCCCGAGTGGCCGTCCCGGTACCGACGGTGAGGGATGGACGATCGCAGTCACCGGCACGGCCAAGGTGCCCGGCTACCGCCTGTCCTTCGACACCGAGACGCCGGCTGACATCGTCGCCGCCGCTGTGGCACGCGTGCTGGAGACCTCACGTGCCCTGTGACCTTGCCGAATCCCACCAGTAGGGCTCACCTGTTGGGGGCTGGCCGACCGTCGGCCCGTTTCATCGCTCCCGTCTTCGCGCACCCAGGAGGCTGTACGTGACGTCCCCGGAGATGACTGTCGGAGATCTCATCGACCTGCTGTCCGGCTGCGACCGGAGTGCTCCGGTCCGCCAGGCCATCAACCCCTTCTTCCCGATGGCGCACCGCTTGGCGCAGGTCGTGCAGTCGGTGGATGAGACCGGCCGGACCGTTGTCTACCTCGCCGAAGGGCGCGACAAGGACGCGCAGCTTGGCCATCTGCCGCCCGAGGTCGCCGTCGGCCTGACGTGGCAGGGCCCCGTCCAGGCACCCCCGCGCCGCCCCCGCCGCCGTGCCGGCGGCGCTTAGATCCGCACCGACCTCATGGAGGCGCCCCTGTACCCCGACTTCCCGCCCGACCCGTCCACCCCGCGTGGCGGCCGGCCCGCGTTCTGGGTCGGTCCCCGGCATCTGGCCGGTGATGATGAGCGCCTCTACGACGCCGTCGCCGACACGCTTGCCGGCTTGGGCTGGACGAGCCTGACGATCGTCCGTGGCCGGCACGTGCAGGACGAAGCACCGGAGGACCGCCAGGTCCTGCGGAGCACCGTTCTGCACATCAGTCCCGACGCGCTGCGCTGGGCCCAGTGGAGCCTGGCGGACGAACCGTTCCACCTGGGAAAGCTGCCGATCGCATGGCAGATCTCCGCCCGTGCCGAGACGAGCAGCCCGATCGCTCAATGGTCGGCCTACTTCACCCGTGACGTCCCCGGCGAGGCGGTGGCCGACTTCCTGGTCGCGCTCGACGCCCGCGATCAGGCTGTCGTGCCGCTCGCCGGATCCGAGCTGGTCCTTGACGCTGTTGCCGCACACGGATGGTTCCGCGACATTGACCAGCCTCAGGCGGCAGCGACGGACCCGACGTTCACTTCGCACATCAGCCTCGGCGAGGTGCCGCCCCTCATTCAGGACGCAGACCCGCGCGTCCTGGGCGCCGAGGAAAGACCGGACGGATGGCAGGCGTGGGCCGAGCCCGCGCATGGCGCACCGTGCCTGTGGGCGGCCTCCTTCGCCGCCGGCGTCCCGCACGATCTCGTCGCCGCCTTCGCCGCCTCCCTCAGCTCGACCGCACCGGTCCTGCGCCGGGTGCTGCCCGAGGCCACCCAGCAGCGCCTCCTGCGCGCGCCCGCCGGCTAGCTCCGCGGTATAACTCTCGACGAACGCGGCCCGGCCCTCTCCCAACAGGAGGTGGCCGGGCCTTTGTGATTCCCGGGCGAGGCCGTCGTCAGAGCCACGGCTACGGGCCTCACCGCCACAACCCGAACTGCTCTGCGTACGGCCTGGACACGTCCGAACCTGGGCTTAGCGCGTCGGCCACGGAACATACTGCTGCCCCCGACCCACGCCGAGACCACGGCGGTCGGAGGCAGCGGCATGGCGGTGGGCAGATCAACTCGTTGCTGATGCCTTGGCGAGGGCCTTGACGAGATGGCGGTCGACGAGGGCCGGGGAACCGGAGACGATCAGAAGCAGACCGCCGTCGCGTATCGCGGTCTGCTTGACCACGGAGCTCCGTCCTCCGGCCCAGAACGTCAGGAGCTGGCTCCACTGCTCGTCACCGAGGTCGTGCGGTGCCGGCAGCTTCTGTGAGGCTATATCGATGGAGGTGCCGCCCGCGACAACCTGATAGGTCGGGCAGCCGGACATGGCATCGAAGATCCGGTTGATGCCGCCGGACAGTTTGTTCGCGCTGTCGCTGTACAGCTCCTCGGAGACCTCCGAGGAGCTGCCGCCGTACGTGAAGGCCGCCTTCACCTTGTGCGGGAAGGTGAGCGTGCCGCCGGTGGCCGCGTCGCCGCCGAGCTTGCTCAGGGCCGGGCAGCCGATGACGGTGACGTCGTCGTGCTGGGTGGTGCGCTCCGGCTTGCGCAGGTAGCTGCTGCCGAGGTCGCTCCGGTCGAGCAGACGGGGCTCCAGCGCGGCCGAAGAGAGCGCGGCCGGCTTCCCGGTCCGGGCTGAGGGGGTGGTCTGGTACTTGGCCCCGGTGGTGTCGGTGGAGCAGGCGGGCAGGGCAAGGAGGGCGGCGGTGATGCCGAGGGCGGTGGTGGAGACGCGAACGCGCATGACGGAACTGACCCCTTGGTATTGGGCGATGGGTGGTCAGTGCGGGCCCGAGGGCCCGGTGGGGTCGTAGGAGTGAGGGTCAGCGTCCGAGGTGGCGCAGGCAGTCCTCGAACGTGGCGTGCGTCGCGTCCGCCGGCCCGGAGTTCCGGTTGTACCAGGCGGTGTCGAGGCGGGTCTCCTGCTGCTGGTGGCCGGCCCGGCACCGCAGCCAGATTTGGCCGCGAGTAGAGAGGATGAGCCAGTCCCGGTACGCGCCGCACTCGGCGCAGGCCGCCATCTCGCCGTCGAGGACGAGGGGCTGCTTCCACACCATCATCCTGCCGTCGACCTGGTCGTGGCTCGGCACGCGCAGCTCCGGCGGAAGGAAGTCGTCCACCACACCCATCGACTCGACGGGCTCCGGCTCAACCGCCGACACTCCAAAGCCCGGTGGGACCTGGCCCTGCAGCCGCGAAGCCAGCCCGGCGAACTGCCTCTGAGCTTCGCTCGGCCCCTTGGCCCGGCGGCGTATCCGATGAAACACCCTGGCGTCCTCCTCTGCCCCGTCACCTCATCCTGCTCGCGTCATGATCGTGCTCTACGCTCCCGGGGGTTTCAATTCACAAAGTCCACAGTCACCTTCGGCCAGGCCACCAGGGGATTTCCTGCTTCTCGGCTGAGCGGCTGGCTCACCGGGTCTTACGCGGTTTCTCCTCGCCGTTGCGCCGTTTGCCGGGCGCGGAGGGCCTGGTCGTCGTGTGTGGTGCGGACCGGTCCTCTGAGGTGCTGGTCTCGGGTACGTGGGAGGCATCGGCGGGCAAGCCGGCCGTCCGCCGTATCCGCCACACGAGTACGTCGCTGACGGAGCCCGCGGTGTCGAGTTCGCGGCGCCGCGCGGCGTCGGACAAGAGGGCAGCCGGGTCGTGGCCGGCGGCTTCGGCCTCTGCGATGGTCGCGGCCAGGGCGTACCAGCCTGGCTCAGCAAGGATCTGCTCGGCCAGCTCCGGCAGAGCCTCGTGCAGCAGCGTGGTCTGCCGCTGGAGCATCGGCCGACTCAGACGCCGACCTCGTTGGTAGAGCACGCCGAGAGGCTGAGCGGCGGCCATTTGGTAGGCGGTGCGCAGGTGCTCGGCGGCCCGGGTGGCCGCTTCGGCCTGCTGGGCATGGCCCTTTCTGGCGTGCCAGTGCGCGGCGGCGGTGATGAGGAAGAACAGCATGTCGATCGCCATCGCGGTGGTGGCGCCGTCCTCCCCGCGGCCGAGGGCAGGGCCACCGTGGACCAGGTCGCGGGCGGCCTGCCGCAGTGCTCGGTCGTGGCCGCGTACGGCGCGGACGTGGGAGCGCGAGGCACGCTCGAAGGCTGTTGCGGCGTCACGCAGTTCGCTGCGGGTGTGGGCGGCGGACGTCTTCGCAAGAGCATCCAGGACTTCGCCGGTGGCAGCGATGTGGGCGGCGACGTCCGCGTCCCGGCCGTGCTCGACGACGAGCACGGCCTGCCACACGGCCGACGCCGTTCCGCGGCGGGCGGCGGCCGGAGACCCAGGGCCCGTACGGGCGGTTTCTTCCTGTAGGGAAGCCGGGTTGTCCTGGGCATCGGCGGACCAGCGCTCCCGGATGCGGGGCAGCGAGAGGTCGGGGGCGAGGCGCGCGCCGGGGTAGAACACCGGCTCGCCGTCCTTGTTCAGGTCGTCGGGCAGGGCGACCTTGTATCCGAGGAGGTCGCCGGAGGGCGCGGCCCGCTTGCGGATCAGGAGGCCGGCGGCGGCGAGCCGGCCGAAGAACTCCTCATCGCTCGTTGCGCCGGTCACCGCGCGCCGTACGCTTTCACGCAGTTCTTCGCGAGCGGTGCGCTCGCGGCCCTGGCGTTTTGCTTTGTGGCGTTCGGCGCTGGTGGGTCGCTGTGCGGCGGTGCCGTCGCCGGGCGCGACCTCATGGAGACCGAGTTCCTTTTCGATGAGCCGGGCTTCGGCCTGGGCGCGGGTGCCGGAGCGGTAGTCGTCGGGGCGGTGGCCGTCCTCGGTCACGAGGGTGGCGACGATGTGGATGTGGTCGTCGGCGTGCCGTACGGCGGCCCAGCGGCAGCCGGGCTGTCCGCCGCCGAGGTCGATGCCGGTGGCTGCGACGATACGGCGGGCGATGTCGGCCCACTCCTCGTCGGACAGGACCCGGTCGCCGGGGTCGGCGCGCACAGAGGTGTGCCACACGTGCTTGGCCGGACGGGCGTGCTTGGCGAGGGCCATCACGGGTTGGTCCAGGAGCTGCTGGAGGTCGGTGAGGGTGGCTTTCGGGTCGCGGCCGGGGTCGGGGGACATGCCGTCGAAGGAGGCGACGAGATGGGGGTCGGTGTGTTCCTCGTGCTTGCCCGGACCGTAGAGGTAAGCGAGGAGTCCGATGGTCCGGGAGCCCGACTCATTGACGCTGGGGATCATGAGCTGCGGTGCTCGATCAGCTGTGCGGCGGCTTGGTGCGCTGTGTCGGCGGCACGCCGTACGGCGGCGACGGCCGCTTCGAGCTGGAGAGCGTCCGCACCGGAGTTGAGCGCCTTGACTGCCTGGTTGAGGTTGCTGCCGGCCCAGCCGAGCCGACGTCGGCTGTCGAACAGGGCCGTGATCACTTCACGTTCGTCGGCGATCTCTGCGCTGGTGCGGTCGAGGTCGCGGGCGGCGGCGAGTGCCGAGCGGGCGAGGAACCCGGCGACGGACAGATGGCATCGGGCGGCGGCGGACTTGATCAGGGCGTACTCGTCTTCGTTGAAACGCGCGGCGGGTTGGCGCAGGCGCTTCTTCTCGGGCGGTTGACGCGGGCGCTGGCGGGCGCGAGGAGCGCGCTGTCGGCGTACGTGCGCTGCGGTCTGCTTCTCCTCCTGTCCCGGCTTCGATCCGCCCTCGGTCGAAGCCCGAAGGACCTGCGCCCCCCGGTGCAGGTCCTCGCCCGCCCCCTCGGGGGCGGGTTCGGCGGAAGCTATGCTTCCGCCCCAACTTGCTCGCTCCGAGACTGAGTTGGATTCGGGAGCCGGTTTTGGGGTCTTGTCGTTCCGGACAGGTTTTGTCATCGAGGATCGGACCTCGTGGAGCGGGGCTGACGCCGGATAGTCGCGTCCAGCGCGAGGGCGGCGGCCGGCCCCGCGAGGACGTGGACGGTCCCATCGGGGTGGCCTTGGACGAACCACTGGCCGGTCGCTGTGAGGACGGCGGCGTTCAGAAGGCGCCGGCGAACCAGGACGTCCGCCCAGGAGCTGGCTTCGGCGACGGTTTGTGCGGATGAGCGTGGGGGACGCGCAATCACGGCGTACCTCCTTGAGCGGGGCGGCGGCCCGTCACAGAGCCGAACCACCCATTGCGGACAGAGAAGTTGAACTGGGATCTTGTCGGCTCAGCCGCACTCGGGGCAGCGCCCGACGTGGCTGTTCAGCGCCCGGGCCATCCGCTGCTTCGTCGAGACAGCCTGCTTCGCACTGGACTTCGCCGCCGGCCTGCCCTCGTGCCGCTTGGCGTGGGCGAGCATGAAGCCGATCTCCCGCTCGTACTCCGAGCGGACGGTGTCGAACCGGTGGCAGGTCTTCATCGGGCGGTGCTCCTTGTCTTCGTGGTGTCGTCGCTCCGCAGCTGCGCCAGGACCAGGCTCAGCCGTTCGTTCCGGCCGCCTTTCAGGCCCTCGCGGCGGAGGATTTCCCGCAGCTGGACTCGGGTGACGGACTCGTTGCCGTCCCGTGCGAGCAGGGCGGGGACGTGGGGGCGGATGTGCTGGACGAGCTGGTCCACCGCCTGCTCCGGCTCGCGCGGCGGGCGCTGTGCCTGCGGGGTGCGGGACCGGCTGCGGTTCCCCTTGCTCTTCGTCTTCGCCTTCGTGGTCGTCTTCCGCCGGAGAGGGACTTTGTGTCCCCGGTCCCCAGTGGGTTCGGTCCCCGATTCGGTGGGGTGCGGTCCCCGGTGCCCGGTGGGTTCGGTCCCCGAATCGGCAGCGGTCGGTCCCCGGTGCGAATCAGGGCCCTGAGCGGATACTTCTTGGGTAGGAAGGTCGGTCCCCGCCCTTCCGGTGTTCTTTGACGGGGCTTCCAAATCGGCGGGACCGGTCCCCGGGACCGCGTCCGTTTCTGGGGCCTCGGCCCCCACGTTGGTGCCTGCGGCGTCGCCTTCGGTCCCAGTGCTTGAAGGCTCTTTCGAGTCCGCGATTTCGGGGCTCGGTCCCCTCGGGGTGCTCGGTCCCCGGTCCCCGTCCGGCGCGTCGGGACCGTCTACGGGGACCGATGTTTTCGAGGTCGGCGGTGAGGGGACCGTGGCTGCCGTTGTGGTGCTTTGCGCCGGGGACCAGGGAGAGGGCAGCGGGACCGTGGCCAGCGCGAGGGCGTGCCGGCGGGCGGCGAGCTGGTCGAGTAGCTGTGCGCGCTGGACGAGGTCGGTGCCGACCAAGGACCTGCCGACGGCCTTCGACAGGCGCCGGGTGAGCCGTCGGCCGCTCCGGTTCCGCTGCTGCTCGGGTGTGCGCTCGGCGAGTTGTGTGGCCAGGGTGACCGCGCGGGTGGTGGCCCGGTCCCGGGTAATCTGCGCGGCGTCGCGGTCTCGTGCGGCGATGCTGAGGCGGGACAGGAGCCGTTCGCGTGCCTCCCGGCCCATGACGGCGATCAGCCCGTTCGAGGCGGCGCTCGGGACGCGCAGGCGCAGTTCCACGCCCATGGCAAGGTGCCACAGCATCGCTGCCATGACCGGGCCGACGAAGGCCCGGACCGTGCCGCCGACAGGGCCGCTCTCTGCGTACGCTGGGATCACCTGTACCCCGGTGATCACCCAGACCAGCGTGCCTGGCAGACCGGGGGCGCCCTGCGTGGCCAGGTTCTGCCGGGCCATCAGCGCGGTCGCGAAGAGCGCCAACTCGGCTGCGGCGAACATGCCGGCCCGCTCGGCGGTGCCGGCCATGTCGAGGTAGTCGGCCGCGAAGCGCCAGCTCGTGTCCGCGCTGTAGGCGGTGCAGCCGAGGGCGGCCACGGCGGCGACCTTGACCGCAGGGCCGCCGCGACGTTTCTGCGGGCGCGTGCCCGAGCGCCGGACGGTCCAGACGGTCAGTAGCAGCACGAGGGCGGCGGGTACCCCGGCGGCGAGTAGGAGAGGAAGGTCCGGAGCGGCGCCGGGGTACAGGACAGGGTGGGTCATGCGGCCTTTCCAAGAGGGGCGTGCGCCGGGGGCGACGCTGCCGGGCGGCTGGTCGGCTGCTGGGTGCCGGGTACGGCGGGCGTGGGGCTGCCTGTTGCCGGAGTGGGCTTCTTCCGCTTCTTCTTGGGGCGTGGTACGCCGTAGGTGCGGTCGCGGTCGAAGACCTTGTTCGCGGTCTGCCGGAGCAGGTCACGGGCGTGCTTGTGGCTGATCTGCAGGGCGGTGGCGAGTCGGCTGGGCCGCCAGCCGCGCACGTAGGCGTGGTCGATGACGACCTGCCGCTCGGTCTCGGTCAGGTGAACGTCGCGTCCCTGGAAGAAGGCCGTTATGCGCCGGTAGTCGAGGCGCTGGGCCAGTCCGTGGTGCAAGGGACGCCGCTCGGCTTCGGTGAGGCCGCCCCAGATGCCCTCCCTGAGGACGTTCTCCAGAGCGAAGTCGAGGCAGTTGCGGCGTACAGGGCACCAGCCGCACAGTTCTTTCGCCTCGGCGATGGCTTCGTGGTCCCGGGGGAGCGGGAAGAACACCGCGTCGGCGTCCTCGACATCCATGCCGTGGCACGTTCCGCGGTTATGCCAGCTGGTGTCCCCGATGCCGCGCAGGCCGGTGGACGGCGCGTCATGGGTGGTGATGTGGCGCAAGGCGATCTCCGATGTGCTGCCGCGCCGGCCGGGGTGGTGCTCGGCGGGGGCGGCGTCGGGTGCCGGCTGCGGCGCGAGGGCGTACGCCGCAGCCGGGGCGGGACGGTGATGTTGGGTGGCGGTGCACCGGACCGGATGCACGCGCCGGATACGCAGGTCAGGCCACGGCGGGCTGCTGGGCCTGCTCGGTCTGCTGAGCCTGCTGGGAGGCGGCGAGATCGAGGCGGCCTGGGTGCGGTGTGGCGCGCGGGGTGGTTCCGCGTGCGCCGTCGTCGGGGCCGATCCGGCGGCGACGGCATGGCTCGCCGGGCTGGGCCAGGCACCACTCGCACCGGACGCTCAGAGCGTCGGGCAGCCCTTGCGCGACGGCGGCCTCGCGAGCTGCTCGGGCCGGCCGGTAGGGGGCGAGGGAGGCACGGGCGGCGGGTGGTATGCAGGAGCCGATCGCCCGCAGTCGTGCCTTCAGCTTCGGGTCGATACCGTCGCGACCTGTGGTGATCGCCCGGGCCTGCGCGGGCTGCGCGGTGCCGGCGGCGACGGCCCGACGGGTGGCGACCAGCGCGGCGGTCCAGGCGGCCTGGTCGTCCGGGTCGACGGGCGGTGTGGGGTCGGAGTGCCGGGCCAGGCGGTCACGCCGGTACTTCTCCCAGGGACGGGCGACGTCCGCGGGCAGGATCGGGTAGGACGAGGTGCGGATGTGGCGGCGGGCGACGACGCGGGCGTCCCAGCCGTGCGTGGTGGCCATCGGCACGTCGTCGTCCTCGTTGCCGAGCAGCTCGTGCCACTGGGCGAGCTGGTCGCGGGCCTCGCCCGGGTCGGTGCGGATGGTGCGGGGATCGAGTCGGCCGATGTAGGCCAGCAGGGCGGCGGTCTCGCGGCGGTCCACGGTCAGCCCTCCGTTCCGGTCGGCTCGTCGAGCGCGGCGAGCAGGGCGGCGGTGTGGGCCTCGGCCCGTGTCACGCCATCCGGTGCAGCCGGGCCCTTGCCGGGCACGGCGTAGAGGTTCGGGCGGCCAGGGGCGTGCTCTCGGGCGACCCATGAGCGCCAGTCGGCAGCCCAGGCGTCCGCCGGCCTTGGCTTGAAGTCGGCGCGGTGCGCACGCCACTTCGCATCGGCTGCCTGCAGGCCCTGCTCGCCGAGGCGGTCGAAGTGTCCCTGCTGGCGGGCCCAGGTGTGGGTGGCGGCATCGAGCTGCCACTCGGCAGCCGGGAGGACGACACCACCACTGCTGTACCTACGGTTCAATTCCGGTTCACTACGGTTCTGTGTGCCGGTTTCCGGTACGTCCCTGTGCCGGATTCCGGTACGCCGAGGTGCCGGTTTCCGCCGGGACCTGCCGGATTCCGGTACCGCCGGTTTCCGGCCCCTCGCGGAGGATTCCGGCACCTCACGGGGGCGGATCCCGTACCGCCGCAGAGCCGAGATCCGAAGCGTCGGAGCAGTCCCGGGCACCTCCTCAGATGCCGGGTCGACGCGCTCCTCCTCCGCGATTCCTGCCGCTGCCTTGGCTGCGAGGGGGAGACGGTAGACCGCGCTGCGCTGCGGCCCGGTGAGGTCGTCGAGGCGCTCCAGCTCACCGGCGTGGACCAGACGATCGATAGCTTCGCGAACCGTGGAGACGGAAGCGCCCGTGCGTGTGGCCAGACTTGAGAGCGAGGCCCAGGAGACGCACTGCTCGTCGGCCACCCGGTCGGCGATCGAGAGCAGGACCAGACGCGCGGTCCCGCGGCTGGAGCTGTACTCCCATACCCACTCGCGGGCTTCGCCGCTCATCGGCCGCTCCTCATGAGCGGGCGGGGCCGGCGGTTCGCCGGGGCTGGGATGGTGTGGTCCGGCTCGGGGCACTGAAGCACCGAGGCAGAGGTGGCTGCCGCGCAGGCCGGGCGAAAGGACCTTTTGCGCAGAGCAGGAGGCATGCAAGAATCCCCTTTGCAGTGTTGCCACGCTGGTGCGCCCCTGGAAGGACTCAGCGTGGTGATGGTGGGCAGTCCCCGCCCTTGCCGGGGCGGGTATGCCGCTTAGCGTTCGGCGTCCGGGAGTTACCGCTCTCGGACGCCGTCGCTGTTTTACGGGACCAGATCGGTCCGGTCCGTGCTCGTACCTCCTTACGTCCGTTTCCCGGGCAGGCTGCCACGGGGACGACGAACATACGCACGGACCCCTGTCAAGATCCAGACATGGTTCTTAAACTCTGTACTGGTCGCAGAGAGTCATCTTGGGATCTGCCGCCGGAACCGCCCATGGGGCTCGCTGGCTCATTGGCCCACTGAGCTTTATGCATCCGGGAGTTGCATCCTCCTTGAGCGCCGACACTGTTTCTGACGGCCTGTGCGGCCCTGCTGGATCGCGTGCTCCGCATATCGGCCCCGTGCTCCGAAGGAGGCAGTCATGTGTACCGGCTCGCGCTCTGCGCGTAGCGCCCAGAGCGGACTCTGTGGCCGCACAAAGGTGGAAGCAATGCTCGCTGCTTCCGGGACCTTTGGCCCTTTGTGCCGGGCGGTCGACATGCAAGAATCTCCTTGTAAGGCACTGGTGCCGGCGAGTTCCGTCGTGAAGGGTCTGGCAAGGTGATGAGTGAATCCCCGGCCCTTGCATGGGACAGGGCGTCATTTCGGTTTCGGAGTCTGGGAGTTGCGCCTCGCAGGGTGCAGCCGCTGCTTCCGGACTAACCTTGCCCGGCTGCGCTCTATGCGTTCTCGCAAGTCTGTGCCAAGGTCCAGACTCGGCTGAAGAACCTTCTATGACTCGCAGCAGACGCGACGACATCGCCGACCGAGGGGCGAGGCCGCCGGCCGCGCCGAGGACGCCAGGCGGATCGCGCCGGACACACCAGTAATGATCTTCACCTCTGCCTCCTCGTGTTCTCATGCGCCGAACGCGCTGGTCAGCAAGTTTATGCGAAGGGTTCGGCTCCTCGTCAACGGTGGGCAAAAGGGACTCGACGCGCGTAGATCGCTGGCCCTGGGGCCGTTGAGGAGGGCCTGGCGTGCAGTAAGTCGCCTGCCGCGAAAGGGGAATTGACTGCTTCGGTGAACGGTAGTTGGATCCACCGATCCCCTTTTCTGGTCGGGTGGTTGATCCGAAACGAAAAGCGGCAAAAATTTGCCGCTTTCTCGGGGTGATCATGACCCGACGGTGGAGATGTCTGTTTCGTTGGTGAACGTCTTCGGGGTCTGGACTGGCGCTCGTTCAATTCTCAACAATGACCTTTAGGGAAATGTGTCACAAGTCACATTTATCAAGATCGATAAAATCTTGCGTATGGTCTTAGCGGGGAGATGGGGGCGGGGGCAGCGATTGCGCTGACCCTCCTTTTTCATGCCCGAAAGCAGGCTTCTCCGAAGAGGAGAGGGAGGATCTCATGGCCGAGAAGGAACCGGACCCCGAAGGAAACCGCGCAGCGGAAGTAGAAATCTCCGCCGAGGTGGCCGCGGGGCGGGTCGCCGGCCAGTTCATGGGCTTCGGCGCGATGCTCAAACGCTGGCGGAAGTCCGCAGGCGTCACACAGCCGCCCGCCGCCCGCGCCCTGGGAATCAGCGTGCGCACCTACCGCCATATCGAACGGGGCGCGACCCCGCGCTTCTCGCAGAAGCAGTGCGATGCTCTGGCCGAGCTGCTGAAACTGGACTCCGACGAACGCCACGCGCTGCTGCTCTACAACGTGGGCACGTACCTGCGGGCCGCGCCGACGGAGGGGCAGCCAGAGGTGGGACCCGCGTTGCGTCTGCTCATCGACCGGCAGATGCCCAGCCCCACATATCTCTCGGACCGAAACTGGAACATCCTCGCCTACAACCAGGCCATGGCCGAGATATGGCCCTGGGCAACGGAGCCCCGGGCCAATCTGATCCGCTGGGCCCTCACCACCGCCGAAGGGCGCGCCACCTACCACGACTGGCACAAGCACGCCACGGTCTTCGTACGCATGCTGCGCTTCGCGCAGACCACCCACGGCGAGGACGCCGACCTCCAGGAGCTGATCGAGGACGTCAAGAAGAACCCGGATATTCGGCACATCTGGGAATCGGACGACGACCTTGTCGAGCACCGCGACGGACATGTCTTCCTCGCCACCGTGCCGACGCTGGACTGGAGGACGATCGAGATCGTCAGCCATGTCGCCTACCCCGCGATCATGCCCGACTGCCGCTTCGTCGTCATGACCTGGGTAGAAGCCGAAGGAGACGCTCAGCGCGACGCACTGGGCGGCCCTCGGGACGCCTGGGCGGACGAAACACACAACGGGGAGCGCCAGCGGGACATGGCCCAGGAGCGGCTCGCCGAGGGCGACCGGCTCCGGGACGAAGATGTCCGCACGGCCCGCCTGGCCGCGAGCAGCGCGGATCAGGCCGCGGCTCTGGCCGGCGACGACGGCATTCCCCTGCCCGCCCTCAGCCGCCTCGTGGGACCCGACGCCCAACTGACGCTCTCGCCATCCAGACGCAACGTCGTCTGGGCCGTAGAAGAGACATCCGGCCGCTGGGGCGTCACACGGGTCTCCCCGGCCACGGTGATAGCCCGCATACAGCGCCAGCCCCTGACGGACGAGCACCTCGCCGAGATGAAGCAACTGGTGCGCTACGGACTACCGGCCGAACCCCAGGCCGCCATCTCACGCATCGAACAACTCCTCAGCGAACATAACGCGGAGCAGCACGTGCTCCGCGAAATCTACAAGGAGCTGTACGGCCCCGACTGCGCCCGGCCGGCATCGCACGGCGATGACCACCACGAGGTCTAAGCCGTCCGTCCGTGGGACCGCGCCGCTCAATGGCGCGCGCCAAGGAGCGCCGGCAGGCGCGGAACCGACCATGTCGTCACATCTCAGCTTCAGCCCATCCCGAGGAAAGAACCAACTCGTGCACAGGTACACCTATCCCTGCCCGCTGCGCTGGGCCGACGCCGATGCATACGGGCACGTCAACAACGCACTGTTCCTTCGGTACATGGAGGAAGCACGGACACGCATGTTCCAGGAAGTGGTGGGGTCCACACACGAAGACGACCGCCGCCAGAACGCGTTCGTTGTCGGCCGCTCCGTCATCGACTTCCGCGCCCCACTGCACTACCGCGACGCGCCGGTCGACGTGCACATCTGGGTCGCCAAGAGCAATGCCGCGAGCTTCGAACTCGCCTACGAGATCCGCGACAACAATCTCTTGTACGCCGAGGCGACGACCACGATCGTCGCCTACAACCTGGACGCCGGACGTCCCCGACGTCTCTCCGGCCTCGAACGGGACTTCCTCGCCTGCTACGACAAACCGTGATCGAGTCCGTGTGGCCGGTAGCCGGACACTCGGACTCGTGCCGTAAGAACCACCTGCCGCGGCGGTACGGCGTGTCTTCGGAGCGGCAGTGCACAGGGCCCCACGCGCGAGCCAAGAGGGGACCAGCTCTCTGCCGCAGGATGGCCTTGCCACCGGAAGGGATGGCATCGTGCGCGGACGCATCGGGAGATGAGCGCGCGCGGGCTGGCTCCGTAGACGCGCCATGCGTGCCCGATCGGATTCGCAGGCGCTGGAAGCGGCGCGTCAAGGGCCTGATTGACGCCTCGGCGCCGAGAGCCGCCTCGACCATGCTGACCTCCGCAGCCCGGGACAGCACCGGCCGCAGCCGTCCGGTCAGCCAGGCCACGGTAATCCCTAGCAGAGCCCGCAGCCCCGCGGTCACGGCGATCACAGCCAACTGCGGAGCCGCCTCCCGGAGCCGCTCGGTGATATCGCCGGAGGAGATCAGCGCCGTGAGGCTCCCGGTCACCGCGAACTGGCCCAGCGCGGCCAGCACACCCGTGCCGATCTGGCACGCGAGCAGACCGGCCGTCGCGCCCGGTCGGTCACGGCTGGTTCGCGAGGCTCAGCGACACAGCCCGGATGTCGAACACACATTTTTCGGTCGGCCTTGAAGTCCTGCGATGGAGCGCGCGAGGGACCGCGGAAGCCGCTGTGACCGAGATTGCTATTTGGCGGGTGACAGCTCCTTCAGTGCAGGTCGCCAGCATGCGGAGGGAACTGGTTGGCGGATCTTGAGGGTGATAGTTGGCGGGTTGGCGTCCGCGTCGATCACGATGCGTAACTGATGGTGGCGACCACGTGGCTGACGTGATCTTCAAGGGCCCTGCAGAGGCCGGCGGAGGGGACGGGTTGTTCTTGTGATTCCCAACGTCGGAGAAGAGACAGGTGCGGCAAATCCTGGGACTGCGTTCGATCGTGAGGCCGCATTGGTGGCTGGAAGACGGGTGCGAGGGCGAACTCGCTTCCAGTGACGCAACTCCAGACGAAGGCCGAGGCGCATTCTCGGGTGCGTTCTGCCGGCTTCGGGCCTTTGCCATGACGGTGGTGTCGGCAGAGCTCGTCCCAGGTCCGGTCGTCGATGGACCAGTCGGAGAAGTGCATGCGGCGGGCCTGGTAGTCGATGTTCTCCTGGCCGACGATGTGCTCGGCCAGGCGCTTCAGCGTGGCCGGTAGGTCTCGGTTCTTGAGGTCTCGGTAGGGGGTCAGCGGCCTGATCAGCGCTCGGCCATGGGTGGTCCAGGACGTAGGGATGCCGAGAAACGCTGCCGCTTCCAGGAAGTTCATATCGCTGATCGCTTGGACCAGGTGGACGGGGAGAACACGCCGGAGTCGCCGGTGGCTGATAGGAACCTGCTCGGCCTCCAGGGTGGCGGCAAGCAGCCAGGAGCTGGGAAGGGACTGCGGGATGCGCTCAGGAGCGATCCCGAAGTCCATGAGGGTGCGGGTAGGAGCGAAGATTTTCTGGGTGGTATTCGCTTTTGAGGCCCGCAGCGTCGGGGCTCCCTGTCGGATCCATTCGGCCGAGAGCCTGTGCCGATAGATCTGGTCGATCCGGCGCCGGAGCGAGGGAGATGCGTCGTGAGCGAGCATGTGCCAGGTCCTGCCCCAGCGGAGGTCGTCGCGTGTGGGAAGCTGCCGCAGCAGTTGCGGCAGCGTGCTGCCTGGTCCGGAAGGGTCTTGCGCGAGCAGGTCGTGGGCCGCGAAGAGGAGGCCGGCGGTCGCGAGGGTGTCGCCGGGCGGCGTGCTCCACGCTGCTGCGGGTGGAGGGTCGATGGCTTCGGCCGCCGGGCGGGCTCCGTGAGCCTTCTTCCGCCCTGATGAAAGATGCGTTTCGAGAGCTGCCTGGGCTTCGGCGGGGGCGAGGGCGGCGGCCGAGGGCCAGCCCGCTTGGATCAGGGAGGCGGCGACCTGGAGATCGGCGAACCGGCGGAAGGCGAGTTCAGCGGACTCGCCACTGTCCAAGAGGGCCAGCAGGTCGGCCTGCATTCTCGCCAGTTCCGGGGTGAGGGCGGCAGTGACTGGTTCGGCGGCGTCAAGGCGGTGACCACAGACTTCACGCGTGCCCGGGCCTCCGGAGGGGTTGCGGCACTGCGCGGGGTGGAGCCTGGGCGTGCTGGCGACGGGCAACAAGGCCAGGGAGCTGCCGGATCTGCCTCCCAACGCGGGCAGCCGACATCGCGGGCACTCACTGCGAAGGAAGGTCCCGTGATCGAGACAGGCGAAGACGACACCCAGCCGCCACTGCCGCTTCCAGGGCCCGCCATGGCGGTTCTGGATCGGCGTTCCATCACCTGCGAGACAAGCCGGGCAATAACGTGAATGGCTCATCAGCAGCCAAGGCTGGGAGAGTCTGCGCGGTCGCAGAGTGCCGCCCCGGTGGACCAGAGCCTGTGTGAGGGCGGGGTAGCGGTCGGCGTAGGAGCGGAGGGTGAGCTCGTTGGCCGCGGCGGGGGTCATGCGGGTCGCTTCGGCGAAGGCGTGCAGGCGTGCTGGTTCGATCATCAGCAGATTTCCAGCCGGGACCTTGGCATGGAGATCTTCGGGGGTGACCAGCTCGACTCTTCGCGCCAACTGCTGTGGGGCCAGATCCAGCCGGTGACTCAGGCGGAGAAGGAAGGGCCTTGTCCCAGAAGGGTGGACACCTGTTCGTGTCGTTATGCGGCAAGTGTGATGGTAGCTGACTGCTGCTCGTAGGTGATCGGGGCCTGCTG